>DAOTZU010000051.1:0-23963 GCA_034433995.1 Anaerolineae bacterium
TCTGCCCCAGGCCGACGCCGAACCACCCCCCCTTGTTCAGGGCGGCCAGGGATTGCACCAGTTGAAAGCCCTCAGCGTAAGCGGCGCTAAAGGGGCCTTGGAGCCACAAGCGCAGCCGCTCCAAGGGATAATGGGCCACCAGAGCCACCAAAGGAAGGACCAGGCTGCCAAAGAGTAGTAAAATCAGTAATTGCCTGATATCCGCGCCGGCGGCGAAAAAGATGGCGATGGCCGTCGCCGCCAACAGGATCGCTGTGGAAAAGTTGGGCTGGAGCATGATGAGGGCCGTCATCAAGCCCAAGATCAAGCTAAAGGGAATGAGGCCGAGATGGATGTTGCGGATCTCCTCCCCCTTGCTCGCCAGCCAGACGGAGATATAGATGATGGCCCCCAGCACGGCGAACTCGGAGGGTTGGACGGAGCCGCCCTTGGAGAGCCAGCGCCGGGCGCCGCCCACCTCTTGGCCAAAGAACATCATCCCCACCAGGGTGGCCATGGTGAGGCCCAAGATCAAGAGCGCCCTTTTTTGGTACCAGTGATAATCCAACCGGGAGGTGAAGAACAGGCCGACCAGCCCCAGGCCGGCGAAAAGGGCCTGCCGTTTGACGAAATACGTCGGCTGGCCGTAGGCGGGGCTGGTCTCGAAAAGGGCGAAACCGTAGGAGGCGCTGTACACCATCACCAGGCCCAAAATGAGAAAGGCCAACACGATGAACAGCAGGCTCCAATCGATATGGCCGGCTCGGTGGAGACTAAAGGCGCCTGTCTTGGCGACCATGCTCTTGGCCTCACTCTCCCAAGGCGGCGACCAACTCGCGGAAGCGGTTGCCGCGCGCCTCAAAATCTTCGAATGCGTCAAAACTGGTGCCCCCTGGCGAAAGGAGCACCACCTCGCCCGGCCGGGCCAGCCGTGCGGCCAGTTCCACGGCCTCTTCCAATGAGGCCACCGGATGCACCGACGGCCCGGGCGCCCCTCCTCGGCTCTTGGCGCGCTCCAAGGCGCCCACGACGATGGGCACCGCCTCGCCAAAGGCCACCACCACGCGCACGCGCTCACGGACCAGCTCGGCCCACGCATCCCAGGGCAGGTGCTTGTCTCGGCCGCCGGCCAAGAGCACCAAGGGTTCGCGATAGGCGCGCAGAGCGGCCATGGCCCGCTCCGGCGAGGTGGCGATGGAATCGTTGACATACGTCACCCCTCGGCGCACCCCCACCGTCTCCAAGCGGTGGGCCACGCCGGTGAAGGTGCTGGCCACCTGGTGCATGGCGGCCAGCTCCACGCCGCCGGCCAGGGCGCAACACGCTGCCGCCAGGATGTTGGCCAAATTGTGGCGGCCGCGCAGCTTGACCTCCTCCACGCGGCAAAGGCGCCGTTCATGCCCCTGGTGGCGCAGCATCAGCTCCTCGCCATACAAGTAGGCGCCCTCGGCCACCGGCGTTTCCAGGCTAAAGGTGAAAACGCGCCCTTTGGCTTGGGGCACCAAGGAGGCCGTCACCGGGTCGTCGGCGTTGAGCACTGCCGCGTCCTCCGGCCGTTGGAAGCGCAGGATATTGGTCTTGGCGCGGATGTAATCCTCCATGGAGGGATGCCGGTCCAGATGGTTGGGGGTGATGTTGGTGATGGCGGCGATCTGGGGGCTCCAGCCGGCCACCGAGATCAGCCGCGAGGCCGGCGAGCGGCGCACCTCCACCGCGGGCCCTTGATATTCCGGAGCAAACAGCTCCAGCTGAAAACTGGAAAGCTCCATCACGGCCACCTCCGGCCGCTCGGCTCCCAGCAACCTCTCGGTCAGGGGTTGCCCCACATTACCGCCCACCCAGGTGCGCCGGCCGGCGGCGGCGTACATCCGCCCGGTGAGGGTGGTGGTGGTGGTCTTGCCGCTGGAGCCGGTGATGCCCACCACCAAGGCCTCGCAGGACTGGATAAAAAGGCGCGGCTCGCTGGAGATGGGCACCCCTTGTTCCCGCGCCTGCACCACGATGGGCGCCGTGGGGGGCACGCCGGGGCTGGTAAAGAGCACATCCGCCGCCAAAAGGTCGGCCGGGTTCCCGCCCAGGGCCAGCCGCACCGGCAAACCCTCCAGGGCGGCGAGGGCCTTGCCCAGGGCCTCGGCGGGCTTGGTGTCGCTCAGGGTGACCTGGGCGCCGCACGCGGCCAAATAGCGGGCCAGGGCCGTGCCCTCCCGCGCCGCGCCGATGATGGCCACCTTGACGCCTCGCCAAGCCTCCGCCGGGATCATAGCCCTCCTTTGCCCCATGCGATCCCCAATGCTGCCGCTATGAGGGCGATGAGCCAAAAGCGCAGGGTCACCTGCACCTCCGACCACCCCCCCAATTCGAAATGATAATGCAAAGGAGACATGCGCAAAATCCGCCGTCCCTCGCCGTATTTGCGACGGGTGTATTTAAAATAGCCCACCTGTGCCATCACCGAGAGCGCCTCGGCCACAAAGATCAGCCCGATCAACGGAAAGAGCAACCAGTGGCCGCTGAGCAGGGCCAGCGCAGCCAGGCCGGCCCCCAGCGCCTGGGAGCCGGTATCGCCCATAAAGAGGCGCGCCGGGTGGACGTTGTACCACAGAAAGGCCAGCAGCGCCCCGACGCTGATGGCGGCAAAGGCGGCCAACCCCTTTTGGCCCTCCAAGGCGGCGAGCAGGCCGTAGGCGGCGAAGGCGATGGCCGAGGTTCCCCCGGCCAGGCCGTCCAGGCCGTCGGTGAGGTTCACCGCGTTGGCGGCAAAGACCAACAGCAGCGCCGCGATGGGCACGCTCCACCAGCCCAGCTCCACGGTCCGCCCGGAGAGGGGCAGGATGAGGGGGTGGCTGGAGCGCGCCCAAAAGAAGATCAGGGCCAAGATCAGCCCCAGGATCCATTGCCAGGCGAATTTGGAGCGAGCCAGCCAGCCCACGCCCGAGACGTCTTTTAACCCCTGCAGGTCGTCGTAGGCGCCCAACAGGGCAAAGCCCACCATGGCGCCCAGGGGCAAGAGCACCTCAGCATGGCCCAGGGCGGCCTGCACCACGGCCAACCCGGCGATGCCGGCGAGAAAGTACAACCCCCCCATGGTGGCCGTGCCCGACTTGGCCTTGTGGGAGGAGGGTTCGTCGGCGCGGATGTTCTTGCCGATGCCGCGCCGCAGCAGAGCCTCCACCACCCGGCCGCCCCAAGGCACCAACAGCGCAAAGGCCGCGCTCAGCCAGAGCAAGATGGCGCTCATGGGGCGGGCTCCTCCAGGGCGCGCACGATCTCCTCCATGGCCATCCCGCGCGATCCTTTCACCAGCACCACATCTCCTTCTCGTAGAAGCTCCCGTAACAGGGCGATGGCGGCGGCGTTATCCGTCGTTTCGTGGATGAGGGCCAGCCCGGCCTTGCGGGCCTCGGCCGCGATGGTGCGGGCGCGGGCGCCCACCGTCACCAGCAGGTCCACGTCGCGCCCGCAGCGCCGGCCCACCTGGCGATGTCCCGCCTCCTCCTCCGCGCCCAGCTCGAACATGTCGCCCAAGACGGCCACATGCCGCCCTGGCAGCCCGGCCAGCGCGTCCAAAGCGGCCACCATCGAAGGAGGGCTGGCGTTGTAGGTATCATCCAGAAGGAGGATGCCCCCTAGTCCCCGTTTGGGCTGCAGCCGCAACCCATGCCCCAGAGCGAGAAGGCCCTGTTGGATCTCGGCCCAACCCAGGCCCTCCCAGAGACCCACGGCGATGGCGGGCAGGGCCGACCACACCCCGTGGGCGCCCAGGGTGCGCAGCTCAAGCTCCCGCCGCGCCTCCGCAATGGCCAAATCCGCCGTCCCTCGGAGGCGTGCCACAAAGCGCACCCCCTCCAGGCCCAGCGGCGTGATCTCCTCGGCACGCAACCAGTTCTCCGGGCCCAGACCAAAGGTCACCACCTGGGCCGGCGTCTCGGCGGCCATGGCCCGTACCCGTGCATCATCGCCGTTGAGCACCGCCAGGCCCCCCGCCGGGAGCGCGCGCACCAACTCGGCCTTGGCCTGGGCGATGCGCTCGAGGCTGCCCAACCGCTCCAGATGGATGGGGTACACGTTGGTCACCACGCCCACCTGGGGTCGCGCGATCTCGCAGAGGGTGGCGATCTCCCCCAGGGCGTACATTCCCATCTCCAAAACGGCGCACCGATGGGCCGGGTTCAGCTCCAACAAGGTCAAGGGCAGGCCGATCTCGTTGTTGTAATTCCCGGCGCTTTTCAGGGTGGGATAGCGCTGGGCCAGCACGGCGGCCACCGCCTCTTTGGTGGTGGTCTTGCCCAGGCTGCCGGTGATGCCCACTACCCGCAATCCGGGGTGGGCTTGGCGCCGAGCCTGGGCCAGGCGTTGCAGCGCCTGCAAGGCATTGGGCACCACCACCGCCACCGGCGGCGTGACCCTCGGCGGCGCCGCGCCACGGAGCGTATCCACCGTGGCGGCCCCCTCCACGGGGCGCTCCACCAGCACCACCGTGGCGCCCGCGGCCATGGCCTGGGAGGCGTAATCATGGCCATCGTTGCGTTCGCCCCGCAAGGCCACAAACAGGCTGCCGGCCGTGGCGCGCCGCGAGTCGATCACCACGTTGGTGATGGGCACGCCCTCGGCCCCCGCCACCATGAGGCCGGGGGCCAGCGCAGCCAGCGCCTCTTGCAGGTTCACCTCTCCTCTCCCCTTTCAACGCCCGCTGGGCGAAACGCCGTAATAGTCGAACAAGAATTTCATCATCCGGCTAAACGCCGGCGCCGCCACCTCTTCGCCCCAGTAACCCTCGCGAGGCTTGTCATACTTGACCAGCACCACAAAGCGTGGATTGGGCACCGGCCCAAACCCCACAAAGGATGCGATGATATCGCGGCTTTGGTAGCTCTCCTGTTCCACAATCTCGGCTGTGCCCGATTTCCCTGCTACACGATACCCCGGCACCATGGCCTTTTTCAGACCCAGCTCCACCGCATCGGCCATCAACTGGGTGATCTGCTGCGAGGTCTCGGCCGAGATCACCCGGCGCACGGCCTGGGGCGCGCGCTTTTCCACCCGGTCACCCCGGCGAATCTCGGCGACGATGTAGGGCCGCATCAGGATGCCCCCATTGGCCAGAGCGCCATAAGCGGCCACCACCTGGATCGGCGTGACGGCCAAGCCTTGCCCGTACGAGTTCGTGCCCAAGTCGGACATGTGCCAGCCCGGATGCCCCGGCCAACGCATCCAACCGGGCACCTCCAAGGCCAGATCGATCCCCGTCACCTCGGCAAAGCCAAAGCGCCGAATGATCTCGTAAAACCGAGTCGGCCCCAAAAGGGTGGCCACGTGGGCGGCGCCCACGTTGTAGGAATAGGCCAGCAGCTCGGTCATGGTGGCGCGGCCGGGGACCCTTTTGCCCGAATTATAGATGTGCTGGTTGCCCACGATGATCTCGCCCCGGTCGTCATAAGTGTCCGTGGGGCGGATGACCCGGGCCTCCAAGCCGGCCGCCAAGGTCAAGGGTTTGAACACCGAGCCGGGTTCATAGACGGCACTGATCGCCGTGTTAATGTACTGGTCGCTGGAATCCACGCGCCAATATTCGCCTGGCCGGTAGCTGGGGGCGTTGGCCATGGCCAGGATCGCTCCCGTCTGGGCGTCCATCACCAGGATATTCCCCGCGCTGGCCTTGTTCTCCGCCATCCCTTCCCGCAACATCTGTTCGGCGGTGTATTGCACATTGCGGTCCAGGGTGAGCACCAGGTCGGCGCCATCCTCGGCCGGTTGATAGCCGCTCAAGCTGACCAGGAGCGGGTCGCTCCACAGGGTGACCACGCCGCGCCAGACCCCGTCCTTCCCGCGCAAGATGCTATCGTAGCGCTGCTCCAGGCCGTAATAGGCCTCGTGCTTTTCCAAGCCGATGAAGCCCAACACGGAGGCGGCCAGGCCGTCATCGGGATAGACCCGGTCGTAGAACGCTTCCAGCTTGAAGGCGGGCAAGCGCAGATCTTCCAATTGCAAACCCACGGCGGCGGGCAGGCGGTTGGCCAAGGGCACGTATTCCGCCTGGTTCTGGGCCAGGATCTCTTTGATCTCTTCCACCGGTTTGCCCAGGACGGCCGCCAATTGGGGCGCCAGCTCCTCTTTCTGCTTATCGCCGAGCAGCCTGGGCGTGACCCCCACCCGGTAGCGCACCGTCGAGGCTACCAGGTAGTGCCCTGTGGCGTCCAAGATCGCTCCGCGCGCCGCGGGGATCGGATGCGGACGATCGCTTTGGGTGAGCCCCAAGGTGATGATCTCCTCGTGGGGCAACACCTGCCAGCGAACAAGCTGGGTCAAGAGCAGCAGGCCGATGGCAGCCAAGACAGCGGCTAGCCAAAGGATGCGTCGGCGGTAGCCTGCCTCCTGCAGTGCGCTCTCCATGGTCATCCTATCGCATAGAAAATGCCAAGCTTACCGTATCACTCCACCGGCGTGTGGAGCCAGGTCTGAAACTGAGCCCACAGCCGCTGCAACCATCCCCCGGAGCCTTGCTGGGGGGTGCTCCCCTCCCCAGCGGGCCGGCCGCCGGGCACGGGTGTGGCGGCCACAGGGGTGGGCGTGGGCGGCTGATATTCCAGGCGCAAGCGGCGCGAGCTGTCCTTGGCCTCGGGAAGGACATAACCCAGCGCAGCGCCGGCCTCTTGCACCCGCTGCAACGACTCGGCCAGGGCTATTTCCCCGCGCAAGGCCACCAGTTCCCGATGGAGGCGTTCCTTCTGGCGTTCCAATGTCCTGATCTCGTAAGCATAACGCGCCACTTGGCTGGACTGGGTGAGATAGAGCCACCCGGCCAGGCCCAGCAGCACCAGGATGGTGCCAAAGAAGGCCAGCGTGCGCGGGTCCAGGCGGATCGCCCCCGGCCGATGGCGGGGACGCTGCTTATAAAAGAACAAGAGCACATCACGCTGGATGGGCACGGTCCTTCAGCCTCACCTTGTCATCGTGCGCGTCGCGCCGAGACGTTGTGCGGCCCGCAACCGCGCGCTGCGGCTGCGGGGGTTCCGTTGGATCTCGTCTGCATCGGGCACGATGGGCTTTTTGGTCAAACGCCTCAATGTGGCCACATGGCCACAGACACACTGCGGCAGGCCCGGCGGGCAGATGCAATCTTGCGCCTCCCGGGCCATGAATTGCTTGACGATGCGATCTTCCAACGAATGAAACGCGATCACCACCAACCGGCCCCCCTCGGCCAAAAGCCCCACCGCCTGGGGCAGGGCTTGCTCCAGGGCCTCCAACTCGCCGTTGACGGCGATGCGCAACGCCTGAAAGGTCCGCGTGGCGGGATGGATCTTGCCGCTGTGGCCCACCACCTTGGCCACCAGGGCGGCCAGCTCGCCGGTGGTGTGGAGCGGTCTGTGGGCGCAGATGGCCCGCGCCACCTGCCGCGCCCTGCGCTCCTCGCCATAGGTGTAAAGAATCCGGGCCAACTCTTGTTCGGGCCAACGGTTGACGATCTCGGCCGCGGTCAGCTCGGCGTCGGGGCCCATGCGCATATCCAGCGGCCCATCGTATTGAAAGGAAAACCCCCGCGATGGATCGTCCAACTGCAAGGAAGAGACCCCCAGGTCGAACAAGATCCCTTGCACCTTGGCAAAACCCTGTTGCCGGGCGATGGCGGCCAGATCCGCATAACACCCTGCCACCAAGACGACGCGCGGACCAAAAACGGCCAACTGTGCGCGCGCCAGAGCCAGAGCTGCCGGGTCGCGGTCCAACGCCAATAGGCGGCCATCCGGGGCGGAGCGCTCCAAGATCCCTCGGGCGTGCCCGCCGAGGCCAACGGTGGCGTCAATGTATTGGCCTCCTGGCTTGGGGTCCAGCCAGCTCAATGCTGCCTCATAAAGCACTGGGATGTGCAAAGGCCCTTGGTCGCCAGCGCGTGGGGTTAACGCCATAATTATACACCCATTTGGCCCACATCGGCCAAGATCGCATCGAGGTTTTGATTATCCCGGGCCAGGGCCTCGCGCAGGCGCGCCGGGTCCCAGATTTCGAGATAGGTATTGACGCCCACGATGACGGCTTCTTCGCCGATGCCGGCGTACTCGCGCAGGAAGGAGGGGATCAGCACACGGCCCATCTTGTCCGGCGCCGTCTCAAAGGCGCCGCCAAAGATCAAACGGCCGTAGGAGCGCGCCGCCCGGCTGGCGATGGGGAGTTGGGCCACTTTATCCGCCAGCGCCGACCAAACGGCCAGGGGATAGATCACCAGGCAAGGATCGTATCCGCGGGTGAGGACCAAGCCGGCGGCCAGTGCGGCGCGGAAGCGCGCCGGGATCGTCAGGCGACCTTTGTCATCCAAGTTGTGGGCATATTCACCGACGAACATGGCCGGCACCCCGCGGAAGGCATGGTTCGTGAGGGCTGAGGTGGCAGGAGGGGTTTCCCACAGCCTACCACAACTCACCACCCAGTACCACCATTATACACGAGATCGAGGTATTTGCAAGGGGCAAAAAGACCTTTTTCAGGTCTCCAATGAGGGATCTTGGGCCCGGTCCGTGGGCCTAGACTGCGTAAAAACGCCGATGGGTTCTATGCGGGATGGGACACGATAGAGGTAGAGATGGGGAGCGCAGAGGTTTCTGCCGCGCGGACAAAGGCGATGGCTTGGGCCAGACGCGCCCTGAGGCGCCCGGGGGACCATGCCTGCAGGGCCGCCGGGCTGGGCTCCAAGGTGATGGGGCCGCCGAACCCCTCGGCGTGCATCCGGGCCAAGAGGGCGGCCAAGGGCAGAATCCCTTCGCCGGGGAGTTGGTGATGCAAGAACAGGGTTTTGTAGGCCCTTGCGGGCGCGGGGGTGGCCACAATTTTGAGATCGCTCAGGTGCACGTTGGCCAAGCGGTCGCGCAAGGCCTCGTAGGTGGCCAGGAGAGCTGGGCCCGGCGTGCCCACGTGGCAGGTATCCAGCGTCACGTCCAAGTCGTAGCGGCGGGCGAAATCGGCCAAGACGGGGGCGCTGGCCAAGGGGTTGCGGCGGCCGGCGGCGGAGTAGACGCCCGGATTCTCCAGGGCCAGGCGCGTGGGGCTACCGGAGAGCATCTCCCGGCAGCGGTTCAAGATCCGCAGCCAGGTCTGGGCGGAGGGATCGGCCCAGCGCAGCGCGCCATGGTCGTGGATCACCACCCGTGGGCAGCCCAGGGCTAGGGCCAGCTCCACGGCCTCAAGCATGCGCCACGGCCCCCGGCCCCGTGGGGTGAAGGAAAGGAGCGATTGGTGCACGCTGTAGATGGTCAGCCCCCAGCGCCGGCCGATGGCCTCGATGGTGGCGGGACGGCGCAGCCACGTCTCTGGCCCGCTGACCAGCTCGATCCCGTCGAACCCGCTCTCGGCGGCCAGGGCGCAGGTCTTTTCCAGGGGGAGATGATACATGCAGGCGGTGGATAGACTCAGCAGCACAGGGATGCCCCACAACAGGTCACGAATGTTCCTCTGCAAGATACAGGTGATGTTCGCGGATGTAGCGTTCCACGGCGGCGGGCACCTGGTAGCGGATGGGCCGCCCCTGGCGCAGGCGGTCACGGATGTCGGTGGAGGAGATGCCCAGGTGGATGGTGGTGATCACCTCCGTCGCCGCCCGCAGGCCGGGCAGCGCACGCTCCAGGGCTTCCCAATCCACGGTGAAACCCGGCCGCTGGACGGCCACAAGGCGGGCCAAGCGGATCACTTCTTCGGGGGAGCGCCAATGCCGGATCCCGGCCAGGGTATCCAGCCCCAAGATGAAATAGAGCCGGGTTGCCGGGCCGTACTCTTGGCGCAGGGCACGGAGGGTATCCACCGTGAAAGAAGGCCCTCGGCGCTCCAGATCCACCCGCGAGATGCCGAAATGGGGGTTCTCGGCGATGGCCAGCTCCACCATGCGCAGGCGATCTTCTGCCGGCGCAAACGTGCTTTGCAGCTTGAACGGCGAGACCTTGGCCGGCACAAACAGCACCCGCTCCAGGCCCAAGCAAGCCCGGGCTTCCTCGGCGATGATCAGATGGCCGATGTGGATGGGGTCAAAGGTGCCTCCCAAGAGGCCCAGCTTGATCGCGGCAGGCTCTTCCGCCGGGCTGCTGCTCGTCCTCAGCGCCATTCCAGCTCAATCTCTCCGATGATCACCGTATCGCCCAGCTCCACGCCGGCCTCTTGCAGTTTGGCCGTGGCGCCTCGGGCTTGAAGGATGCGCTCAAAGCGCTCGATGGCCTCCTCGTTAGACCAATCGGTCATGCGCGCCAGGCGTTCGATCTCTTGGCCGCTCACCCTAAAGACGCCAGGCGCCTCCTGGGTGATGGTGATGGTGGTATCTTCCCGCTGGTGGGGGCGAAAGACAAAAAGTTCCTCCGTTTCCGGCTCTTCGCGGGGGAGGCTTGCCAAGCGTTCTGCCAAGACGCGCAACAGCTCGCGCACCCCTTGGCCCGTCACCGCGGAGATGGCATAGACCTCGCCGGCCTGCGGCAGGAGGGCCTGGCGGATGGCGGGGTAGCGTTCTTGCACCTCGGGCAGGTCCATCTTGTTCAGCGCCACCACCTGGGGTTTGGCGGCCAATTTCTCGCTATAGAGGGCCAGCTCGCGGTTGATGGCGTGAAAATCGGCCACGGGATCGGGGCTGGCGCCATCCAGGAGGTGCACCAAAAGCCGGGTGCGCTCCACATGGCGCAGGAATTGGAGGCCCAAGCCGGCCCCCTCATGGGCGCCCTCGATGAGGCCGGGGATATCGGCCATCACCAGCGTGCGTTCGTCTATCTCCACCACGCCCAAGTTGGGGGTGAGGGTGGTGAAGGGATAGTCGGCGATCTTGGGCCTGGCCGCGCTCACGCGAGAGAGCAGGGTAGATTTGCCCGCGTTGGGTTTGCCCACCACGCCCACGTCGGCGATGAGCTTGAGCTCCAGCCGCAAGGTGCGCTCTTGGCCGGGCTCGCCGCGCTCGGCGAACCGGGGCGCCTGGCGGGTGGGGGTGGCAAAGACGGCGTTGCCCCGCCCGCCGCGCCCGCCACGGGCCACCAGGAGGGTCTGGCCATGGCGGACCAGATCGCCCAGGATCTCACCGGTGGCGGCGTCGCGCACGACGGTGCCCGTCGGAACGTCAATGTAGAGCGGCGCCCCCGATCGTCCTTGCATCCCCTTGCCCTGGCCCGGCCCGCCATCCTCGGCGCGAAAGTGGCGCCGCTTGGTAAAGGCCACCAGGGTGTTCAACCCCCGGTTGGCGCGCAGATAGACATCCCCCCCGGCCCCGCCATTGCCGCCGTTGGGGCCGCCCAGGGGAACAAATTTCTCGCGGCGGAAGCTCACGCAGCCGTTGCCGCCGTCGCCACCGCGCACCACGATGGTCGCTTCGTCGAAGAATAGCCCCTCGGTCACAGGCACCGCTTTCAACCAACAGATCCCATCTCCCGGCACCCTCTTGGGGCGGCGAGAGATGTCCGTTTCTATCGTTTCGTGCAGAGGATACTCGTAAAGACCGTTACTGTCAAAACCTTTCTAAAAGGAAGGTGTCGAAAAAAGGCATGTAGACGCTTTGTCCGCCGTCGGATGGAATCCCACGGCTCTGCTTGCCAAGCCCGCAGCGCGGGCTTACCATCCCCAGACGTCGGTTTCTAACCGACGGGCGCATTTCTCGACTCCCTCTTCCAAAGGAGAGCTCTCCACAATTGTAGGCGCCTTTGGCTGGGTTTGCGGGGATGCATTGGGCCGCCGGTAGATGGTGGGCCCTGTTCGCCTCGGATTCCATCCGACGTTGGTCCCCGCATCATCAAGGCATTTGACGTCGCCCCCAGGGCACACTACAATAGGGCTATCGAATCCCTCTCCCGCGTGCGAGAAAAGGAGGTATCCCGTTGCTCAAGAAGGACAAGACTCCTGTGGTGCTGGGGGGCAAGATTGATAACCTCCTGGGGGCCAACACCAGTTTCAAAGGCACCCTCAAGGCCGATGGCAATCTGCGCATTGATGGCATCTACCAAGGGCAGATCGAGACGACGGGGAACGTCATCATCGGGCCTTCGGCGCGGGTCTTGGCCGATATCACCGCCAACGCCGTGCAGGTTTGGGGCGCTGTGCGGGGCAATATCGTCACCCAAGGGAGGTTGGAGATCTTGCCCAACGGCCGGGTGTGGGGCGATGTGCGGGTGGCCTCTCTGCTCATTGATGAGGGGGGGATGTTTCGGGGGCAATGCCTCATGGCCGGTGAGGATGTGCCGCCTGCCATGCTCCTGGAATCGGGCGATGTGCAGCCCGCCGTGGAACCAACCACCGTCGCGCCGGCAGAATCTGCGCCCAAGGACTAGGCTGTCCTCTCCTCGATGATCCTAAAGAATGGGATGACCCGCGACGATGAATGCGGTCTTTATCCACAAGAATTGTGTCCTGCGCGATAGCCACGCCGATCTGCAAGCGCCCGCCGAGACCTGGCGTTTGACGCCGGCCACCCTGGAGGCGATCCGCTTCTTGGGCACGGAGGAGACGCTGGTCTTTGTGTACGATCCGGCGCCTGCGGCGGGCGCGCCTGGGGAACACCGGGGCAACGGCTTGGAGGCCTTGGTCAAGCAAGTGGAGGCGGCCGGCGGCCGGGTGGATGGCCTGATCTCCTGTGGACATCACCCGGAGGAGCCCTGCAAATGCTGGGGAGATTCCCCCGGCCTCTTGTGGATGGCGGCGGCCGAGTTCAGTTTGCGGCTCAACGAGTGTTATGTCTTGGCCGATAGCGAGCAGGATGTGTGCGCCGCCTGTGCCGTCGGCGCCCGGCCGCTGTTGGTGCTCTGCGAGCGCTCCATCGGCGAGGTTTTGGGTGATCTGCCCCGCTACAAGAGCTTTCCCATCGCCACGGATCTCACCAGGGCGGTGAGCTATATCGCCGTGGAGGAGGAGATCAACCGGCAGTTGGGCCATCCTCGGAGCGAACCCACGGCGCCACCCAACACCGAGAGCCTGTATGGCCCCTCTGCTGCCTTGCCCACCCTCCAGGTCACCTCGGTCTTGGCCCAGGGGCTACAGACGCGCATGCGCAAGGCGCGGGTGCAATTGCGCGATATGGGCCGCTGGCTCACTTTCCTCGTGTTGGGGGCTGTGGGGCTGAGCCTGGGCATCGCGTACATGCTCACTCACCTCTATCGCAGCCAACCCTTCCCCGAGTTCGTCTATTGGATCACGCTGCAATTCATCCCCCGGCCGGTGCGCGGAGGGTTGTTCATCGCCTGGGGTGCGGGGGCGCTGGCCTTGGCCGTGCGCAGCTTTTATCGCTCCACGGCTCGGTTTTGGCGCCGGCAGCGGCCCTAAAGGGCGCGGAGCTTTTCCAGACCCTCGCTCACCGTCATCCGCCCTTCCTCAATGGCCTTGAGGATCTCCATGCGTCGGGCCCTGAGGGAGGGGGCTTCCGCGGTTGCGACCGAGGTCTCTTCCTCAAGGCTGAAAGGCTCTTGGGTGGGCTGAGGACGTGGGGCGGGGCCGGCCGTCTCCAAAGGGCGGGTGGGCCGCGCGCTTGGCTCGGCTGTGGCCTGGGTTGGCGCCGCCTGGTCCGGATGTGTTGCGGCCCTGATGGCAATGTTGCCGCTGGTGGAGCGCAGGCGGACCTCCACACCGCCGCCGTTGATGGCCACCTCCAGACGGCCCCAGCCGTGGTGTTTGGCCTCATGGGGGAGGTCGCAGGAGAACTCGCCCGACAGCGTATGCATGTGCACCGTGCAGGGCTGAGCTTGGGGCAGGAGCAGGGTGAGGTTGCCGCTGACGCTGCGCCAGCTGTACAGCCCCTCCGCCGCCAAACAGGTCTCGCCGACCACGTCGCCGCTTACGGTATCCACCACCAAGCCCTCCAGGTGGCAGGCGCGCAGGATAACCTCTCCGGAGACGGTGTGCACGTCCATGCGGCCCCGGAGGTTCTGGCCCGCTACATCGCCGGACATGGTCTGGATGGCGAATTCCCCGGCCAGATCCTCCAAGCGGATGTCGCCGCTCACCGAACGGAGGGTGAGATCACATTGCCGGGGCGCCTGGACCCGCACGTCCCCCGACCCATCCAGCCCGGCCTGGATGTTCACCGTGTTGCCATCTTGGTGCACCAGCGCGCCGCCCGCGGGGGCATGGACCGCCACCCGGTCTTGGTCCCAGCCGCTCACGCGAATATCGCCCAAAGTGCTGGTCACCACCAGCCGGCAGCCGGCGCCCGTGACCAAGGTCTGCTCTGTGATGAGGTTTTCCATCGGCATCACTCCACATAAATCTCGACGCGCTCGCCGTCTTCTTGGTCTTCCACGTCAATGATCTTGCCCGAGACCCCCTCTTTGACCGCTTGCACGATCTGGCCGATGTCTATCCCTGCCATATCTGGGGCGAATTTAGCCCCCATGCGCATCCCTACATGCACCAGGCCCACCGGGATGTTCACGTTGACCTTGTTCTTGCCGGTGCGCAAGTCGGTCACACGCACCCGGAACCAACGGGCGGCTTGACCACCGCCGGCCGGCTGCTCCTTCGCGCTGGCCTCGTCCAAGGCCGCCAGCAGCTTGGCCCCCTCCTCGGCGGTGATCTGGCCGTTCTCGATCATTTTCAAGATCTTGATGCGTTCTTCGTTCGTCGTCATTTTCCCCTCTCTTTCTTGGGCGGGTGGATCGAGATCCCTAGCCCAATTCCAGGACCATCTGAGCCAATACGCGCAACGTTTTGAACCCCAAACGGTGCAGGGCATGGAGCGCTTCGGGATGGCTGGCCGAGATGTAGGCCCGCACATGTTGGCGGGGCAGGTGTAACGCTGTGTGGAGCAGCGCCTCGGCCAGGGGCAGCTCCCAAAGGCCGCGCTGGTCCGGGCGCACGTGGAGCTCCACTTCGTGGGGGCCATTGGGGAGTTTGGCGGTGAGCAGGCCATAGCCCACCAACTCCTTGCCCCAAGGGGCCACCCACTCCCAGCGCTCTCGACTGTTGAAGGCCATTTGTAGCCATTGGCCCACGCGGTCCCACACGCCACGGCGATAGGCATCCAGGAGGCTGGGCCGATGGCGCAGCACCGCCGGCGGCGTGCTGGCCAGGATGAGGTGGAGCAGTGGCCGCGCATCGCTTGGGCGCAGCCGCCTCAGGGCGGGGGAGATGCCAAGGACCACGGGCCAAGCGTGAAAAGGCAGGTCTAGCTCGTGCACTGTGTCAAAGATGGTGAAGCCGCGATGTGTATAGAGGGCCAGGGCGGGGGCGTTATCGGCCCGCACCTGCAGCAAGATCCGCCGGCCACGCCGCTGGCGCACGTGGGCGAGGGCCACATCTAGCAATTGCCCGGCGATGCCTCGCCCGCGATAGGCCGGCAACACCGCCACGTTGCTGATATTCCAGGTGCCCGGCTCGCGGTCCTCCGTCAGGCTGATATTGCCCACCAGTTGGCCATCTTCGATCCAGACATAGCCAGAGAACAAGTGTACCGCCGCCCCCGCCACCCACAAAAGCGGCCCCAGGAGCGCCATCTGGCGCATATCCCGTACCATGGGGCTGCTGGTCAAAGCCAATTCCTCGCCGAAGGCGCTCTCGATGAGATCGGCCAACGGCTCCAGATCGCGCTGCGGATCCAGCGGGCGCACATAGCCGCCGCCGGCCCTTTCCAAGACGCGAGCAATCATGAGCCTTTGCCCCTCAAGAGCTTGATGGCCTCTTCCGAGGTGATCTCGCCGGCGGCGAGCTTTTCCAGGATGATTTTGCGCTGTTCGGCAGCCAGGCCCTGCTCCTCGGGCACTTCGTAGCCCAAGGCGCGGATGACTTCATTCAGGCGGTTGCGCACCGTGGGGTAGGAGAGGCCCAGTTCCTCCTCCACCTTGTTGATCTTGCCTTCGCAGCGCACAAAGGTCTCCACAAAGGCGAGCTGTTCGGGGGTCAATTGATAAAAGCGGCCAAGGTCGAAATGGCCCTCGATGCTGGTATCGCAGTGGCGGCAATGGAGCCGGGTCACCTCCAGCGTCTCCCGGCAGACGGGGCAGCGCCCGAAAACAGGATAGGCCATGCTGGACACCTCTAGACGCTACAAAATATTTATTTCACCCTTGATTATCATAATACATAAATCAATTTTCGTCAAGTATGGCGCCGGGGCGCGGCGGCGTGCCGCGCAGGGTGACGTCGCCGGCCAGGATGACGTGCAATCTCCCGTCGGCGGCGCGCACCAAGAGGGCGCCGTCCTCATCCACGTCCTCGGCCAATCCCTCCAACACCCCCTCCGTCGTGCCCACCCGGACCATTTGGCCCAAGGTGGCCAAGGCCCCACGCCATTCCGCGCGGGGGGACCAGCCTGCCGCCAAACGGTCGGCGTAAGCCTCCAGATGCTCCAGGAACGCCACCAGGAGCTCAAGGCGGGGGATGGGGCGGCCGGCCTCGGCGGCGAGGCTGGTGGCGGGGGTGAGGGTTTCGGGGAGCTCGCGCACATCCAGGTTGACGTTCAGCCCCAGGCCCACGATGACATAATCCAGCGCCGTCCCCCGCGCGCCCAATTCGGTGAGCATCCCGCCCACCTTTTTCCCGTGCACCAGGAGGTCGTTGGGCCATTTGATCTGGGCGGCCAACCCCGCCACCTGGGCCATGGCCCGCACGGCGGCCAAGGAGCAGATCATGGTGGCGCGCTGGGCCTGGGCGGGGGCCAGGGCCGGCCGCAGGATGAGGGAGAGGAGGAGGGAGCTGCCCGGCGGGGCGTGCCAGCGGCGGTCCAGGCGGCCGCGGCCTTGGCTCTGGTATTCGGCCAGGACCACGGTGCCCGCCGGCGCGCCGGCTCGGGCCAGGGCCAGGGCGCGGGTCTGGGTGGAATCGATGCTGGGGTACACCTCCAGGGTGTGCCCCAACCAACGAGTGCCCAGGCGCGCCCGGATGGCGGTGGAGGTGAGCGAGTCAGGCATGAACACCTCGCTGAGCAGAGATGGCTCAAGGATAGGGCCAAAGGCAGCTCGCGTCAATTCTGCCGGAGCGTGAATTCCACGGCCCCCGGCCGGCGGCAGGCCTCCACACAGGCGAAGCAGCGCACGCACTCTGGATGTTCGGTCCCATCCTGGACGGGGTCTATCCCCGCAGGACATGCCTGGGCGCAGCGGCCGCAGGCCACGCAACGTTCAGGGTTCACCCGGGGCCGCAGGGGCGAAAAGCGGTTCAGCGGGGCCAGAAGGGCGCCCAACGGGCAGAGGTAACGGCACCAGAACCGCTCCACCAGGAGGGAGGTGGTGAAAAAGCCCAAGAGGATCCCCCAGCTGAGGAGCGAGGTGAAGCTGAGGCCCAAGAGAATGCGGAAGGGGCAAAAGGGCGCCAAGGGCGGCACCACAGCGCTGAGGCTCGTCCACAGGATGGCTCCCAGCACGGCCACCTTGCCCCAGCGCAAGACGCGATCCAACCGGCGCGGCGGGCGCAGGGCCAGGTCGTCTGCGCGGCTGAGCATGCGGCGCCGCAGGCCGGCCACCAGGTCTTGCAGCGTGCCCACCGGGCAGACCCAGCCACAAAAGGCGCGCCCCAAAAGCAACGCCGAGAGCAGCACCAAACCCAGCGCCAAAAAGTTGCTGGGCGCCAAAGCGCGCAGGAAGGTGCCTTGGGTCAGGCGCGCCCAAAGGGTTTCCACGGCGCCAAAGGGGCACGAGGCCTCGATGGAGCCGCCCGTGTTCAGGATAAGGTGGCGCAGGCCCACGGCAAGGGTCCAGAGGGCGAAAAGCGCCTGGACGATCCGCCGCCAGGTGGACCAGCGCCGCCAAGGGGAACGTTGCCGAGCCGGGGAAGGGGTGGTCACGGGGAACCTCCTAGCGGCTCTGGGGCTCAGAGAGATCGCAATAGCCGTTGCCGTTGCGATCCACGTAGCGCCGGCAGCGGCCGGGGTACTTGTCGTTCACCAGGCCAAAGGGGCAGGCGGTCACGGGTTTGGTTTGGGAAGCCGGCGTGGGCGTTTTGGTGGCGGCGGGCTGTGTGGCTGTGGCCGTCGCCGTCGGTTGGGCTGTGGCCGCGCTGGCCGGCGCGGCCGTGGCCTCTGGTTGTCCGGTGGTTGTTTCCGGGGTTGCGGGTGCCGAGGTTGGGCCGGCCGGCTCGGCCAGGGCGGCGCTCCCGCCCAGGCGCAAGCAGAGGCCGGTGCCATCATCCAGGAAGGCGCTGCACGGGCCGACACAGTACCCGTTGTTGGATAGGGGGCATCCCCCCAGGCGATAGCCGGCGTAGATCATCCCGCCGGAGAGCAGGGCCAAGCCGGGGACCAGGCTGAGAAATTTGCGTCGCGTGAGCATGGGCTATTTCCTCCATACTATTATCGGCTGTTCCCGATAAGATACGGCAGCGGCAGGCAGATGCGCCTGCTGCGCGAATGTCCGATCGGTACACTGCCTGATGATAACGGAACAGTGTGAAAAGGTCGAGGACAAGGTATGGGTTTTTGGTGAAGAAACCCTGTGGGGGTGCAAAGGGTGCGGGTGGATGGAGGACTAGGCGCGGGCGGGCGCGCGGCCTTGGCATCCCCGGGCGTCGGTTGCCGACCGACGGGCGCGCTCGGCACCCTCCCGCCACTTGGCCTGCGGCACCCGCGCATGTATAATTGGGATGAGCGTGGCGTGCCTGTGTTGTGGCTATTCCAGGGCGCCGCTGAAAACTCTTTGGGGTGCCCGCCTTGCGGCAGATGGCGCCAAGAAAGGTGATATGGCCGTGTCCTCCACCACTTACTCTCCTCGCCAGCGAATGCTCCGGGCCTATCGCGGCCAATGGTCCGATGCCATCCCCGTCGCGCCCGAGTTCTGGTACTATCTCCCGGCCAAGGTGCTGGGCGTGGATATGGTCACCTTTGAGCGCGAGGTGCCCCTTTGGCGGGCGCTTCAGGAGACCTTTAAACGCTACGGCACCGAGGGCTGGTGCATCACCTGGCCTGAGCGGCCCAACCCCGCCGTGGAAAGCAAGACTGCATTTGTGCGCGTGGGAGAAGGGCTCTATGAGGAGCGCACCACCATCCGCACCCGCTATGGCGTCCTCACCTCTGCCCGGCAATACGACGTGGCCGAGCCTTCCTGGACGGTGGAGCGGCCCATCAAGCGCCTGGAGCAGGATTTCGACGCCTGGCTGGAGACGGCCTTTCCCCCCATCGCGCTCCACGATTACTCGGCCGCCAACGCTGCGCTACAGGCCGTGGGCGAGGATTATCTGTTGGAGGTGATGGTGGGCGGGATGTTTTTCGATTTTATCGCCGGGCCCATGGGCCTGGAGGAGGGCCTTCTGGCCCTGGCTGACCATGAGGAGCGCTACGCCCGCCTGCAACAGCAGTATATCGAATATATGGTGGAAGAGACCCGCGCCATCTGCGAGCACATCCCGGACGCGCCCCTGTTCATCGCCTGTAGCTGGTCTTGCGCCTCCCTCATCGGGCCCAAGCTGTGGCGCAAGTGGGACATGCCGGGGGTCAAGGCCATCGTGGAGGAGGCCCATCGCCACGGCCGGTTGGTGCATATTCATTACCATGGCAAATGCATGGAGAACTTGGCCGATCTGGTGGCCACGGGGGTGGATTGTATCTGCCCCTTTGAGCGGCCGCCCGGCGGCGACGTGACGGATCTGGCCCTGGTGCGTCACATCCTGGGCGGCAAGGTGACCATGAACGGCAATGTGCACACCGTGGAGACCCTCATCCGCGGCACGCCCCAGGATGTGGCGCGGGAGGTGGAGGAGATCGCCGCTGCCTTTGCCGGCGAGCCGCGCCTGATCATCGGCACCGGCGACCAGGTGGGCCGCGAGACGCCGGAGGAGAATATCTGGGCCATGATCGAAACCGCCCGCCGCCTGCATGTCTAGCCTTTTTCTGGGTTCACTTCAAAAAGGCATGCTAACAGCTGTTTGCTGATGGCTGAAGGCCATCCAAGGAGGAGCGTATGGATAAAAAAGAGCGTGTGCGCACGGCCATCGCCCATCACGAGCCGGACCGCGTGCCCAAGGGCGAGGTGGCCATCGAGTACGATTTCGCCCGCGCCCTGGTGGGCCAGGACCTGCCCTGGCGCGAGCTGAACCGCAAGGTGCACGAGATCCTGAATATGGATCTGATGTGCATCGGCGATTGGCCTCGCCCGCAAATCGGCACCACGCCGGAGGGCTACGCCATCCTGCGGGATGTCTGGGGCCGGGTGATGGTGGATAGCGGCGTGAGCGTGGAGACCATCGAATATCCCATCAAGGATTTGAGCGAGATGGAGCGCTACGAGATCCCTTCGGTGGACGCCATCCCCGGCGACGAACTGCGCTGGGCGGTGCAGGAGACGGACTATTTCACCGCCGGGATCATCAACAGCGTCTTTGAGGACGTCTATAACCTCATCGGTTTCGACCGCTACATGATGGTCTTGGCCACCGAACCGGAGCGGCTGCGTCCCCTGGCCCAACGCTGCGCCGAATTTGAGGTGGCCAAGGCGCGCAAATTCCTGGATATCGGCGCCGACATGATCCTCATCGTGGAGGACATTGCCCACAACACCGGCACCTTTATCTCGCCGCGCACCCTGCGCAGCGAGATCTTTACCTTTATGAAGTGGCAAGTGGCCGAGATCAAACGCCACCGCCCTGTGCCTGTCTTTTTCCACAGCGATGGCGACCTCAACACCGTCATGGACGACATCGTGGCCTGCGGCTACGATGGGCTGCAATCGCTCCAGCCTTCGGCCAACATGGATATCGCCCGCATCAAGGCCCTCTATGGCGACCGCCTGTGCTTGATGGGCAACATTGATATCAACTATGTGCTGCCCTTTGGCACGCCGGAGGAGGTGGAGCGGGTGGTGCGCGAGACGATCCGCGTCGCCGCGCCGGGCGGCGGCTATATCCTCAGCACCTGCAACACCCTGATCCGCGCCATCCCGCCGGCCAACGCCCTGGCGATGTATCGGGCGGCGGATAGGTGGGGGGTGTATCCCATTCGGGCGGAGGCGTAATGTCCGCTAGCCAACCTCGTCATCTTGGCCCGATGCGCCGCCGCGTGGGGCTGATCTGCCTTGTCTTGTTGCTCCTGTTGGTGTTGCTGATGCTGGCGTGGAGCTGGCAGACCTACCGCCACGCCCAAGCTCTGCGCCGCCATGCCCAGGCCCTCAGGGCGTTGGATCGCGAGGGTCTCTCCAACCTCGGCGCGGCCCTGGACCAGGCGCGCCACGACATGACCCTTTTGCGGCGTGACCTGGCCCTGCCCCTGGCCCTTGGCCCTCGCCTGGGTTGGGTGCCCGAGGTTGGCCCCACCTTGGAGGCCCTGCCGGTGCTGTTTTCCGCCGGTGAGGCGGCCCTGGACGCGGCGCTGGAGGCCTGGGCTGTGGCCGGGGAGCCCCTGGCCCAGTGGCTGGCCGAGGAGGGCACGGCCACCGAGGCCTTCCGCGCCCTCCATGCCGGGCTTGGGGCCCATGCGGCGTCCCTTGAGGCGCGGGCTGCCGCCCTGCGCCGGTCGGCGCAGGAGCTTCAGGCTGTGGAGAGCGCCCGTCTGCTCCCGCCTCTGCGCGGCCCGGTGCGCCAGGTGCAAGACCTTGTGCCGTTGGCCGTGGCCGCCTGTGAGGCGTTGCCCCTCTTGCCCAAGGCCCTGCCCGCGGACCAGGAGCGCATCTACCTGCTTTTGGCCCAAAACGACGAGGAGCTGCGCCCCACCGGCGGGTTCATCAGCAGCATCGGCACGCTGATGGTGCAAGGGGGGCTGCCACGTTTGGCTGCCCTGCAGGATAGTTACCAGGTAGAGAACTGGACCGTGGCACATCCCGATCCTCCGGAGCCGCTGCGCCAGTATATGGGCCTGGATCTGTGGACCACCCGCGATGGCAACTGGTGGCCCGATTTCCCCACCTCCGCCCAGGCCGTGGCCCGGCTTTACGAGCTCAATCAAGGCCGCAAGGTGGATGGCGTCCTCGCCGTGGACATGACCGCCGCCGTGGCCCTTTTGGAAGCGCTGACGCCCCTCGCCTTGCCCGATGGCCAGGTGGTGGCCCAGGGGGGCGTGAAGGACGCCTTCCGCCAAAGCTGGAGCCTGGCGCCGGGCAGCCTTACCACCGCCGGAGAGGTGGTCACGGCGACCCATCCCTTCACTGCGGTGGAGGTGAAGCTTGCCCTGGAGCAGCGCAAGGGGCGCGCCTGGTTCGATAGCGTCGTCTTGGAAGATGCCCGACAACCGGGCCACAACTTGGTGCGCAACCCATCCTTCGAGGAGGATGGCGATGGCGACGGCTTGCCCGATGGCTGGCAGGCCTCCGGATGGGCGGGCCAGGATCGCCTCGTAGAGGATGTGGCCCACGATGGCCGGCGCGCGCTCCTGTTGGTGGGCGATCCGGAGCGGGATAAAAGCGTTATCCAGCGCTTGGCTCTCGTTGGAGAGGCGGGGGATCGTTTCCGCTTGGCCGCCGAGAGCCGGGCCGACGGCGTCACCGAGACAGGCGGAGATTATGCCTTGGAGGTGACCTTCTTCGATGGTGACCGGCCGGTGCAAACGGTGGTGGCCAATTTTCCTGCGTTGACCCACGAATGGGCCACAGCCGGCACGGACCGGGTCTGGATCGCGTGGTGGGCGCGCCGCAAGGAGGGGATGAACCAGATGCTGGCCGCGGCGGCGGGCCGTCTGCTGGGGCGGCCCGGAGAGGTGCGCTGGGGCGACCTGCTCGCTGCCCTCAAAACCTCGCTGGCCCAGCGGCATATCCAGCTCTATGTGGAGGATCCTGCCCTTCAGTCCTGGGTGGCGCGCCAGGGTTGGGATGGCGCGCTGGTGGAGACGGAGGGGGATTACCTCCTGGTGGTGGATACCAATGTGGGCTATAACAAGGTGAATAGCAACATCGCCCAGACGGTCCGCTACACTGTGCAGATCGCACCAGGGGAGCCCCTGCGCGCCGAATTGACCTTGCACTATCGCCATCAGAGTCGCCGCCAGGTGACCGAGTGTGACAAGTTTACCCAATACACCCCCGTGTATGAGCTCCTCACCCAGGGTTGCTATTGGGATTATCTGCGGATTTATGTGCCCCAGGGAGCGCAGCTGCTCTCTTGCCAGGGCGCCGACGAGCCGGCCCGCGCCCTGGACGAGCTGGGCCGGACGGTTTGGGCCACGTCGTTCCTTTTGCGGCCGAGGGAGGAGCGCGAGGTGCGGTTCAGCTACACCTTGCCGGCCGGCCTCTTGCGCCAGGGGCGCTACACCCTCTATGTGCAGAAACAGGCCGGCACCGGCCCCTTGCCGCTCTGGGTCACCTTGCGGGCCTCGTCCTCGCTGCTGCCCCAAACAGGGGGCACGCCCACCGTTGGAGAGGATGGCGCCCTCATCTACGCCACGGACTTGGCGGTGGATCGGGCCTTTGCTGTTAAAGTGGCGAATTGACCTTTGGGGGCGGCGGTGCTACACTGAAGGCGCAGGCGGAATGGAGGCAGGATGCGCGTCATCGCAGGGGTGGCCAAGGGGCGCAATTTACTTTCGGTTCCGGGAGCGGGCACCCGGCCGGTCACGGATTTGGTCAAAGGGGCCTTGTTCAACATCCTGGGGCCGGATGTGGTGGGCGCGACCTTTCTGGACCTTTTCGCCGGCACGGGGAGCGTGGGCATCGAGGCCCTCAGCCGTGGGGCGAGCCTGGCGGTCTTTGTGGAGGTGGCGCGCAAGGCCGTCGCTACGGTGCAAAAGAATCTGGAGCTTACCGGCCTGGCCGAGCGGGCCCAGGTGATCCACGAAGACGTTTTTCGCTTCCTGCGCCAGGCGGATCCGGAGCAGCGCTTTGACTATATCTATGTGGCCCCACCCCAGTACCAGGATCTGTGGGTCAAGACGTTGCTGGCCCTCAACGAGAAACCCCTGTTGACCGCGGAGGGGAGGATCGTGGTGCAGATCCACCCCAAGGAATTTCACCCTCTCTCCACGCCGCGTTTGCGCCTGGTGGATGAGCGCCACTATGGGGATACGGCGCTATACTTCTATGCCCTGAGCGACCAAGGAGAGACGCCGACGGAGCCAGAGGATGTTGATTGATGTTCAGGTGGGCGATGTGGTCATGTTGCGCAAACCCCATCCCTGTGGGCAGAACGCGTGGGAGGTGGTG
>DAOTZU010000052.1:0-9239 GCA_034433995.1 Anaerolineae bacterium
AGGATAGGCTCACTGCGGTAACACCTTTCTGCAAAAATGTGGGGAGATCATGGAGCCAGCGGCCGGGCCAGCTTGGCTCGGGCGATGGCTGGCGAACCTGCAAAATAGGTCAATTGCCGAAAAGTCTCGTAGCGGGCTTGGATCTCGGCCAAGGTCAGCGTGCGCAGCCGGTCGATGCTGAAATCCTCCACGGTGAAGGAGGCCACCACGGTGCCGTGCACCACCGCCCGCCGCAGGGCGGCCTGGGAGAGCCCGCCGGAGCGCGCCAAGTAGCCCATGAAACCTGCGGCAAAGGTATCGCCGGCGCCGGTGGGATCCACCACCCGCTCCAAAGGATAGGCCGGCACCAAGAAAAAGCTCTCTCCCAAGGAGTCGCCCTGGGTTACCAGCATGGCGCCGTATTCGCCCCGCTTGATCACCAGCGCCTTGGGCCCAAGGGCCAAGAGTCGCCGCGCCGCCATGATGAGATTGGGCTCCCCGGCAAATTGCTTGACCTCAGCCTCATTGAGCAGCACCACATCCACCAAGGAGAGGGCGCGGGTGAGGGCCTCTTTTTTGGAGGCGATCCAAAAATTCATTGAATCCAACGCCGTCAGCCGGGGCCGCTGCATCTGTTGCAGGACCTCGATCTGCAGCTCGGGGTCAATATTGGCCAAAAAGACATACTCGGAGCGGCGCCAGGCCTGGGGCACCGAGGGATGAAAATCGGCAAAGACGTTGAGCTGGGTATCCAAAGTCTCGGCCCTGTTCAGGTCGGCGCCGTAGCGGCCGGCCCAGAAAAAGGTCTTGCCCTCCACAACCTGCAAGCCCTGGAGATCTATCCCGCGAGCGCGCAGAAAATCCAGATGCTCGGAGGGGAAATCGGTGCCCACCACGGCCACGATGCGCACGTCGGTGTAAAGGCTGGCCGCCGTGGCGAAATAGGTGCAGGCGCCGCCCAGCGTTCTGCTGCGCCGCCCGGCGGGCGTCTCGACGTCGTCCAGCGCCACAGATCCAACTACCAGGACGCTCACTGTATGCCTCCCACAAAAGATCGCTACCCCGTCTGAGCCGCCCGGCCGGCGTCAGGAGCTTGCCGCTCCCGGCGTGGCGGTGGCCGTCTCCACATAGCGGCGCCTCATTTCCATAGAAACACCGACGGTCAGGTCCAAGACACGCTCGGCCAGGGCCGGCGTGAGGGAGCCTGTGCCACAGGAGGGGGTCACCAGGCCGGCGCGCAGGAGCGCTTCACGGGGCACGCCCTTGCTGACCAAACGCTCCATGGCCTCGTGCAAGCGTTGCACCAAGCTCTCCACCGTCTCGCCCTCGGCGGCGCTGCCCGCCGGGGCAATGCCCCACGCGATGATCCCGCCCCGCCCCAGGAAGCGGGCCACATCCTGGGGATAGAGCGCCAGCGTCTCGGCATAGTCATAGGCATCGAGGCTGAGGATATCCACGGAGGTGTTGAGCAGCAGCGACCAATCGGTGTTGCCGCAACAGTGTACCCCTTTGAGCCCCTTCAGGCCGGCCATGACCTCCTCCAAGAGGCCGATGACCTGTTCCCGCCCCAGCGAGACGAACGCCGAGCCAAAGGAAGCCATGTAAGGCTCGTCCAGAAACATGATGGTTTGCGGGCAAATCTTGGCCAGCTCGCGCTCCTGCCAGGCGGCCTTGAGGCGCAGGTGTTTGCCCACCGCGTCGGCCAAGACCTCGTCGTAAAGGATGGGGCGCTGGTTCTGGTCCACGATGGTCAAGCCCCAACTGATGGGCCCTGTGATCTGCCCCTTGAGGGCCACGGGCGGCGCAACCAAGGGCGCGCGGCCTTGGCGGAGGAGGTCCAACCCGGCGGCGTAGGCGGCGCTGACGCTGCCGTAGCTGAGATCATCCTCCAGATAAGCGAGATACAGGCGCTCCAGCTCCCGGTCCAAATCCCCAGAGGAATCCACCCAGACCCGCTCAGCCCGCACCACGATCCCCGGGAAGCATTCGCTGAACTGGGCGTACATATTCTCCAGGTAGGTGCGGCGCGGAAGCTGGGGCCAACAAGGAAGCTGGGGAAAGCGCTTGGCCAGCACCTCCCAGGCTATGTGGGCGTCTTTGTGGGGCACGCTGCCCAAACTCAAGGCGTACCACTGGGGTTGGAACGGTGACACGTGCGCCCCCATCTATTCACTCTATCTTGCCCAAGCAAGATGAAATACGGATGAAAACCCTGCTTGCGGCGGCTTGAAGATTTTTCATCTGGGGCCGGCCGTTGGCGGGCCAAAAAAATCTCCCTTGCGGGAGACTGATTGCTGGCCTCCCTCTCATCTTTCAGGCAAGCGCATCATGCCTGTCGGAATTGGCACCGAAGCCTGCTCAGCCCACCAAAGGGCCTCGCAGCCGGGTTGCCGGGGTTTCACCGGGCCGATCCCTCCACCCCTCTAGATAAGAGTGCACTCGCGGCCTATTTATTTGAATGAATTGATAGTAGCACACACTCTTGGGACTGTCAAAATGCTGCCACCGGAGGGTGTTGAAAAAAGGCGTGTGGAGGCCCTGGCCGCCGTCGGATGGAATCCGACGGCTCTGCTTGCCAAGCCCGCGACGCGGGCTTACCATCGCCAGACGTCGGTTTCTAACCGACGGGAGCATGTCTCGACACCCTCTGCCACCGGGGAGGATGTGAAACAAGCCGGCCTTGAACGATTGTTGCCCCTACCGATAATGGTCTAGGGCGAGCATGGAGTCAATTTGCAGGCGATTTTCAAGGGAACCACAAATTTTCCACTGCGGGCGGCTTGCACACGATCAGGGGTTGTGGTATAAACTCTATGGAAGCTTCTGCGGGTTGTGGCTGGGAGGCAAAGTGCCAGAAACAACGGCCTTGAACCGTTGAGGGGTGCTGTTGAGGCAACTCTGGCGCGTTCGACTTTCCATTCCCGCTATTTCGTGACCGGAGAACGGGAGAGATACTCTATGCGCTTTCTCATCACAGGCGGCGCGGGGTTCCTGGGTTCGGCGCTGGCCAACCGTTTGGTGGCGGAGGGCCATCTGGTGCGTGTGCTGGATGATCTTAGCGCCGGCGAGCGGGAGCGGCTGGATCCGCGGATCGCCTTTGTGGCCGGCGACGTGCGCGATGTGCCCAAATTGTGGTCCCTCCTCCAGGGCGTGGATTGCGTCTACCATCTGGCGGCGCGGGTGAGCGTGCCGGAATCCATCCTCTATCCTGTGGAATACAACGCCGTCAACGTCGGCGGCACGGTGAGCTTGCTCACCGCCGCCCGCGATGCCCAAGTGAAACGTTTGGTGTTCACCTCCTCAGGAGCCATCTATGGGGAGCAGAGCCGCCAACCCGTCCAAGAGGACGCCCCCCTGCATCCCGAAACCCCTTACGCCGTGAGCAAGATGGCCGCGGAGCAGTACCTCTTGGCCATCGGGCGATTGTGGGGGATCGAGACCCGCATCCTCAGGATCTTTAACGCCTACGGCCCCGGTCAACCTTTGCCGCCCTCCCACGCGCCCGTCATCCCGCGCTTTTTGCGCCAGGCCGCGGCCGGTGGGACGGTGGTCATCTTTGGCGATGGCCGCCAAACCCGCGATTTTATCTATATTGACGACGTGGTGGATGCCCTGGTGCAGGTGGGCAAGGCAGAGAAGGTGCTCCACCCGATTTACAACATCGGCAGTGGCCAAGAGGTGAGCATTTTTGAGGTGGTGGATACCATCGAAAAGATCCTGGGCCAGCCGGTGCACCGGCTGTGCAATCGCGAGGAGGAGGGAGGCATCTCTCGGTTGGTGGCCGATATCACCCTGGCCCGGCGAGAGCTAGGGTTCGCCCCCAAGATCGGCCTGGAAGAGGGGCTGCGGCTCACTCTGGAGCGGGATCCTCGTTTTGTGCGGGTGTGAAGGGCGCCAGGTCATCCTCACCCTCGACGGGGGCGCTCATCTCCTCCGGGGGCATCCCGAAAGCTGGGGCCACCTTGCGGGCAAAGATCAAATAGCCCGTGTGGGCCACCATGCGGTCATCGGGCCGCAGGCGGGCCGGCACCGGCTTGTAGGCCCGCAGCAGCAATTCCAAAACCTCCACCGAGGTGAAGGGATGTCGGGCCATCCCGGCCAAAAGGTACGAGACCTGGTTGGTGGTGGGCACCAGGGCGCCAAAGAAACCGCCATCGGCCAGCGCGGCGCACACCTGGGGCAGATAATCCCACGGCTCGCGCACATCCAAAAAGAGGGCGTCCACATCCGTCTCGGTGAACCCTTCGGCGATGTCCCGCTGGCTGAAACGCACCCGGTCCGTCAATTGCGCCAGCTCCACATTCCGCCGCGCCACCCGGAGCATATCCTCACGCACCTCGTAGGAATAGACGACCCCGTCCGGCTGCACGCTGTGGGCCAGCGCCACGGTCAATATGCCGCTCCCCGTGCCCGCCTCGATGATGCGTTTGCCGGGTCCCACATCCAATTTGAGCAGGATGTAACCGATATCTTTGGGATAGACCACCTGGGAGCTGCGTTTCAGCAGCATCAACAGATCATACAAGGAAGGACGCAGCAACAAAAAGGGCTCATCCAGGTGAGAGCGCACCTCCCGGCCCAGGGGTTGGCCCAGCAGGGCGTTATGCTCGATCATGCCGCGATGGGAATGGAAGCGATCGTTGGCGCGCAAGCGCACCAAGTAGCGGCGACCATCTCGCGCCACCAACAAGACCAGCTCATGCTCTTGGGCTACGCGCACCGTCCACCTCGGCTCAAAAGGGATTGGGCGAACCCACTACCTGGCATTATAAGCCAGCGGGATAGGGCGACAAATCACCGCTTGCGTATCTCCCCGGCTTGGCTAGAATAAGAATATCTCGATCCGGAGAGGTACCCCGGTTGAGCAAACAGGAATTCTCCATCGCCACCGCGTACCGTTACAACCGCTCCAGCCCTGTGCGGTGGATTATCTCGCATATTCTGCGCTATCCTTGGCTGCCCCTGGCCATGATCCTGGCCAGCATCCTAGCCAACGCGCTGCAGAGCTACTCGCGGGTGCTGATCGGCCAGGCCTTCTCCTGGATCGGCGGGCCGGCGCCCCAGGTGCGCGCCTTGCTCACCATCGCCATCCTGGTGGCGGGCACCCGGCTGGGCCAAGCGGTCTTTAACCTGGCCCGGGCCGGCTCCATGGAGTACTTGGCCCAGCGCCTGGAGCGCGATTGCCGCGACGAGTTCTACACCAGCCTCCTGGGCAAGAGCCTCACCTTCCACGGACGGCAGCGGGTGGGCGATCTGATGGCCCGCGCCACCAACGACGTGCGCCAGATCAACCTTTTGGCCAGCCCCGGCCTGAGCCTGATCTTTGATTCGGCCATGGGCATCGTCCTGCCCATCATCACCATGGGCACCATCCGCGCCGAGCTCTTGCTGGTGCCCTGCCTTTTTGTCATCTTTTGGCTCATCACCCTGCACGATTACTCCCGCCGGCTGACGCCCGTCTCCGACGCCATGCGCCAGCAATTCGGCGTGCTCAACGCCGGCCTGGCCGAATCCATCGCCGGGATCGAGGTGGTCAAGGCCAACGCCCAGGAGCTCCAGGAACAGGCCAAATTCATGGCCAACGCCAAGAAGTTCCGCGATCTCTTTGTGGAACAAGGGCGCATCCAGGCGCGGTACTTTCCCTTGTTGGTCTATAGCGTGGCCTTTGCCGGCGCCCTGTTGCATGCCTTGCTCATCTATCTCCGGGGCGATGGCTTTGGCGTGGGCGAGATCGTCTCCTACATGGGCCTCATGGCCCTGTTGCGCTTCCCCACCTTCTTTTCCCTCTTTTCCCTGACCTTGGTGCGCATGGGCGTCGCCAGCGCCGAGCGCATCCTCAAGGTGATGAACACCGAAACCGAGCTGGACGAAAACGAAAACGGGGTGAGCAAACCGATGGTGGGCGAGGTGATCTTTGACCATGTCACCTTTGCCTACGACGGCGCCCCCGTGCTCCAAGATATCTCCTTCCGGGCGGCGCCGGGCGAGACCATCGCCATCGTGGGCGAGACGGGCTCGGGCAAGACCACATTGACCCGGCTCATCAACCGCATCTACGATGTGAACGACGGCCGAGTGTTGGTGGATGGAGTGGACGTGCGCGCTTGGAACCTGGCCAGTTTGCGCTCCCAGATCTCCACCATTGAGCAAGACGTCTTTCTCTTTTCCCGCTCCATCGCCGAAAACATTGCCTTTGGCGTGGGCCAGCAGGCCACCCAAGAAGAGATCGAACGCTGCGCCCGCGAGGCCCAGGCCCACGACTTTATCATGTCCTTCCCTCAAGGGTACGCCACCGAGGTGGGCGAACGCGGGGTGACCCTCTCCGGCGGGCAGCGCCAGCGCATCGCCATCGCCAGGGCCTTCCTGGCCAACCCGCGCATCCTCATCTTGGACGATTCCACCAGCGCCATCGATAGCGCCACCGAAGACGAGATCCAGAAGGCGATGTATCGCGTCAAGCAAGGGCGTACTACGTTTATTATCACCCACAGGCTATCTCAAATCCGCTGGGCCGACCGCATTTTGGTCCTGCGGCGAGGCGAATTGGTGGACCAAGGGACTCACGAGGAGCTAATGGCCCGCTGCCAGGCCTATCGGCGCATTTTCGCTCTCTATGAGGATACTGCTTCCGCGCAGCCGGTGGCACGACGCGCCGGCGAGGCCAGGTAGCTAAACCATCTTACATTGAGGAGTTGGGAACTTGGGCTGGATCATGGCCGGACTCGATAAAGAGTCCTATGACCGACAGTATAGCGATCTCTATCTGCTGCGGCGCATATTGAGCTATTTTCGCCCACAAGCGAAGCCGATGGCCGTGGCTACTCTAGCGATCATCTTGCACTCTGTGTTTGATGCCACCGTCCCTTTACTGATCTCGCGGAGCATCGACCTTCTGGCGATGAAACCAACGGCTGGGAGGCTTGTTGCCCTGGTCTTGGGGGTGCTGGTCATCCAGTCCTCCTCTTGGCTGCTTAACTACCTCCGACAGACCCGCTCGGTGCGTGCTATGAGTGACGTGGTGCTGAAGCTGGCCCAAGACGCTTTTCGCGCCGTTACCCAACAGGATCTCTCCTTCTTTGATGAGCAGCCTTCGGGCAAGATCGTCAGCCGTGTGACCTCGGACACTCAGGACTTTGCCAATACCGTAGATCTCACCCTGAACCTGATGAGCCAGGTGCTCGTTGTGGTGGCCATCGCCATCATATCTTTCAGGATCAATGCCAAGCTCACCTTGACCATGTTGGCTATGAGCCCCTTCGTGGTGGCCATTGCCCTTAGCTTCCGGCACGTTGCCCGCAAGGTTACTTTGAATGCGCGGCGTATCCTGGCCAAGGTCAATGCCAATATCCAGGAATCAGTCAGCGGCATCGCAGTAGCCAAAGGTTTCCGCCAAGAGCAGAGCATGTACCGCGAGTTCGCCGCCCTCAATCAGCAGACCTTTCGCGTCAACCTCGTGCGCGGCTTGACTTTACAAACGATCATGCCCTTGCTGGGGGGCACTTTTGGCATCGCTATGGCCATCATGCTGTACTTGGGAGGGCGAGGTGCTCTCAAGGGGGCGTTGGCGGCAGGGGGGCCTATGCCTCCAGGGGCGCTCACGGTAGGTGAGTGGTATCTCTTTATGCAGGCTATGGGTTATTTCTGGTTCCCGATGGTGGGGATCGCCTCGTTCTGGAGCCAGTTTCAGGACGGGCTTTCTGCGGCCGAGCGCGTCTTTGCCCTGATTGATGCTGAGCCTCGGGTCATTCAGCGCGACCATCGCCCCGTGCCCAAGCTTAAGGGCGAAGTAGAGTTTCGCCATGTGCGGCTGAGCTATACCGGCCAGGAGGTGGTGTTGCCCGATTTCTCGTTGAGGATAGAGCCGGGGGAAAGGGTGGCTTTAGTAGGACATACCGGCTCGGGCAAAACCAGCGTGGCCCGTTTGCTGGGCCGTTTTTACGAGTTTCAGGGCGGCGAGATCCTCGTGGATGGGCACGATATTCGCACCTTTGATCTGGCCCAGTATCGTCGCCAACTGGGATTTGTGCCCCAGGTGCCCTTTTTGTTCTCGGGCACTGTATTGGATAACATCCGTTACGGCGAGCCGGAAGCTACAGATGAGGAAGTTGAGAGGGCCGCGAGCCAGGTGGGCGGCGGAGATTGGCTGAACGATCTGCCCGATGGCCTGCAGACCGATGTGGGCGAACGCGGCTCGCGGCTTTCCATGGGCCAGCGGCAGCTCGTCGCCCTGGCGCGTGTGCTCTTGCGCAATCCGGCCATCTTTATCCTGGATGAAGCCACAGCCAGCATTGATCCCTTTACCGAGGCACAGATCCAGGAGGGTTTGGAGCTGGTGATGCGCAATCGCACTTCGTTGATCATTGCCCATCGTCTCTTTACGGTGAGGAGCGTGGATCGCATCATCGTCATGCGCGAAGGGCGAATCATTGAGGAGGGCGACCACGCTTCGCTGCTGGCGCAGGGCGGACATTACGCTGAACTATATAACACCTACTTCCGCCACCAGTCTCTAGAGTATATTGAAAGTGCCAAGCGGTTGTCTGCCTAGAATAAGCCATTGCGAAAGGGAATCTCAAGCCCCTGGGTGTCGGCACTGGGTGTGCTGCCCCGATCAGTAACAAGAGGAGCGATACCTAAGTGCTTTCCCGAGGTGTAAACGCCGGCCTCGGTGCTGTGGCCCCTCCGCTGAGGCTTTCAAGGTAGCAACGATAGGCATCGCCGACTGTCTGGATTTCCCAAGCGCTCTCGAAGGGAATAGAGACGCCGAGCTCTTCGAGACGCAGCATCATGGAGGCCAAGGCCAGCGAGTCAACTTGCAGATCCTGAACGAAGGAGGCCTCCGGCTTGAGCTTGTCCGGTGGAAGCATAAGCTCTTCGGCCAAAAGGGCCTGGAATTCCTCAAATGAGAGCGGAGCATTAGGTAGGTTGGTCATCGTTCTGTAACTCCTTTAGAGCGATCTCCCGCAGCTTGTACTTCTGCGGCTTGCCGGTTGAGGTGCGGGGGAATTCTTCCACGATGCGCACGTACTGGGGGATTTCATAAGCCTCCAAGCTCGCACGGCAATGCGCCAGGATATCTTTCTCTCCCAGCGAGGCCCCCACTTCGGGGATCACGAATGCCCATACACTCTCTCCACCGAGCGGATCCGGCACACCGACCACAGCTGCCTCGCGCACGCCGGGCAGGGCACTGATGTGAGCCTCAAGCTTGGCGGGGTGGATGTTCTGCCCGCCACGGATGATCATATCCTTTTTGCGAC
>DAOTZU010000053.1:0-2785 GCA_034433995.1 Anaerolineae bacterium
CGAACCAACAGCCGAGTCTTTTCCCATGAAGCAAGCTCTCGTGTGGGATGCCACAGGCCAAAAACTCGCCCCTTGTTCCGCGGCCAAGGCGCTGGCCTTGGTGCAGGCGGGCGAGGCGGAGCTCCTCAGCCAAGAGCCTCTGGCCATCCGCCTGTTCAAGACGGTGGCGCTGCCCCAGCGCCTCGCGCCAGAGCCGCCGGCCTTGGCCGGACAGACGGTGCTCCTGCACATCTGCTGTGCCCCCTGCGCCACCTACGTCGTGCGCTGGCTGCGGGGCTTGGAGGCCCAGGTGACGGGACATTGGTTCAACCCCAACATCCACCCTTTCAGTGAACACCAGCGCCGACGCGAGACTCTGGCGGGCTATGCCCAAGAGATCGCCTTGCCGGTGATCTGGGAGGAAGGTTACGAGGCCACCACTTTTTTCCGCGTGGTGGTGGGCCACGAGGCATTTCGCGAGCGCTGCGTCCTTTGTTACCGGTTGCGCCTGGAGCGCACGGCGCGGGTCGCTGCCGCACAGGGGTTCGCTTTTTTCTCCACCACCCTGCTCATCAGCCCGTATCAAGACCAGAGGGCGCTCCGCCAGATCGGCGAGGAGCTGGGCGCGACGTATGGGGTGAGGTTCTACGGGGAAAATCTGCGACGGGGGTTCGCGGAACACTATCGCCTGGCCCAGGAGGCCGGGCTCTATCGCCAAAAGTACTGTGGCTGCCTGTATAGCGAGTGGGAGGCCTTGGACCGCCAGGCCTGGACCAAGCCCAAGGGAGGTTCGGCTCTTGCGGGTGAGCCGGTGGGGTAGTGCCTAGCTCCCCACCGTGAGGGCCTCTTCCTCGCCCACCTGGATGCGCCACAGCTTGCTGGGGCTCTCCAGGCGGTCTAGATAGAGGATGCCATCCAGGTGGTCCCGTTCGTGTTGAAAGGCCTGGGCCAACAACCCTTCTGCACGATAGCGCACCGGTTTGCCATGTAGGTCTTGGCCTTTGATCGTCACACTGGTGGCGCGCTTGACCAAACCGCGATAGCCGGGCACGGAGAGACAGCCCTCTTCCATCTCTTCCTCTCCTTGCGCCCTGACGATCTCGGGGTTGACCAAGACATAGCTCTGGGCCGGGGCGATCTGTTTCCCTTGTTCATCGTATTCGGCGGGCAGCTCCACAATGAACACGCGCTCCAAGACGCCGATTTGAGGCGCCGCCAGGCCCAGCCCACGGGCGGCGTGCAACGTATCAAACAGATCGCGCACCAATGCGCGCAACCCTTGGCCAAATTGGGTCACTTTTTTCGCTTTGCGCCTCAGGAGCGGGTTCTCCGCTGTGAGGATTGGACGCACGGCCATACTTGTACTCTCCGAGATGCTTACTTGGTGTCATATTTTACTGTATTATAGCTTGGCGGGGCGGGACTGTCAAACCAGAGAGGCTTTATCTGTTTTTGCGCCCCCCAAGCGCAGGAGGGAGACGCTTTGCGGGTTTCGGTGATCGCCACGGTGTTCAACGAGGGGCGCACCATCGGGGATCTGTTGCGCTCTTTGGCCCAGCAGACCCGCCTGCCCGACGAGGTGGTGCTGGTGGATGGCGGCTCCACCGACGATACCCTGGCCCAAATGGAGGCCTTTGCCGGCCGGGCGCCCTTTCCGCTGCGGGCGCTGTGCCGGCCGGGGTGTAACATTGCCCAGGGGCGCAACCTGGCCATCGCCGCCGCCCAGGGCGAGATCATCGCCGCCACCGACGCGGGGGTGCGGCTGGAAAAGGATTGGCTGGCCCACCTGGTGGCCCCTTTTGAGGCGGCGGACCCGCCGGATGTGGTGGCCGGGTTCTTTGTTGCGGATCCGCGCTCGCTCTTTGAACGGGCGTTGGGCGCCGTGACCTTGCCCCGGCTGGACGAGATCAACCCGAATACCTTCAATCCCTCCTCGCGTTCGGTGGCCTTTCGGCGCGAGGCCTGGGAACGGGTGGGAGGATATCCGGAGTGGCTTGATTATTGCGAAGACCTGGTTTTTGATTTTGCCCTGCGCGACGCGGGCTACCGTTTTGCTTTTGCGCCGCAGGCCCTGGTGCATTTCCGCCCTCGGCCCAACCTGCGCGCCTTCTTTCGGCAGTATTACCGTTACGCCCGCGGCGATGGCAAGGCCGACCTCTGGCTCTATCGCCATCTCATCCGCTATGGGACGTATGTAGGGCTCCTGCCGCTCTTTTTGGCCCTCACCGTGGCCCATCATCCCCTGTGGTTGCTGCCGCTCCTCTTGGGTGGGGGCCTCATGTTGCGCCGGCCGCTGCGTCGCCTGGCGCCTCACCTGGCCGGGCTGAGCCTTGGCCAGCGGTGCGTCGTCTTGGCCTGGGTGCCCCTGCTCCAATGGACGGGCGACGTGGCCAAGATGTTGGGGTACCCTGTGGGCGTCCTCTGGCGGTTGCGCCATGCGCCGCGCGAGCCCTGGCCCAAGCGCCGCCTGTGACCGGGAACATGGAGCCATGGGTTAGCGTATTGGAAAGAGGGTGTCGAGAAATGTCCCCCGTCGGTTAGAAACCGACGTCTAGGGATGGTAAGCCCGCTCCGCGGGCTTGGCAAGCAGAGCCGTCGGATTCCATCCGACGGCGGGCAAGGCCTCTACGCCCTTTTTTCGACACCCTCTCTGCGCGGAGGGTGTCGAGAAATGTCCCCCGTCGGTTAGAAACCGACGTCTGGGGATGGCAAGCCCGCTCCGCGGGCTTGGCAAGCAGAGCCGTCGGATTCCATCCGACGGCGGCCAAGGCCTCTACGCCCTTTTTTCGACACCCTCTCTGCGCGG
>DAOTZU010000054.1:0-16551 GCA_034433995.1 Anaerolineae bacterium
GATCTGTACACCTTTTGAGGCCAGCGATTGCAGAACCTCCATTTCATGCGGTGAAAGGCTAAGCTGGGGCAGCAGGCGCACCCTTCCGGGCGCCATGCCCAGACAGCCGAGATTCAGCGCCGCGTAGGGCACGCCGGCCGAGTAAAGGCGGAGCGCCTCCTCCGGATCGGGCACAAGGACCATGGTGCCCTTGGGCGGCCAGCGGGGATCATGCAAGAGGGCTTGGGGCGCCTCTTCCACGCCGCCCACCCACAGCGAGATGCCCGCCGGGGCCGCGGCCAACAGGGTGGCCCGCGCCCACGGATCTTGGGCAAGGCTCTCGGCTACCACGGCGATGCGCGCGGGCCGCAGGGCGCGCACCCAATTGAGGACCACCTGGCCGTGGAGCAGCCGGTCATCCACCCGCACCAGGAGAAACGACACCGCCGCTATTTTGCCCCATCCTCTCCAGATCACAGATACGCAGGTGCTCACTGCCGGCGCGCAACGCCGCGCGCGCAAGTTCCTCCACCGAAGAGACCGCATGCCGCTGCAAAAGGGCTTCCAAGACCACGGGCAAGCTCATGCCGGCGACCAGGGCAACCTTGCCAGCGCATTCCTCCCGCAGCAACTCCAAGGCCACCCGGTACGGTGTGCCGCCCAAGAGATCCGTCAGCACCAAGACGCCATCCGGCGAGGCCAGCGCGCGCAATACGTGATCTATGCGTGCGCGCAAGGGGGCCGGCGCCTCGTCGGGGGCCAGGTCCAGCGCCTGCACCGCCTCAAGGCTTGGCCCCAAAATGCTTTCGGCTGCGCGCAACATAGCACCCGCAAACGGCGCGTGAGCCACAAGGATCAATCCGATCACCCTGCTCCCTCTTTCTGGCTGAGTATAGCATGGCCAGCGAACCCTTGTCAACAATCGGTTGACGTAAACACCCCTCTGCCGTATAATTGCAATTCATCAAGCCTTCCAATGGGGACGGATCATCCCGGAAAGCGAGGAGACATGGAAGCCGAGCTCCAAGCCAAGGTGGCACGCCTGCGCGAGCTGATCGCCGGCTATGGGCGTGTGGCGGTGGCCTTTTCCGGCGGGGTGGATAGCAGCCTGCTGCTCGCCTTCTGCGTGGACGTATTGGGCCCGGAACGGGTGGTGGCGTTGACGGCCGATTCGCCCCTCTTGCCACGGGCCGAGTTGGCCATGGCCCAACGGATCGCCAAATTGTTGGGCGCCCAGCACCGCATCGTGCCCTTCGACGATCTGGCCATCCCAGAGGTGGCCGCCAACCCTCCCAGGCGTTGCTACCACTGCAAACGGGCCCGCTTTGAGGCTTTGTTGGCCCTGCTCCGCGAGACCGAGGGAGCCCAACTGCTCCACGGCGAGAACGCCGACGATCACCTCGACTATCGTCCCGGCTCTTTGGCCGCCCAGGAGCTGGGCATTCCGGCGCCCTTGGCCCTGGCCGGCCTGGGCAAAGCCGAGATTCGCACTTTGGCCCGAGAGCGGGGCCTGCCCAACTGGGATTATCCTTCGGCGGCCTGTCTGGCCTCACGGTTCCCCTACGGCACCCCGTTGACCCGTGAAGGCCTGGAGCGTGTCGAAAAGGCCGAGACGCGCGTACAGGAGCTCTTGCAGCGCCGCCAGGTGCGGGTGCGCGACCATTTCCCTCTGGCGCGCATCGAGGTGGCGCCGGAGGAGGTGGTTCGGGTTGCCTCGCCGGAGCTGCGCCCCGCCATCAGCGCCGCCCTGCACGAACTAGGGTATCGTTTTGTCACCGTGGATCTGGATGGTTACCGCATGGGGAGTTTGAACGATGGCATCACAACAACCCGCTGAAAACGATCTCAACCGTGTCCCCTTTGCCCGCCCCGATTTTCAGCGCCACCGGCGCAAGGGCGTGCCGGAGGTGATCTTGTGCAGCAACAAGACGGTCCCTCAGGCGTTGAGCATCGCCGCCGCTTTCTTGGAGCGCACCGGTCGAGCCATCCTGAGCCGGGTCCCGCCCGAGCTGGAAGAGGCCTTGCGCCAACATTGCCCCTCCGAGCAATTAGAATGGTACCCGGCCTCCCGCACCGCCATCTTGCGGCGCGACGGTCAACGCGTGGCGCCGACGGGGGGACGGGTGGGCATCCTCACTGCCGGCACCTCCGACCAGCCCATCGCCGAGGAGGCCGCCATCATCTGCCAAGAGATGGGCTGCACGGTCAAGACAGTCTATGATGTGGGCGTGGCCGGCCTGCATCGTCTGTTCGATCCCCTCCAGGAGCTCATCGCCGAGGATGTGGACGTGATCATCGTGGCGGCGGGGATGGACGGCGCCCTTCCTTCGGTGGTGGCAGGATTGGTGGATGTGCCCGTCATCGGGCTGCCCACATCCGTGGGGTATGGCCTTGGCGGCAAAGGGGAGGCAGCGCTCCTTTCCATGCTGCAAACCTGCTCGCCGGGCCTGGCCGTGGTGAATATTGATAACGGCATCGGCGCCGGAGCCATCGCCGGCCTCATCGCCCGGCGCATGGCCGCAGCGCGAGGGCAGCAACATGCAACCTGAGGAACCGCAGCACAGCCAAGATATGGTGATCCTGGTGGAGTGCAACCTGGACGACATGACCGGTGAGGCCCTGGGCTACGCCCTAGAGCGTTTGCTGGCCGCCGGAGCATTGGATGCCTGGTTCACGCCGGTCTATATGAAAAAGAACCGTCCCGGCGTGGTGCTCTCGGTGCTGTGCCGCCCGGCTGAACGGGCCATGTTCTGTGACCTTTTGCTGCGCGAGACCAGCACCCTGGGGGTGCGCTGGCGGCCGTACCGCCGGCAGATCGCCGAGCGACGCACGGACCAAGTGGTGACGCCCTGGGGCCCGGTGCGGCGCAAGCTCAAGATCTTGGCCGGCCAAGTGGTCGGCATCAAGCCAGAATACGAGGACTGCGCTCGCCTGGCGCGGGACCACCAAATCCCCTTGGAGACGGTGTTTGAGGCTGCGCGGCGGTCGCCACCGCAGGAATGAGACCTGGCCGGATGGACCATCCGCCCCATCCAGCCAGGCTCCGATCCTAGTCGCCGCTCAGGACGAGGGGCAGATGCAGCCACCGTGGCTTGACCGGCGTCACGGTCGGCGTGGGCGTGGCGGTCGCGGTGGGGGTTGGCGTGGGCGTGTGGGTGGGCGTCGCCGTGGCGGTGGGAGTGGGTGTGGCCGTCTTGGGACAAAGGCGCGCATCGATCACCGCCACATGCGAGACCTCTGCCGGCAAGAGCATGCCGTCGGTGGCATATTCCAAGGTGTTGGTGATGAGCGTGCCGGTGCGCAATGAACTATATGTGTGGAGCATCAAACGCGCCTCCACCATCTGCCCCGGCTGGACGAGCTCGGCCCGCCAGATGATGGTATTGGTCTCGCTATCGAATTGGCCGGGGATGTTCCCGCCGATGCCCCCTACGGCGTACCACGTGCCCAACGGCACCCGGTCGGTGATGGTGAGGTTCGTCAAAGGCCCGATTTGGCCGGTGTTGGTCAGCCGAAAGGTGTAATAAAGGTTCCATCCAGGACACAAAGGCGAGGGTCCACCGGTGAACGAGACGCGGATCTGGGCCAATGGGTCCGGCGTGGAGGTGGCAGTGGGTGATGGCGTGATGGACGGAGTGAGAGTGGCCGTAGGAGTGATGGTGGCCGTCTCTGTGATGGCCGGTACCGTCTCCTCCAAAAGGGGCCGCACATTCGCCCCAGGGAACGGATCGGGGCGCCCGCCCCGCTCATCGGCGTGCACCCACAGTGCAGCCGCCAACCAGCACAGGACGAGAGCGCACATCAACAGCACGAGGGTCCGTTTGGTCATCAGGCATACTCCCTTTATAGGATTCAACATTATCCACACTGTACCACAGGGAGATGACAGGAGGATGACAAACGGCCTACGGAACGATGACAGATCCGTCACATCGTTCCCTGGCGCGTTCGGGGGGCGTTAAATTGGCCTGTTCTTTTCGCCTTCGGCCGACTTGACGTTCCCGTGAGAACCGAGTAGTGTAAACCAAACATCTTGATGGCGAGACGAGAGCATGGCAGAGGAGCGCATCGCATTCGACAATCTGACCCAACCGGTATGGTATCGCCTCAACGCCCAAGACCAAGCCGCCCTGGCCCAAGGGCTGAGCGCCCTGCAAGAGGCCAGGGCCGGGCGCCGCATCTGGGCCCGTGATGGCACCCTTTGGCTGCCGGCGGATTCCCCAGCCCTGGCAGAGGTGGAAAACCGTCTGGGGTGGTTGGAGCTGCCCACGGCCATGCTGGTGGATGTGCCCCGGCTGCGGGCCCTTGCTACGGAAGTGCAGGGGGCGCAAATCCGGCGGGTGGTGCTCCTGGGGATGGGCGGCAGCAGCCTGGCGCCGGAGGTCTTGCGGGAAGTTTTGGGCGTGGCGCCTGACCACCCGGATCTGGTGGTCTTGGATAGCACCGACCCCGGCCAGATTCGTCAGGCCACGGCAGGGGTGAGCCTGGCAGAGACGTTGTTCCTTGTCTCCAGCAAATCCGGCACCACCGTAGAGACCACCACCCTTTACGCCTATTTTCGCGCCGCGCTGCGCGACCACGTGGGCGAAGGGCGATGGCGTGACCATTTCATCGCCATCGCCGATCCCCACACACCCCTCAGCGAGCTTGCCCACAGCGAAGGGTTCCGCGCGTTGTATCAGAACCCGCCCGATATCGGCGGGCGCTACTCGGCGCTCTCTTATTTTGGCCTCGTCCCTGCAGCGCTCATCGGCGTGGATTTGGAGAGACTCCTCCGCCGGGCCAAGGAGATGGCCACCGCCTGTCGGGCCACGGTGCCCGTGGCCGAGAACCCCGGCATGATCCTGGGAGCCCTGATGGGAGAACTGGCCCGCCACCCCGCGGGGCCCAAGGACAAGCTCACCCTGCTCTGTTCGCCCCGCATGCAGCCCTTTGGCCCCTGGGCCGAGCAACTCATCGCCGAGAGCACCGGCAAGGAGGGACGCGGCATTTTGCCGGTGGAGGGCGAGCCTTGGCAAGAGGCCGGGCAGTATGGCGCGGACCGGTTGTTCGTCTTTTTGCGCCTGGCCGGCGATGAGAACGCCGCGCTCGACGACCTGGCGCGGGCCTTGATCGCCCTGGGGCGGCCGGTGATCCTCTGCCCCCTTGCCGACGTATACGACCTGGGGGGCCAATTCTGGTTATGGGAATTCGCCACAGCCATCGCGGGGCAGCGCCTGGGCATCAATCCCTTTGACCAGCCCAACGTGGAAGCGGCCAAGATACAGGCGCGCCAGGCCTTGGCGCGCTACCGCGAGACCCAATCCCTCCCCCAGGAGGATCCTGTCTTGGCGGAAGGCGCCCTCACCTTCTACGGGCCGGATTATGCCGCCCGGCAAGCCACAGAGTATTTGCGGGCCTTTCTGGGCCAAGCGCGCCCCGGCGATTATGTCGCCCTGATGGCCTATATCGGTCGCAACCAAGAACACATCCAGCGCTTGCAACAACTGCGCGCATGCATCGGGGGCGCTCTCCGTGTGCCCGTCACCATCGGCTTTGGCCCTCGCTTCCTGCATAGCACCGGCCAATTCCACAAGGGTGGACCCAACACCGGCCTGATGATCCAACTTACCCAGGACGAAGCGCAAGACTTGCCCATCCCCGGCGAGGGCTATACCTTTGGCATCCTCAAACTGGCCCAGGCCCTGGGCGATCTTCAAGCCTTGCGCGAGGCGGGGCGACGGGTGATCCGTGTGCACCTGGGGCAAGATGTGCCCACCGGCTTGGCGCAATTCCAAGAGAAATTGGCCCGGGCCTTGGAAGGGCTGCGCTAACATGAAAACCCTCCTCATCCTCCGCCACGGCAAGTCCTCTTGGAAAGAGGAAGGTCTCGCCGACCACGAGCGCCCGCTGGCGGCCAGGGGGAAACGGGAATCCCTGCGCATGGGTGAGGAGCTCGCCCGACGCCGACTTGTGCCCGATTTGGTGGTCTCCTCTCCGGCCAAAAGGGCCCGCAGCACGGCGCGGCGTGTCATCAAGGCCAGCGGTTACGCCGGCGAGCTGCTCCTTGAGCCGCGCTTCTATCTCACCGACCTGGGCACATGCCTGGCAGCCTTGGCCGCTTTGCCCCAAGAGGCGGGGATGGTGTTGATCATCGGGCACAACCCTCTGTGGGAGGAACTGGTGTATCACCTCACCCGGCAGCCGGTGCATCTGCCGACGGCGGCCCTGGCGGTGGTGGATCTGCCGATCCATACCTGGGCTGATATGACGTCCTCTGGAGAGGGCAGCTTGCGCTTGTTGCTCGATCCCAAGACCCTTACAGTGAGCCAAAATGATATCTGACATCTTTTCCGAGAACGAACTGTTACCACCCACCGCCAAAACCAAATCCGGTGACAAGTCAATGGAGACCAAGCAAGAAGCAGACGCAGAAACTCTGCAGCCCTCCTGGGCCGCGCTCCAAGATGAGGTGAGCCGGCTCACGGAAGCATTGGCCGTGCTCCAGGCGAGGTACCAGGCGTTGGTGGAGAACCTGGCCGATGTGGTCTTGGTGACCGATGCGGCAGGGCATCTGGTCCAGATCGCGGGCAACACCATGGGGATTTTGGGCTACACCCCCCAAGAGATCATGGAACTTCCCCCGGAAGGACGCTTGTCCTGCTTGCGTTTCCACCCCGACGACATGCCTCTGCTCCAAGAAAAATGGTGCCGAGCCCGCGAAATGCCCAGTGCTTCTCAGTTCCTCGCTCGCATCCAAGATCGCGCCGGCGAGTATCGTTGGACCGAGATCGCCCTGACCCCCATCCACGATGCCAAAGAGCAACTCATCGGCGTACATGGCGTCATCCGCGATGTCAACGACCGGGTGCACGGTGAGCAATTCATGCGCTCCCTCAACGCCATCGCCGAGACCATTCAACACACCCCCCTCTCTGTGGCCGAGGTCATGGAGACCACCATGGGCCAGTTGGCCACCCTGGATCTTGTGGCCGGCATCCTGCTCCTGGATGAGACGGCGACCTCGCTTTGGGGGCAGGTCGGCGGCGATATTCAAGCCATCGAGGAGCTCGTCGGCCTTTCGCGCCACGAGCTGCGCATCTCCTTGGACGAGGCGCCCGATCTCGCGCCGGTACTTGCCCAGGGCCAGACCCTGTACTTGATCGTAAATGAGGGTTTGGTGGCCCAGCTTTTGCCCCCTCCCAAGCGCAGATTCGCCAAGGCCATCGCCCAGATCCTCTCCTCTTTCCGGGCCATCGTGACGCCGCTGGTGGCCAACAATCAGCAGTTTGGGCTGCTCTTTGTGGCCGGCGCCCAAGTCAATTCGGCCAATCGGCCGGCCATCGTTTCGCTGGCCCATCAGACGGCCATCGCCATCCGCAACGCCCAACTGCTGCAAGAGTTGAGCGCCAGCGAGGCGCAGTATCGCGGCATCTTTGAAGAGGCCGGCGACGGCCTGATTGTGTTGAGCCAGGAGGGAACGATCATCGAGGCCAACCCTGCCGCCTGCGCGCTGCACGGGTTGAACCGCGCCGAGATGGTGGGACAGGCCATGGATGCTTTGCTCCATGACGACGCCCGGCAACGCTTCCAAGAGGGCCTGAAGCAAGGACGCCAAGGCGAGCACTTTTTCGGCGAGCTGACCGCCATCCGCAGCGACGGCACCGCGGTGCCCGTTGAGGTGCGGGGCGGCCCTCTGGTCTATCGGGGCAAACCTCATCTGCTCTTGGTGTTGCGCGATATCTCGGAGAGGGTGCGGGCCCAAGAGGCCCTCGTGCACGCCGAAAAGCTGCGCGCCCTGGGGCAGATGGCGGGAGGCATCGCCCATGATTTCAACAACATCCTGGTCAGCATCCGGGGTTACGCGGATATGGCCCTGCTCGACCTGGCAGAGGCGCCGGAGCTGGTGCGCGAGGACCTGCAACGCATCCTCGCGGGCGCCAACGATGCCGCCGAGGCCGTGCGGCGGCTACAGGCGCTGTATCGCCAAGCGGACGACACCAGCGATTTCGTCACCGTGCACCTGGATGCCCTGGTTCAGGAGGCCTTGGCCCTGAGCCAACCCCGTTGGAAGGACCAGGCCCAAGCCCAGGGCATCTCCATCCGCATCGAGACCGAATGCACCCAGCCGGCGCCTATCAGGGGCAATCCCAGCGAATTGCGTCGGGTGTTGCTGAATTTGATCAGCAACGCCATCGAGGCCATGCCCCAGGGCGGCACACTGAAGCTGTGCACCCGCCAAGAAGGACGCTGGAGCGCCATCTCCGTGGCCGATACGGGGGTGGGCATCCCCACTGAGGTCCTGCCCAAAATCTTTGAGCCCTTTTTCACCACCAAGGGGCGAAGCGGCACAGGGCTGGGTCTGACCATCTCCCAGAGCATCGTGCACCGCCACGGCGGCGAGATCCGCGTGGAGAGCCGCCCCGGAGAGGGCGCCTGTTTCACCGTGTGGTTGCCCAACGATCAGCCCGTCCCCGGCCAAGCCGGCGCGGGGGCGCCAACAGCGATCCCAGCCCAGGCGCCGGGGGGCGCCAGCGCCCTGGTGGTGGATGATGACCCGGGGGTGCGGGCACTGTTGCAACGTCTCCTCGCCCGCGAAGGCTACCAGGTCACCGCTGTGGAGAGCGGCCGGGAGGCCCTGGCCCTTTTGGCGGAACGCACTTTTAACTTGCTCATCAGTGATTTGGGAATGCCCGAAATTCCGGGCGATCGGGTGGTCCACTATGCGCGGCAACGCTACCCCCAGCTCCCCATCATTTTGGCCACAGGCTGGGGCGAGACGGTAAGCCCAGAACAGATGCAAGAGATGGGGGCCTCTGCGCTGTTGCCCAAACCCTTTACCCACGAAGAGCTGCACCAAGCCTTGGCTCGCGCCCGAGAGGGCATTGCTCAGGAATCCATTTAGCGTATCCGGTTTGGAGAAGGGGAACCCGTGGAACCGTCTGTGCTCACTATCTTGCGCCATATCCACCAGGCTGGGCGCATCACGCGACGCCGGCTGAGCGAGCTAACCGGCCTCAGCGCCAGCCGGATCAGCGCTCTGGTGGCGCAATTGGTGGAGCGAGGGTTGGTGATCGAGGAAATAGATCAGGGCGGGTTGCCCGGCCGGCCCGCCTCCCGCTTGAGCGTCAATCCCGTCGCCGGCTGTGTTGTCGGTCTGGATATCGGCGGCCGCCATTCTCGTGCCATGGTGACGGATCTCCACGGTCGCCCGTTGGATACATTGGTCCAGACGACCGAGATCTCGGCTGAACCCACCCATATCCCCGAGAACATTTGGCACCTGGTGCAGGCCATCTGTGCCCGCGTCGCCTTGCCCCCCGAGGACATGGCCGCCCTGGGGATCGGCCTTCAGGGGATTGTGGATTCTCGCACCGGGATCGCCCTGGGCTGGCCCAACACGCCCGCCTGGCACGAAGCCTGGAAGGGGTTGGATATTCAGGCCGCCTTGCGTCCGCACCTGGCACACACCCTCTTTCTGGTGGAGGATAGCGTGCGGGCCATGGCCGCCACGGCCCAACGTTTCGGCCAAGCCCAAGGCAGCGATAGCCTGTTTTACGTCTTTTTGGGCAACGGCATCGGGGCGGCGTTGATGGTGGAGGGCCGTCTGTATCATGGCGGCACGGGATTGGCCGGAGAGATCGGGCATATCGCCATCACCGAAGACGGCCCGCTCTGCAGTTGTGGCAACCGTGGGTGTCTGGAGATGCTCGCCTCCACCGCGGCTGTCCTGCGCCGCGTGCGGGAACGCCTGGCCGAGCCCCACTTGGTCAGCACCCTCCGTGAGCTGGATCGCGCAGGCGAATTGACCCTGGCTCAGCTGATCGCCGCAGCCCGCTCCGGCGATAAACTGGCCTTCCAGATCCTCGACGAGACCGGCGCCTTTGTGGGGCGGGCCTTGGCCATCGCCCTCAACCTCCTCGGCCCCAAGGTGGTGGTATTGGGCGGCCCTTTGGCCCAAGAGGGCGAGATCATCCTACAAGCCGTGCAGCGCGAGGTGCGTCTGCGCGCCTTGGAACAGATCGCCCGGCAGACGCGCATCCTCTGCGATGATCAAGGCGAACTCTCCGGTGCCCAAGGAGCAGCCCTCCTCGCCTTGGATGCCTTGTTCTCCTCTCCCCACCACCTGGAGCGCCTCTGGGGCCATCGGTAAAGGCGCAGACGTCGGTTAGAAACCGACGTCTGCCCATACCAAGCCCGCAGCGCGGGCTTACCAGCAGAGCCGTCGGATTCGATCTGACGGCGGCCAGGCCCATTACCCTTTTTTTCAACTTCCCGCGCCTCGTCCCGTTGCGGAGAGCTGTGGGCTAACGTATAATACGCTTATGCAAGGTTCCCCTTCCCCGGAAATGCAACCTGCCCGCGTCCGCTGCGTAGAGAGTGATGGTGTAGCTCAGGGGATCCTGGGCAAAAAGGCACAGCGTCGAGGTGCTCCGTGGAGACCAAGCCTCTCGCCGTAGGGACAGTGCTAAAAGGCAAATATCGGGTGACGCGCCTGGTGGCGGGCGGCGGCATGGCCTGGGTGTACGAGGTGGAAGAACTGCGCGCCGACGGCCAACGGCAGATCTGGGCCATGAAGGAACTGCGCGCCGATGCGGACGACGCCCACTCGGTGGAGGAGGGGCGCAGGCTGTTTGAGCAAGAGGCTAACCTCCTTGTCCGCCTAAACCATCCCAACCTGCCCAAGGTCACCGCTTTCTTTGAAGAGCAGGGGCACTCTTATCTGGTCATGGAGTTCATCCATGGCGAATCGCTGGAAAAGCGCTTGGAGCAGGCCAACGCCCCTTTGCTGGAGAGCCAGGTGTTGGAGTGGGCCATTCAGATCTGCGTGGTGCTCACCTATCTGCACACGCGGCCCACGCCCATCATTTTTCGCGATATGAAGCCCTCCAACGTGATGGTTACCCCGGAGGGACGGATCAAGTTGATCGATTTCGGCATCGCCCGCACCTACAAGGTGGGCAAGCGCAAGGACACCATCACCATGGGCTCGGAGAATTACGCCGCGCCCGAACAATGGGGCAAGGCCCAAACCGACCCTCGGGCGGATATCTATGGCTTGGGGGCCACCATGTACCATCTGTTGACCAACGTGCCGCCCCTGCCCGCCTTTGTGCCCACGCCACGGCTGCCCATCCAACAATACAACCCAGCGGTCACGGCGCAAACGGCCGCCGTGGTGGAAAAAGCCATGGCCGAAGATCGGGAGAAACGCTACCAAACCGCCGAAGAGATGCGCTTGGCGCTCATGGAGTGCCTCTCCAAGCGGGACCGGCGACGGATGGAGGCGCTCCTGGCCACCGTGACGGCACAGCCGACCGTGGCGCCATCGGCAGCCCCACAGATTCCGCCGGCGCGCGCGGCGGCAAGCCATCCCGCTCAGCCCCCAGCGACCGCCACGGAACAGCCCGCGCCCTCCCCGGCGCCCGCCATAGCGGCAGCTCCGGGCGCCGATCCAGCATACACCAAACCCTGTCCCCGCTGCGGCGCCATGAACCGGCCCGCGGCCCGCTTTTGCCGGCGCTGCGGCCATGTGTACGTGCCGCCACTACCGCCGGTGCTGCGCGTGGTGCAGCCCCAAGGCGCCCGCTGGGAGTTCCCTTTACGCGCCCCAAATACCCTCATCGGCAGGCGTGGCGGGGCCCAACCGGTGGACCTCGATATCGCCTTCTACGATCCGGAGGGTTATGTCTCGCGGAACCACGCCCGGATCATCGCCGAACAGCGGCGCTATTACGTGGTGGACTTGAACAGCTCCAATGGTACCTTTGTCAACGAGGAACGACTGGCGCCGCAGACGCCCCGCCTCTTGCGGGATGGGGATCAGGTGCGCATGGGGCGCGTGGTATTGCAGTTTCACCTGCGCTAAAGCCGACAGGGTGGGGGGAGTGTGCAATGAAATGTCCTGAGTGTGGCAAGGAAAATCGGGCCCAGGCGGGCTTTTGCGCCTGGTGTGGCGGGCGACTGGCAAAACAGGCGGCCAGCGGAGAGCCAAGCGCCGTCCAACCAGCAGCGCCCCCGGAGGCAGCGACGGAACAGCCTAGCCCTGCGCCCAAAACTATCGAGGTCGCCCCTCCAAGCGCGCCGCCAGAAACCGCTACACCCGCACCCCAGGAGGCCCCCCTTCCCGGCGGCACCACACCATTGCGCCCTGGGGATCTCCTCGCCGAGCGTTACCGGATCGTTGCCCTCATCGAGAGCGGGCCGGAGGGGAACCTCTACCGCGCCGACGACCTCTATGGCTGCGGGGCCTGCGGCTATGACGATAACGCGGCCCAAGATGCATTCTGCCGCCGTTGCGGCGCCAGCCTGGAAGCGCCCCGTTATGTGACCGTGGTGGAGCGCACCCGCCGCGCCCCCCAGGAGTATGAGCTACACTTTACCCAGGGAGAGCGCGACTATTACATCACCCCCGAACCGCAAACCTCAGGCGCCCAGCCCTCGCCGCCGGAGGGACGGCCGGTCCTGCGGCTCCTCTGGGGGCGGGCCACTGACCAAGGCCTCCAGCGGGACCATAACGAGGATTATCTGGAGGCGTGGCTTTATGTCAAGAGTAGCGGAGACCTGTTGGGGCTCTTCATCGTCGCCGATGGCCTGGGCGGGCAGGATTCCGGCGAGGTGGCCAGCCGCATGGCCACGGATACCATCTGGCAGGCCCTGCGCCAAAGCGTGTGGGAGCCGGTGATCCGCGATGAGGCCCTGCCCCCGATAGCGTTGGAGCAGCGCCTGGTGGAGGCCGTGAAAGCCGCGAACCAGGCCGTGTACGAGGCCCGCCTGGCCCGCCACAGCGAGATGAGCACCACCGTCACCCTGGCGCTCCTGCTCAACGATACCGCCTACATCGGCAACGTGGGCGATAGCCGCACCTACCTGTGGAACGCCGCCGGCCTCAAACGCATCACCAAAGACCATTCCTTGGTGCAGCGCCTGGTGGACTTGGGCCAGATCACGCCCGATGAAGTGTACAGCCATCCCCAGCGCAACTTGATCTACCAGAGCATCGGCGATCGGCCTGAAGTGCGGGTGGATACCTTCCAGGTGCACCTGGCGCCCGATGACCATCTCATCCTTTGCAGCGACGGCCTCTGGGAGATGGTCCACGACGAAGGCCTTGAAGAGGTGCTCCTTTCCGAGCCGGAGCCGCAGCGGGCCTGCGAACGCTTGGTGCAGAACGCCAATTTGGCCGGCGGCGAGGACAATATCTCGGTGATTATCGTCAAAGCGGTGCGCGAGGCGCCCACCGCCAGATAGCGCTAGGGAAATGAGCACCCAAAGAAGGAGGGAGCGATGGCGAACGAATTGACTCTGGTGACCACACTGAACAAGGTGCACGTTCCGGTGACAACGACCCAGCAATTGGTCTATGTGCTGATCGAGGCCAAACCCAACGAGGTCGTCTCCCAAACGCGCATGCCCCTCAATTTTGGCTTTGTCTTGGACCACAGCGGCTCCATGCGCGGCGACAAGATCGAGCGGCTGAAGGAGGCGATGCAACTGGCCCTGGGGAAAATGGCGCTCGATGACCTGGTGTCGGTGACTATATTCAACGACACGGCCGAAGTCATCGCCAAAAGCGCCCCCTTGGCCCAGCAAGCGGGTTTGGCCGAACGCATCCAACGCATCCGCGCCGGCGGCGGCACACAGATGGCCCGCGGGATGAGCCTCGGTTTGCGCGAAGTGTACCAGGCCTTTAGCGCCGACCGGGTGAACCAGCTCTTGCTCCTCACCGATGGCCAGACCTACGGCGATGAGGCACAATGTTTGCGGCTGGCCAAGGAGGCCGGCGAGCACAAGATCGCCATCCAAGCCCTGGGTTTGGGCGATGATTGGAACGAGAACCTTTTGGACCAGGTGGGCCAACTCAGCGGTGGTGGCTCGGACCTGGTGGAATCGCCCGACGAGATCGTGCCCCTGTTCACGCAAACGGTGGAGCGCTCGCAGCGGGCCGTCGTGCGCAACGCCCAGATGATCTTGCGCCTGGTGGCCGGCGTGGTGCCGCGCCAAGTCTGGCAGGTGACGCCCCTCATCGCCAACCTGGGCTACAGACCCTTGAGCGAACACGATGTCCAGGTGCAATTGGGCGAATTAGACGCCCAAGAGGGCAAGGCCGTCTTGGTGGAGCTGCTCTTGCCTCCTCGAACGCCGGGGCGCTATCGCATCGCCCAGACAGAGATCACCTACGACCTGCCCGGCCAGAACATCAGCGGCGCCTCGGTCCGCAGCGACATCGTGGTCAACTATACCACCGATCCCGCGGCCGCCCAGCAATACAACCCAGAGCTGATGAACCTGGTGGAAAAAGTCACCGCCTTTAAATTGCAGACCCGCGCCCTGGACGAGGCCAAGATGGGCAACATCGTCGGGGCCACCCAAAAGCTGCGGGCGGCGGCCACGCGCCTGCTGGAGTTGGGCGAGACCGAGCTGGCCGAGGCGGCCCAACAAGAGGCCAACAATCTGGAACAGAGCGGGCAAATGTCGGCCAGCGGCACCAAGAAACTGCGTTACCAAACCCGGAAACTGACCCAGAAGCTCGAAGACGAGCCAACGCCATGATCCATCGCCCCGTAAGCCCTTACCAGAAAGGAGTGCGCAACGATGAAATGCCCCCATTGTGGAAATGAAGCCCAGGATGATGCCATCTTTTGCGATCAATGCGGTACCCGGCTCAAGCCCGCAGCCGCGCCGGCCGCGGCGCCTCAACCTGCCGCAAGCACCGCGGCAGGGGTCGTCTGCCCCAGCTGTGGCCATGTGAACACGCCGGGCGAGATGTTCTGCAGCGAGTGCGGCGCCCGCCTGGCCGCGCCCCAACCTGAGCCGGCCACGGTGACCCAAGCGACGGCGGCCACCGCAGCGCCGGTCACACCTTCCGCCGAGGGACGCACCTGCCCAGCCTGTGGCGCCAGCGTGGCCCAAGACGAGGATTTTTGCTACGCCTGCGGCGCCGACCTGCGCGCTCCGGCAGCGGCCACGCCCGTGGCGGCGCCACAGTCCCAACCGGCCCCAGCGCCCATAGCTGCCCCTCCAGAGCCCGCTGCGCAAGGGGTCTCGGCGGCGGAGAACGAATGTCCGGCCTGCGGTGCCAAGGTCAAACCCGGCGATGCCTTCTGCGAATTCTGCGGCGCGGCCCTGGTGAAAGAAGCCCCGGCAGTCCAGCCCGCTCCCGCCGCTCCGGCGTCGGCGGCCGCCCCAACGGCCCCGGCTGCCCCCCAACCGCGCCTGGTGGTGGTGGCCAGCGGCGTCGAGATCCCCTTGCCCGCGGGCCAAGAAGTCTTGGTGGGCCGGGAGGATCCTTATAGCAACGTCTTTCCCGATGTGGACCTCACGCCCCATGGCGGCGAGGAAGGGGGCGTCTCTCGGCGACACTTCAAGATCAGCCTCGTCGGTGGGCAATACCTGGTCGAGGATCTCAACAGCACCAACTTTACCCTACTCAACCGTCAGCGGCTACAGCCGGGCACTCCGGCCAAACTGGCCGATGGCGACGAGATCCGGGCAGGCCGTGTCAGATTGATCTTTCGGGTGAGCTAGTGAGCCTTGCATGTCCGCGTTGCCGGCAACCCGTCCGACGCCAGTCGCGCTTCTGCCCCCAATGTGGGCAGCGCTTGGAGGCGCGGCTGGCGCCGGGCGATGTGTTGCATCACGGCGATTATGTCATCGTGGGCCCCCTGCACAAAGGGGGCATGGGTGAGGTCTACCTGGCCAAGGATCGCCGCGCCTTTGATCGGCTCTGCGTCATCAAGCAAATGCTAGAGTATTATGATCCCGCCGATCCGGCCGAGCAGCGCCGCGCCCTGGAGCGCTTCCAGGAGGAGGGGCGCACCCTGGCCAACCTGTGCCATCCCGGCGTGCCCAAGATCTATGCCTTTTTCTCCACAGGGGGGCGCTTCTATATCGCCATGGAATACATCCAGGGCGAGAACTTGGAGGATTACGTCACCCACATCGGCGAGGACGGCCGTCCGATCTGCACCAAACGGCTGCCCAGAGAGGAGGTGGTGCGCTACATCCTTCAGGTGTGCCGCATCCTGGAATACCTCCACAGTCAACCTCGGCCGGTGATCCACCAAGACATCAAACCCGCCAACCTCATCCTGGAGCGCGAACATGGCTTGGTGCGCCTGGTGGATTTCGGCACGGTGTATGTCGAGCCGGGGCAAGGAGACGACGAGAACAAAGGACGTCGCGGCGTCAGTTACGGCACGGCCGGCTACGCCGCGCCGGAACAATATCAGGGCCGCGCCGTGCCCCGTTCCGACGTGTACGCTCTGGCGGCGACGGCCTACCATCTCCTCACCGATGATGATCCACGGGAGCACCCCTTTAAATTCCCCAAGCTGCACACCCTGCCCAAAGACCTGGCAGCGGCCTTGGAGCGCGCCCTGCGTCCCGCGCCGGAGCAACGCAGCACAGCCGCCGAGCTGCGCCAAGCCCTGGAGGCGCTCTCCACGCCCACCCGTGCCCTGGAGGCCTTTACCTTCCCCGGCGGCACCCAGATCCGCAGCGTCAGCGCCTTGCCGTCTCTGTGCGACGAGCATTGGGACGCGGCGCGTTCCTTCCTCTACAAGGGCGATTTTCAGCGTTGGCTGCGGGATA
>DAOTZU010000055.1:0-1950 GCA_034433995.1 Anaerolineae bacterium
GGCGCCGCCGCGAACCGCAACGCCAAGGCCCCGCCGCTGTGGACCACCCACGCCTGCCGGCGGATGAGCACCCCTTCGGGCACCACTATGTCTTGCAGCACCACCTGCGCCTGGCCGCTCCCCTGTGGCGCCCGTGGGGGGACGCTGGCCACGGCCAGGGTGAAGGGGCCGTGGGAGTGTTGAGGGTCGAAGCAGGTCAGCTGCAACCCATAGGTGCCGGCGGGCAATCCCAGGCGATACTCCCCCTCCGTCCCGCTGACGTAGGAAAAGAGGCCGTCCTCCTCCGGGCCCGGCCGCCAGCCCTCCCGCACATCGTTGAGCCAGAGAAAGCGGGGCGAGCGATAGACCCGGCCCACCTTGATGAAACCGGGCGATTCGGGAGTAAGGGCGTTGCCGAAATCAAAACGGGCGATCACGGGCATGAAGCCTCCTTCTGGGGAGATGATTGCGCTGGATGGGTGTACGGATAGCTCCAGGATACGCCAATCCGCCCATAAAAGCAAAGGCAACCAATCTTGACAGTCGCGCCCCGTGAGGCCATAATAAGCCCCGTGTCTCGCCCGCTCCAGGGCAAGACACGGGAAGGATTCCCTTTTTTGTGCTTCTCTTGGCCCTTTTAGCCTGAACCTCTCTGGGGAGTAGCGGTGTTAGAGAAACTGCGTCAAGAAGTGTATGAGGGCAACATGCTCTTGCCCCGCAGCGGCCTGGTCACCTGGACCAGCGGGAACGTCAGCGGGCGCGATCCTGCCAGCGGTTACGTGGTGATCAAGCCCAGCGGCGTGCGCTACGAGAACCTGACCCCCGAAGACCTGGTCGTCCTCGATCTGGAGGGCCGGGTGGTGGAGGGGCGGCTCAAGCCCTCGGTGGACGCCCTAACCCATCTCTACATCTATCGCCACCGCCCGGATGTGCACGGCGTGGTGCACACCCATTCCCCCTTTGCCACAGCCTTTGCCGCCGTGGGCCGCCCCATCCCCGTCTATCTGACGGCCATCGCCGACGAGTTCGGCGGGCCGATCCCCGTGGGCGCTTATGCCAAGATCGGCAGCGAAGAGATCGGCGCCGAGGTGGTGCGCTCCATCGGCGATAGCGTGGCCATCCTGATGAAGAACCACGGTGTCTTTACCATCGGCGCCACGGTGATGGCGGCCGTCAAGGCGGCGGTGATGGTGGAGGACGTGGCCCGCACCGTGTTTTACGCCCTGCAGTTGGGCCAGCCTGACGAGCTGCCCCCTGAGGAGGTGGCCCGGGCCCATCGGCGGTACGTGGAAAAGTACGGCCAGCGCGAGGCAGAATAGAGCAGGAGGACCATGACCAACCCCTCAGCCATCAAGCCCGCCGTTCCCCGCTCCACCGTGCAGGTGCATTTCGCCGACGGGCGCACCTTCGAAGGCCCCAAAGGCGCCACCCTGGCCGAGTTTGTGGCCGCGGCCTATCCCCAGGCCGAAATCCCCATTGTGGCTGCCCTGGTCAATGGCGATTTGGAAGAGTTGAGCGCGCCCGTCCTGGCCGATGCTCACGTGTTGCCTCTGGATATCCGCACCAGCGACGGCATGCGCATCTACCAGCGCTCCCTCTGTTTTGTCTTGGTGGTGGCCGCCCGCGAGCTCTATCCCCAGGCGCGGATCATCATTGACCATTCGGTCACCTTGGGGGGGTTTTTCTGCCGGGTGGCCGGCCGCGCCCTCTTTAGCTCGGAGGAGCTGGCCGCCCTTGAGGGAAGGATGCGGGAGATCGTGGCCGCCGATGCCCCCATCGTCCAAGAGCGCCTTCCCTTGGCCGAGGCCAAAGCACTCTTTGCGGCCCAAGGCGATGACGACAAGGTGCGCCTGTTGGCCCATCACGAAGAGCCTGAGGTCACCGTATACACTCTGCGCGGCGTGCGCGATTATTTCTATGGCTACATGGCGCCCAGCACCGGCCGCCTCGCCTGCTTTAGCCTACAAAGGT
>DAOTZU010000056.1:0-4868 GCA_034433995.1 Anaerolineae bacterium
CATCTGGTCACAACCGACTTGCGAAAAACTCATGCCGCCAGTGACGCCCACGCAAGAGGAGAGCAAAAAGTTTGCCACCATCATGAACGAGGTCAACACCCGTTTCGATGAGGCCTTTACCAAAACCATCACCGGCGCCGAACCGGTGGAGAACTGGGACAAGGTCATCGAGCAGCTCAAGCAGATGGGCATCGAAGAGGCCATCAAGATCCAGCAGGCCGCCCTGGAGCGGTACAACAAGCGCTAAATGGCGCTAGCGTAGGGGCATGAGGCAGCGTAGGGGCATGGCGTCGCCATGCCCCTACAACGACGCCACGCCCCTCCAATCCGGAACCACCAGAGGACAGGATGAGCATAAAGGTCGCTACATGGGCGCCGGCGCGCCGGGCCGCCGGGAGGGGCCGGGTGTGGGCCTGGGGGCGATTGCTGAAAGATCTCAAGCGCAACAAGTATATCTACCTGATGTTAGCCCCCGTCCTGGCCTATTACCTCCTCTTCCACTATGGCCCTATGTACGGCGCGCAGATCGCCTTCAAAGATTTCAGCCCATCCCAAGGGATCTGGGGCAGCCCCTGGGTGGGATGGGAACATTTCCGGTCGTTCTTTCGCAGTTTCTACTTTGGCCGGCTGGTGCGCAACACCTTGCTCATCAACCTGCTGGACCTGGCCCTGGGCTTTCCGGCGCCCATCATCCTGGCCCTGTTGCTCAACGAAGTGCGGGTCAACGCCTTCAAACGGGCCGTGCAGACCATCACTTACATGCCCCACTTTATCTCCCTGGTGGTGGTGGTGGGCATGCTGGTGGATTTCCTGGCCCGGGATGGCCTGATCAACAACATCCTGGGCGCCTTGGGTATGGCGCCTACGCCCTTTTTACAAAAACCCGAGTGGTTCCGCATCCTCTATGTCGGTTCGGGCATCTGGCAGCACGTGGGCTGGGGCTCCATCATCTACCTGGCCGCCCTGACCAACATTGACCCGGCCCTCTACGAGGCGGCCATGGTGGATGGCGCCGGCCGCTGGCGCCAGCTCCTCCACATCACCCTGCCCGGCATCGCCCCCACCGTCATCATCCTGCTCATCCTGCGCCTGGGCTCCCTGATGAGCGTAGGCTTTGAGAAGATCATCCTCATGTACAACTCGCTGACCATGGAGACGGCCGATGTCATCTCCACCTATGTCTATCGCCGGGGTCTTTTGCAAATGGATTTTGGCTTTAGCACGGCGGTGGGGCTGTTCAACTCGGTGATCAACTTTGCCCTGCTGGTGGCGGCCAACAGCCTCAGCCGGCGCGTGGGCGAGACCAGCCTGTGGTGAGGAGGAGCTAGGACGATGTGGGCCAAAAGGAGTCTGGGAGAGCGGATTTTCGATCTGGCCAACACCCTGCTCTTGTCGTTGTTGATCGTCATCACCCTCTATCCCTTGTGGTATGTGCTCGTCGCCTCCTTCAGCGAGCCGGCGCCGTTGATGCAATATCGCGGGGTTTTGCTTCGTCCCCTGGGCTTTACCCTGGAGGCGTACCGTCTGCTCTCCACCAACCCGATGATCTCCATCGGTTACCAAAACACCCTGCTCTATGTGACGGCAGGCACCGCCCTCAACCTGCTCTTGACCTCCTTGGGGGCCTATGCCCTCTCCCGTCGCCACGTGCTCTTGAAGGGTCCCATCATGGTGCTGATCGTCTTTACCATGTTCTTCAGCGGGGGCTTGGTGCCCACCTACCTTTTGGTGGCCCACACCCTCAAGCTGTTGGACACCCGCTGGGCGCTGATCCTGCCGGGAGCCATCAGCAGCTGGAACCTGATCATCATGCGCACGGCTTTTCAGCAGGTGCCCGAGGAGCTGGAGGAAGCGGCGCGCATGGATGGGGCCAACGATTTCACCATCCTCTTTCGCATCGTCCTGCCCCTCTCCATGCCGGTGGTGGCGGTGATGCTCCTCTTCTATAGCGTGGCCCACTGGAACGCCTGGTTTGGCGCCATGATCTACCTGCGCACCCGGGAGCTTTATCCCCTGCAGCTCATCCTGCGCGAGATCTTGATCCTCTCCAGCGTGGAGAGCATGACCGCGGGCATCGCCGCCGGCGACGTCATGCCCATCGGCGAGACGATCAAATACGCCACCATCGTCGTGGCCACAGTTCCCATCCTCTGCGTGTACCCCTTCCTGCAGCGTTACTTTGTCAAGGGCGTGATGATCGGGGCCATCAAGGGCTGATTGCACCCCTCCCCTTTGCCCGCCCGCCCCAGGGCGCGTATAATGGGCGCGACCCGCCCTTGCGCCCGTGTCGCGGCACTCCGCGGGCATTGACCATCGGCGGAGTGTAAGAAGGGGGATGAGGGAGAGAGAGGTGAAGGAATCTCCCATGGCCGAATCCGCGAGGGCGTTTCTGAAATGGCGACCACTGCCCGCTCTATGGGCGCAAGACGACCCGGGAGACGATCTCTTCAAGGATGGTGGGCAGGTCAGGAGCGGAGGAGGCCACTACGCGGCTTTCATGCCCTTCATGTTTGTGATGGGGATAGGTAGGGAGATTGAGCTTGCGATGATGGCCCGTGTTGTCATAACGAAAGACCAATTGCTGAGCCGCATCCATGTACTGATAGACATAGGTAAGACGGTCCGGGGCGCGCTCGACATCTACAAACTCGCGCAGATGGAGCACAGAGCCATCCACCATGTAGACCTGTCCGCGGATCACACCTTCAGATGTGCTGCGCTTATCGTAGGTGATACTGAACGATTGCACCACCGGACAGGTCTCGATGGCGCGGCGCACTTGCTGAAAATAGGCCTCAATCCGCAAAGCGAACCGTCCTCAGGGTTTCTGCCTTTTCCCGCAGCCGTGCCAGCAATTGCAGTTCGCCGATCCATTCGGCATAGTCCAACGTCTCTGGCAATTCGTCGTTCTGGTAGCGCCGCAGAAACTCTTCCGAGGAGAGGCCGTATTGGGCTTCAAAGGCCCGCAATCTATCCTCGCTGCGCCGAATGCCGGCTTCCAAGAGGCGCAGCTCGTTTTGGATCGCCGCCTCCACCAACGGCCGCAATGGGCGCTGATGGGGAGAGAGCAAAGTGAGCGCCGCCATAGCTACCTCCTCCTTATAGGAAACACAATTTGATTATACCAATAACGGATGAGAGGCGCAAAGTATGGGCAGGGCAGCGCCCCCTACCACATCTCATCTCTCTCCGTGTGCTCCGTGTTTCGATGGGGCAACAATGGTTGGACATTTTCAAGAGAAAGGCATTCACCCATGGCACCCAAACGCAGCATCCTAGACGCCCACGCCCAATTGGCCATCGCGCAGACGATGGAGGTGCGCCGGGAGGAGTACCTGGATTACATGACCTTCCGCGCCAACACCCGCCCTCTCTTCACCGAGACCTTTGGCCCCATCGTGGGGCTGAAGGAGGAGTGGGCCGCCCAGGGGGCCACTCCGGAGGAGCTGGACCTCTCTGCCTTCAAGTATCGCCGGCCACAATATGGCCACATCCCCGTGAACACCGGCTGGCTGGGCGGCCAAGAGGAGGAGATCCTGGAGGAGACGCAAGCATACATCATCGCCCGCGACCGCATGGGCCGGCGCGTCAAGCTGTGCAAAGGAGTGGCCACGTTGCCCCTGCCGCTGGATTTCCCCGTCAAGACCATGGACGACTGGCTGCGGATCAAGCACCACTACGCGTTCTCCGAGGAGCGCTTTGGCCCGGATTGGGAGCGGGTGGCCAGGGAGCACGCCGCGGCGGGCCGGGTGGTGACTGTCTCCATCCCCGGCGGCTTCGATGAGCCGCGAGAGCTCTTGGGTGACGCGGAGCTATGCGTGGCCTACTATACCCAACCGGAGCTGCTCCACGATATCTTGGAGACCATCGCCGAGACCGCCTACCGGGTGTTGGAGCGGGTCTCGGCCGCAGTGCAGGTGGACCAGCTCTCGGTGCACGAGGACCTGGCGGGCAAGAGCGGCCCCCTCATCGGCCCCAAGCAGGTGCGGGAGTTCATCGTGCCCTATTATCGGCGCATCTGGGATCTGTTGCGCGGGCGGGGGGCCAGGCTCTTTAGCGTGGATTCCGATGGCGATATCAATCCCATCCTGCCGGAACTTGTCGCAGGCGGCGTCAACGTCATCGAGCCCAACGAGCCGGCGGCGGGGATGGACATCGTCAAGATCCGGGAGCGTTACGGCACGCAATTGGCCTTTGTGGGCGGGATCGACAAGCATGTCCTGCGCCGCAGCCGGGAGGAGATCGTGGCCGAGCTGGAGTACAAGATCCCGCCCATGGTACGCACGGGCGGGTGCATGCTGGGGCTGGATCATCGCATCCCCAACGGCACGCCGCTGGAGAACTATCGCTTCTACATCCAAAAGGCTTGGGAGATCCTGGATCGCGAGGCGGCCAAGCTGTAAAGGCAGGGTATAGGGTTTAGGGTTTAGGGTATAGGGTTTAGGGTTTAGGGTATGGGGTTTAGAGATTCCCAAACCCTAATCCCTATACCCTAAACCCCGCCTCTTCGCCCGTGGGCGCCGGTTAAAAAGCAACGGCGAGACGCAACTCGTCTCACCGTTTGGCGGAGACGCCTCAAAGGGACTGAGGCGATCTTCTTCCGCCTGAAGGAACCTTCAGGCGGAAGCGACGGGATTTGAACCCGCGATCTCGGCCTTGACAGGGCCGCATGTTAGGCCACTACACCACGCCTCCGCGACATCTCTATGATACCATATTCCATGGAAATCGCCAAATCCTGCGGATATGAGGGTGTTGAAAAAAGGCGTGTAGACGCCTTGCCCGCCGCCGGATGGAATCCGACGGCTCCGCTTGCCAAGCCCGCAGCGCGGGCTTACCATCCCCAGCCGTCGGTTTCCAACCGACGG
>DAOTZU010000057.1:0-6136 GCA_034433995.1 Anaerolineae bacterium
TAGGGCATAGATCTCATAGCTCCCCGCGATCTCTTTGGCCTGCCAGGCCACCCAAAGGTTCTGGTTCTGCCCCCAGGCCACCGCCGGCGTGCTGCCCCCGGAGGAGTTGGGCACGATGTAGCTATTCCATAGACCGTTGCTGCGCCAGGCATAGTAGATGCGGGGCTGGTCCCCGTTGGTCTCCGTCCAAACCACGATGGGGTTGCCATCCCCTTGCACGGCGATGCTCGGCTGGGTGGAGGTGCTACTGGTGGCCGAGATATTCTGCGGCGGTCCCCAACCCCTCCCGGTCCAGGTGGTGTAATAGATCTCGTAATTCCCGCCGGCTTGGTAGGCGAACACCAGATGGACCTGGCCATCGGGCCCCACGGCCAGAGCCGGCTCCCGCCCGACGAAAAAGCCCACGGGCGCAGACCACGTGCCCCCTCGACGCAGGCTGTAATAGAGGAGGGAGCGGCCGGCGTAGAGCTCCTCCCACACCGCAAAAATGGTGCCATCGGGAGCCACCGCCAAGGCCGGTTCGCCGGAATCGGTCTCAGAGACCGAGACGTTCTCCGTAGCCGACCAGGCCCACCCCGCGCCACCCGCAAGGCGCGGCGGCGTGGGTGTCTGCGCAGGCCGGTGGACCAGCGGCACGGGCGTCATGCTCCCCAGATCGGCGTTCAAGACCGCCGGCACAAAGGCCCGGGGCGTCTTGGCCGGCAGCGGGGTCCAAGTGGCGGTGGCGGTGGCCGTGGGCGAAGGGGTAACCGTCGCCGAAGGGGTGAGGGTCGGCGTCGCCGAAGATGTAACGGTGGGTGTGGCGGTGGCCGTGGCGCTGGGTGTTGGCGTGGCCGTCCATGTGGCCGTGGCAGTGGGCGACGGTGTGGGCGTGGAGGTCGCCGGCGGCACAGTCATCTCAGGGGTGGCTGTGGCGCTGGGCGTGGCCGAAGGGGCAGGGGTGGGCGTGCCGGCCTGGGCCGGGCGCCGGCTGTAGAGGAGCACGGCCCTCCCCTCCGGAGTCAGCTGGCGCCAGACCACGTACAGGGTCCCTTCCGGGTCAATGGCCAAGGCCACATCGCGCATGTTGCTGCCCGGGCTATAGAGGGGATCGAGCATCTCCCAGCGATCCTCCGGGCCCAGGCGGGCAAAGGCCAGCCGGGTGGTGCACTCCCCCGAACCGAGGGCTTCCCAGGCCACATAGACCCGCCCGTCCAAGCCCAGGGCCGCGTAGGGGCGCCAACCTTGGGCCGTGGCGGGCGAGAGGCACACAGGCACGCCCCAACCCTCAAGGGTGCCGGCGGCCCACCACACCGCCATCCTCCCTTGCAGCTCCTCCTGCCAGAACAAATGAGCGCGCCCATCCGGGCCACAAACGAGATCGGGCGCGCCGGAATCTCCCCCAAGCGCCTGGGAGATGGCAAAAGGCAACGACCAGGCATCGGCGAGATAAGCGGCGGCGAAAATATCGGTGGTGCCATCGGCGGCAAAAAGCTTGTCTCCCTGCCAGGCCACCCAGACCCGCCCTTCCGGAGCGAGAGCCAGGGCGGGGGCATACCCATAGGCCCCAGGAATGGGCACCGCGGCCTGCCACGTGCGGCCGTTATCGGCGGAGCGGGCGTGGTAGATCCGCTCCGCGCCCTCCAACTTCTCCGTCCAGACGATGTGAATTTCCCCGTTGATGATGATGGAAAGATCGGGATCGGTGGAGAGGCCACCGGTGCCGCTGACGAGGGAGGGCGCGCTCCACCCTTGAGGGTCGCGCACGCAATGCAGGATATCGAGCTGGTGATTGATGATGCTGGCGTAGGCGAGGTGAGGCCGTCCTTCGGCATCCAGGGCCAGGGCGGGGCTATCGCCGGCCAGGGCAAAGGCATCTCCATGCCAGCCGGCCTCGTCGTAATAGGCGTAGCGGATGGTGCCGGCCTCCTCCCAGGCAAGGTGCAGCCGGCCGGTGTACCGATCCACCACCAGCACCGGGTTGCGCGGGTCGCTGCCGGAGGAGGGGATACTGATGGGCTCGCTCCAGCCTGCAGGCACAACAAAACGCGAACGGCCCCATGCTTGAGCCTCGCCCATGTTCTGGGCCAAGGTCACCACAAGGGGACCGCCGGGGAAGAGGGATATGATCGCTAGGACCGCCAGGGCCAGCGAGATGACGCACCTCTTGCCCATCTTGGTTCCGGCCTTGTTGCGGAGGTTCCTGGCCTCACCTCCCCTTCAGTCGCGGGGTTCCACGCGAATGCGCAAGGCCAAAAGCCAACGCCCTTGGCGCCGCGCGATGACCTCGGCCTCCATACCGGGTTTGGCCTTGGCCCGGCTCTCGTCCACAAAGGTCAGCTCGTCCACAAAGACCAGGGTCGGCTCACCGGCCCCGATAAAGGTCTCGTCAATCAGCCAGTAGCCATCTTCGAGGTTGATCTCCACGATGAGGCCCCTCAGGCGCACCTCCAGCTCCCCCGGCGCCAGGGCGCGGATGCGCTTGAAGGCGAACCCGCCATCGGCCAGGCGCTGCCCCGAGGCCCGCACCATCGCCCCGGCCACCAGATCGCCCTCGCGGATGGTGCTGGCATCCACCATCCCCCGCACCCCGGCGATCACCCAGGTGCCATCCCCTTTGTCGTTGATGGTCTGGATGGGCCCCTCGAACTCGGATTCCGAGGTCAGCTCCACGGGGTTGATAACCTCGATGCGTTCGGCCTCCACCACGCTCCCCTTCAGCCAGCCCCGCACGTAGGCGTAATAGCCCAAGGATGGCGCCCCCACGATGATCGCCCGTTCCGCTTTCACCTGCACCTTGACCCCGGCCACCATCCAATCGCCGTACCACGGGGCAGTGGGCAAGGCGTTGATCAGCCCACGAAACTCGATCTTTTGGGCGGCGTCATCGGGCAGGCGAATCTGGATGCGCTCCGCCACCAGGGTTTCGCCCACCTGCAGCGCGCTGACCAGGGCATAATCGCCCACCTGGGGCACGTGGCTGGCCGGGAGGATCACCGTATCCACGGTGACGGTGACGGTGATCCCCTCGATCACCCAGTCGCCGGGGAGCTGCTGGGCGATGGCGGTGATGGTGCCCTCAAAGCGCACCGCGATGGGCCGGGGCGGCGGTGCCACCGTCTCCTCCGGCAGGGGGGCTTGGGTAATCCCCGCCTCGGCGGCGAGAATGGCCCGGCCCGCCATGCCGGGCGCCAGGGCCTGAGCCGAGTGGGGCACCCCAACAAGGAACAACACCAGCAAAAGCAGCATGCTGAGCCGTTTCACTCTATCACCTCTTTAGCCTCGGGCACGGCAAGGGCTTGGGTCGGGGCGGGCGTGGCCGTTTGGGCTGGGCCGGAGGGCGCGCCCGCCAAGATGACGATCCGCCGAGCCTCCAGCGCGCCATCCTGGCGCAACACGGCCTCCACCTGCGCGATGGCCCCCACCTCCGGCCGACCCTCGATCTGGGTCTGGGCGGTGAGCCACAGCTCCTGTCCGGCCACCACCCAACGTTCCTCACCAAAAGCCGTGATCAACCCCTCAAAGCGCACCACCGTCTCTTGCGGGCTTTGCACTATGATCCTCTTGGCCACCAAGCGGCCGTCGGCGTGATGCTCCGCCTGCACATGGGCCACAGCGCCCACCGTCGGCGTGCCCTCGATGACCGTGTCAGAGACGATCTCCAGGGTTTGCCCGGCCACCACCCAGCGCGTGGCGCTGAAAGATTCGATGGCCCCGCTGAACTCGCGCACCTCCGGCGGCTGCTGTGGGCCGCGCACCACGATGATCTGTCGGGCCACCAGTTGGCCATCGGCCTTTTGCACCGCCTCGACGATGGCCCAGCCACCCACCTGGCCCTGGGCCGCGGTTTGGTTGATCTGGGTGCTGGCACGGAGGGTCACCCGCTGGCCGTTCACCACCCAGCTCTGGCTGGTGATCGCGTCAATCCGCCCTTCGATGCGCACCACGATCTCCCGCGGAGGCGGCACCGGCGTGGTGGTGGCCGTGGAAGTGCGGGTGGCCGTGGCGCTGGGCGAGGCCGTCGCCGTCGGCGCAGGGGCCGTGGCGCTGGGCTGTGCCGTGGGCACGGCGGTGGGCGTGGCCGTCGGCTCGGGCTTGGCCGTGGGCTTCTCCGTGGGCACAGAGGTCGGCTTGGCCGTGGGGCGTTGCTCCACCGGGACCGTCGCCGTGGACGCAGGCGCCGGGGCCGACCCAGCCACCGCCGTCACCACCGGCGTGGCGCGCACGGCCAGGGCCTTGACCGTCACCGTGCCATCCTCATGGGTCTGGCCCACGATCTCGACCTTGCTCCCCACAGCCGGCGCGTCCGCCGCGGCCGCTTCGGGCAGCCGCACGGGGATCCCCTCCACCACCACCATATCCCCCTCGACGCGCTCCACCGTGCCGGCCAGGTCCACCTGCACCTGGCGCCCTTGCTCCACCACCTGTTTCACCTCGGCCACCCGGAGGGCCTCATAGTAGCGCTCCAAGTTGGCGCGGGTCTCTGCATCCAAAGTGAGGAAAAGGCGCACCCTCTCCGAGGCGCGCTTGACGCCGTACAAGGGATCTCCCGGCAGGCTGTTGGCCGAGACGATGCTGCCGGTGCCCAAGATGACCACCGTGAGCATCACCACCAACACGGCCGTGGCCAGCCCCCGCTGAAAGACAGGCGCGAGGCGCGGCAAGGCCACCCGTCGCCGGGCTGTGGCCTCGACTTGGCGCCGACGGGCCGCCTCCGCCAGGAAGCGGTTGCGGGCCCGGACCAAGGCATCTGCCGGCGGCGCCGCGCGAGGCGCGCTCCGCCGCACCGCCTGCGCCGCGCGCAACAGCGGCTCCAGCTCCTGCCGCAGCCGCGGAAAACGCGCCAAACAGGCCTCCAAACTCTCCCCCTGAGCCAGGCCGGCCAGACACTCGTCTAGAGCGTTTTCGAGGTCCTTAGCCTTCCCCCACATCCTCACTTCCTCGAATTTCCTTCCAGATGCCGTCGCAAGGCGGCCAAGGCACGGTATTGCAAGGACTTGATCGCCCCCTCCGTCTTGCCCATGATCTCGGCCACCTGAAGATTGCTCAGCCCCTCGATGAATTTATAGATCACCACTTGTTGCTGCTCTTCGGTCAAGGTGTTCAGGGCCGCCCGAATGGCCTCCGCCGAAAGGGCCCGCTCCGCCGCCGCCACGGGATCATCAAAGGCCGCCACGATCTGCTCGTCCAGCGGCAACACCTTCTCCTGCTCTTGGCGCCGGAAATGATCTACCACGGCGTTGTGGGCGATGCGATACAACCATCCCGAGAAGGAGCTCTGCCAGCCCTTGGACGATTTGAGCGCATCCAGCACTTTGATGAATACGCTGGCCGTCAAATCCTCGGCCAGATCCGGATCGCCCACGCGATAAAAGATGTAATTATAGATCTTGCCTGCGTAGCGATCATAGAGTTCGCCCAGGGCCGCCTCGTCGCAGGCGCCGGCTCTCTCCAACAACAGGCGCTCCTCCGTCGCTTGCATCAGAGAGCCCCTCTCTGTCTGTTAGACGCGGCGACGCGCCAAAAGATACGCTCTTTGACAAAAGGATGACGTTTGTCTGATAGCGGGACCATCAGCAGGCAACATCCTTCCCAGATTGTGGCAACGCACACACCCCTTAGAGAAAAGGAGCGTCTCCTGGCCCGCGCTGATACGTTTCCCGGCCCCCTGGGCACGCCCAGGAGCCATCTTGGCGCGTTCAAGCCCACGTTACCACGAAAGCGCGCCTCTTGTCAACTATCCTCTATAGCAAAATGGCTCGCTAGCCATCCCTCGCTTGCCGGCGCTTGTGGAAACGGCTATATTGTATCACGAGAGCTCAAGACGAGGGAAAAGATGAAGAGCGTCAAAATCGCGCTGTACGTCCTGCTGGGGCTGGCCGTCCTGCTGCTGATCGTCCCTTTGCTGATCCCCGTGCCCCCCTTGCCCAATCTGCGGCCGGCCGAGGAGCTGGCCGATGCCGATAGCCGCTTTGTGGAGCTGGCCGGGGTGAAGGTACATTACAAGCTGGCCGGCCAGGGCGAGCCGGCCTTGGTCCTGCTCCACGGCTTTGGCGCCAGCCTCTTCTCCTGGCGCGAGGTGTTGGCCCCCCTGGCCGCCCGGGGCACCGTCTTGGCCTTCGACCGCCCCGCCTTTGGGCTGACCTCCCGCCCCCTG
>DAOTZU010000058.1:0-7024 GCA_034433995.1 Anaerolineae bacterium
GAACTCGTTGCCCAACGGCGAGGCACCGAACCCGATGATAGAGACCCGCAACCCCGTCTTGCCCAAAGGGCGATAGATCATCTCCGACATATACCTCCTCCTGATGACTGTATATCCCGCGTCCCCATGACTCAACGCGAGGGAGTTGCTCCACAAGATAGCTGCCGGAAACCACTTTCCCATCCTCGGCGCGGCGTGCCGGCGGAGGATGGGGCAGGCTAAACCTCCGGCGGCGTCCTTTGGGCCACCTGGCGGTAGATGGCCAAGGTCTCCTCCGCCGTGCGGGCCCAAGAGAACTGCCGCGCCCGCGCCAGGCCGCGCCGCGCCCACTCGGCCCGGGCCCCGGCGTCTTCCCACAGGGCAAGGATGGCCTGGGCCCAGGCCACCGGGTCCTCCGGAGCGAGCAGGATCGCCGCCTCGCCGGCCACCTCCGGCAAACTGGCGGCCCGTGAACAGATCACCGGCACACCGCAGGACATGGCCTCCAACACCGGCAGGCCAAAGCCCTCCCACAAAGAAGGAAAGAGGAAAAGCCTTGCGCCGGCGTAGAGGGCCGGCAGGTCTGCCTCCTGCACCGCGCCGAGAAAGCGCACGTTCGCGCCCAGCTTGAGCGCGGTAGCCCGCTCTTGGGCCTGAGGATAGCGCGGCTCCCAATGCCCCGCAACCACCAGGACGGCCCCCGCCTGGCGGGCCGCCACCAAGGACCAGCTCTCCACCAAGCGCACCAGGTTCTTGTGGGGCTTGTTGCTGCCCACATAGAGGGCATAGGCCTGGGGCAGGCCGTAACGGTAGCGCACGGCGGCGATGGCCTCCGGCGGCTGGGGAGCAAAGGCGGGATCCGCCGCCAGCGGGATGATCGCCAACCGCTCCGGACGCGCGCCACACAGCCGTTGCAGGTCCTCCGCCGTGGTGTGAGAGATGACGATGGTGCGCTGGGCCGTGCGCAGGGAGCACTCTAACGCCACACGAAAGATGAGCCGCTCCCGCACACGATAATAGGCGGGATAGCGCAGCGGGATGAGGTCGTAGGCGGTAAAGACCGAGGGCACCGGTAGAAAATAAGGATGGAACAGGTAGGGCGCATGGAAAGCATCCAAGCCCAACGGCGCCAGTTGGCGCGGCAGGCGCCATTGCTCCCGCAAAGCAAAGAGGGGTGCCGTGGCCGGCACCAGGCGCACATTGGCCAGCTCGCCCAGCGCGGCCAAGGGATAGCGGGCATTGCGGGCGGCAGGATCGTACAGCAGGATCAGCTCGTCCTGAGGCGCAGCGATGGCCAAGGCCCGGGCCAGGTTAAAGGCATAGCGGCCAAGGCCCGGAAAGTGATCTTGGATCACGCGACCATCCAGCCCCCAACGCATGGGTTCATCCTCCCCCATGGCGCGGGCTGTGGGCCACCCGCTCCAAGATCGCCTCAACCTTGGCGGCCAGGATGTGGATATCGTACTCCCTCTCGGCCCGTCGGCGGCCAGCCACGCCCAGTTGCCGGGCCCAGGCCAGATCGGCCAAGAGCGAGCCCACCGCCCGGGCCAGCGCGGCCACATCTCCCGGCGGCACCAATAAGCCGGTTTCGCCGTCCAGGACGATCTCCGCAGGGCCGCCCTGCCTATAGGCCACCACGGGCAAGCGGGCGGCCATCCCCTCGATGACGACCCGCCCAAAGGGCTCCGGCTCCCGAGAGCAGTGCACCAACACGTCCAGCGCCGCCAGCACCGCCGGCATATCCTGGCGGTGGCCGGCCCAAATTATCCGGTCCTCCAGCCCCAGCTGGCGCGCCAGCTGCTGCAAGGCCTGGAGATAATCCGGCTCCTCGCCCAAGAGGGCGCCGCCGATGAGGGCAAAATGCGCCTGGGGATGTTGGGTCCGCACCCACCCCATGGCACGGAGAAAATCCTCCTGGCCTTTCCAGCGGGCCAACCGCCCCACCATCCCCACCAGCGGAGCCTCCGGCGGCACGCCCCAAGCGGCGCGGAGCCGGCCCCGGCCTTCCGCAGATGGGTCGAAGGCGCCCAGGTCCACGCCGTTGGGCACGACCTCCACCGGCAAGCGCCTCGGCAGCGGCGCCGCAGCGGCCCGCGAGACGGCGATGGCCTGGGCCGCGTGGCGGGCCATCCAGCGCACATAGAGGCCGGGGGTAAAGATATCTCGCACGTACCATACCAGCGGGCGCCGGGTGAGCCTTGCGGCCAAGGCCGCGTAGAAGGAGGAGCGCATCACGTTGCTGACGACGAGGTCCACCTGGGCCCGGCGGATCAGCCGGGCCAACTGGGCCACCCCCCGCGCCAACCGCCAGGGGGCGGCGAGCTCGCCCCGGAGCCGGGGCATGGCCACCTCTTCCACCGGCACGGCCAGCTTCCGGGCGGCCTGGGCCAGGGGGCCGGGGTTGGCGGCCAGCAGGGGCTGGAGGCGCTGCCGATCCAGATGGGCCAGGAGCAGCAGCAAGCTGTGCTCCGCCCCGCCCAATCCCTCGGCATGGTCCACAAAAAGGACGCGCAGCATCCCTTTACGCCTCCTCGGCGATGCGGCGGTAGACGGCCCAAGTCTCCCGCGCCGCCCGCTCCCAGGTGAAATGCGCCGCCCGGGCCAGCCCCTGAGCGCGCAACGATGCAGCCAGGGATGGTATGGTCAAAACTCGGGCGATGGCCTCGGCCAAGGCCTCGGGACGGCGGGCATCGGCATAGAGGGCCGCCTCGCCGCAGACCTCGCGGAAAAGCGGCCAATCGGTGCACACCACCGGCGCGCCGCAGGCCATAGCCTCGATCAAGGGGATGCCGAACCCCTCATAGAGGGAGGGAAAGACAAAAGCGTCGGCGGCGGCATAGTAAGGGGGCAATTCGGCGTTGGGGATGAAGGGGATGTGGGTGATGGCCTCGCCCACGCCCAACTCGGCGATGAGGCGCTCCTGGGCCGGCGCGGGCCCCCGCCCGATGCGCAGCAGGCGCACGGCCAGGCCGCCTCGCCGGAGGATGGCCAACGCCCGGTAGAGGGCCTCCACGTTCTTGCGCCCGGCGCTGTGCCCCACATGCAGCAGCAAGTAGCGGTCTTTTTCCTTGAGCAGTTGCTCGCGCCAACGGGCGCGCTCCGCCTCGGCCAAGGGACGAAAGACGGGATCCACCCCGTGGTGCACCACCTGCATCCGCTCCGCCGGATACCCCAGCGTGGCCACCCACTCTTGCTTGGTGTAATCGCTGACGGCGATGATCCTCCCGGCACGCAAGGTCCCCCGCGCCGCCAAGGTGTACAGCGCCATGGCCGGGCCGGCAGGGTTCCAAGCGCGCAGGGCGCGGGGCGGGCCCAGATGGAGGGTCACCACCGTCTTGCGCGAGGGAAGGAAGAAGGCCAAATGACCATAGCTATTATCCAGGATGTGATAGACATCGGCGCGCACCCGCCGCAGGGCCAAGGGATAACGCACCCAGCGCGAAAGGTAAAGCCCCAGGGTGCGCAGTGAGGCCCGGCGGCCATAGGGGGTGGGCCAACGCCGATCGGCCCAGGACCAGGCCTGCACCTGTACCTCCTCGAGCTCCAATTCCTCCGCGGCCACGGCCCGCAAAGCGCCCAGCAGCCGCTCGGAATAGACCTCGATGCTGCGCCAATTCTCCTGGGGCATGATGCGCAACAAGGCAACCTTCATCGCGCCTCCATGATCTGCCGGTAGAACTGCAACGTTTGGCGGCCGATGGCCTGGTCAGTGAAACGCTGGCCGGCCCGCTGCTTGCCGGCCTGGGCCAGTCGCTCTCGTTCTTTGGGTTGGGCCAAAAGATACGCCAGCCGTTCCCGCAGCGCGGCCACATCCCCCTCCGGAAAGACCAACCCCGCCTCGCCGATGACCTCCGGGATGGCCCCCGAAGCCGAGCCGACCACCGGCACGCCGGCCAGCATGGCCTCGGCCAGAACGTGGCCGAACTGTTCCTTCCACCAAGGCATGGTGCGTGAGGGCAGGACCAGCACATCCAGGCCGCGTAGATAGGCCGGAACCTCGCTATACGGCACAAAGCCCACCAGATGGACCCTCTCGGCGATGCCTGCCTCCTCTGCTCGCCGCTGCAGGGTCTCTTGCAGCGGCCCCGTGCCCACCAAGACCAGATGGGCGCCCTCGGCCAAGGGGATAAAGGCCTCCAGCAAGTCCAACACGCCCTTTTCGGGCACCAAGCGCCCGATGAAGCCGATGCGCGCGCCCGGGCCCAAGCCCGCCAGGGAGGAGGGCGAAGGAACCTCCCGCTGAAAATGTCCAGGATCCAGGCCCACCTGCGGGATGACGGCGATGGGACCGCGATAGCCGCGCCAACGCAGCACCTCCGCGGCCTCGGCGTTGCCGGCGATCATGCCATCCACGGCGCGGAGCGCCCAAGCCTCGCTCCAACGCAACGGTCCGCGTCCGCGTCGGCACAGGTTCTCCCAGGTAAACCCCACCAGCCGATAGCCGAAATGCGGCTTCAGCGCCGCCAGGAGGGCCAGGAGTAGGCTGTGGGGCTCGGCCTCCACATGCACCAATGCGGGCTGCGCCTCGTGCAACAGCCGGGCCATCTGCCAAGGGCTGTAAAGGCGCAGCACGTTATGGTCGGAGAAGGCCCAAGGGCGCAGCAGCCGCACTGGGAAGGGTTCGGCAACCTCCTCAAAAGTCAAAACGGGACCGCTGGGCTTGCGCATCCGGGGCAGGGCAGCCAAGGTCAACGCCACGCCGCCCTCTGTGGCCAGCCAGCGCAGCTTCCCCCGGTAATGGGAGGGAAAGTAGGTGTGCGAGATCAACAGGACCCGCATCGCAGGCGCCTCAACTCGGACCATTGTCCACAGAGATCGGCCATCTGGGCCACCAGCCCCACCGTACCCAAGCGAGGCCCCAGCCGCCACACATCCCGCGGCCAACGGGCCAAGCGCACCCCAGCACGCAAAACCAGCCGCCCCCAGGAAGGGGGCGCACCATAGCGTTTGCGCTCAAAATATACCACCCCGCGGCCGTGGGCGCGATATTGACGCCAAAAGCTGCGCCAGGTGTAGGGCTGCAGGTGGATCACTCGGATGGGCAGGTAAGCCAATGCCCCACCCGCCTGCACCATGCGCCATTTCAGCTCGGCGTCCTCGCCGCCGGGGACGGGGAAACTCTCGTCAAAGCCACCCACTGCCTCCAAGGCGCTCCGCCGGTAGGACATGGCGTTGGTGCCGCCGGCTGGGCATTCGTAGCCGCCCACGTAAGGGGCGTCGCCGGCGCGGTACACCTGGCGGGTCATGTACGCCTCGTATTGGGCCCAAGGGTTGCGGGCCAAGAGATGGTCGGGCGCCAAAAGATAGCCCCCCACGCCCACCACTTGGGGATACTGGCGGTAACCCTCCAACAAGCGGGAGAGGAAATCCGGCGGGAGCAAGCAATCGTCATCGGTGAAGGCGATGATCTCCCCCTGGGCCACCGCCAGGCCCCGATTGCGCGCCGCCGCCGGGCCCCGGTTGCGCTCCTGCCGCAGATAACGCACCTGGGGGAACTCTCGGGGCACCATCTCCTCCGTGCCGTCGGTAGAGGCATCATCCACCACGATGACCTCATAATCGGGCAGGTCCTGGGCCAGCGCCGCGGCCAGGCAACGGCGCAAAGTCTCCCGACGGTTGTAGGTGGGGATGACCAGGGAGATGCGCATGGGTCACGGCCTCCCGCGTTCCGCCGCCTGGCGCAGAGCGCTGGCCAGGTCGTCCTCATAGCGCCGCCAAGGATAGGCCTCCGCCCGCTGCCGCGCCGCCCGGCCCATGGCCCGGCGCAACGGGGCATCATCGCGCAGACGCTCCAAGCCCTCCTGCAGGGCCTGCACATCCCGCATGGGCACCAAGAACCCCTCCACGTCATGGCGCACCACCGAGCCGGCGTTGGGCGTGGTGATCACCGGCAGCCCACAGGCCAGGGCCTCATAGGTGACCAGGGCGCTGCCCTCTTCCAACGAGGGGAAACAGAAAAGATCAGCCTGCTGATACAGCGTCACGGGATCGGTCACGTGCCCAGCCCAGCGCAATCCGGGCATGTCGCCATAGCGCGCCAAGAAAGGCCCTATCTCGCGGCTCACCCTGCCCGCCAACCACAGCTCAGCCCCTGTCCAAGACAAGCGGCGCCAGGCCTCCAAGAGATAAAGGATTCCTTTGCGCAGGCCCACCTGCCCCACAAAGAGCACCCGAAAGGGCCCCTGGCCTCGTTCCATCGGCGGGCGGAAGCGCTTCGTATCCGCACCGAAAGGCACCTGCAAGAGGCGCTCAGCCGGGTACCCGCGCTCCAGAAAGGTCTGGCGGGCAAAATCGGAGGGGACGAGGACGTAATCCGCCCGTTCAAGCTCGGCCAGCGCCCGGCGCAGGGCGGGGTGAGGGCGGCGCCAGGTCAATCCCCATCGCCGATACTCCTCCGCCAGCACCTCGGCTTGGTACAAGGGATGGCAAGAGGCGCGCTCCACCACGGTAACCAGGCCCAGTTCTTTAGCCCTCTTCAGGGAACGCAGGCCAAAGTTGTTCCATACGTGGAACAGCTCAGCCGGCTCTAACCGGCGGGCGGCCCAGGCATCGTAGAGCACATCGTGGTCATAGGAGAGCCAGCCGGTGGGATCGTACACGGCCAATTTGCGCAGCGCGCGGCTGGGCCAGCCCATGGCGCGGATGCGCTCCTGGGGGATCTCGCTGGGGCGAAAGGAACCGCACAGGAGCCGCTGCAACAGCCCCGCCCGGTGCAGGCCCCGCACGGCGTGGTAAGCGGTGGTGCCGATCCCGCCGCCGGCGAACCTGACGCCCACGGAGTAGATGACCCTCATCTCATCCCTCGTTCCGCACCAAACGCCACAGCCAACGCACGCCTTCAGCGTAATCGCCCCGCTCAGCCAGGAGCAGCATCCCGCCGAACAATGCCCCAAAGATGCCCAGCTTGAGGAGCAACAGCCCCCACCATTCCCCCACGGGGTGGGCCTCCCACCACACGGCAGCGCCCCAGGCCAGCCCCAAGGCCACCAGAGGCCAGGCCATCAGCCGCAGCAGGGAGAAATCCACCACCCGGCGCAAAGGCCGG
>DAOTZU010000059.1:0-14357 GCA_034433995.1 Anaerolineae bacterium
AAACACGGAGCGCGGAGGACACGGAGAGAAACCGGAGATTCTCCGTGCCCTCCGTGTCTCGGTGGTAAGGAACATCTTCGTGCTCTGAAAACACGGACCGCGGAGGACACGGAGAGAAACCGGAATTCTCCGTGCCCTCCGTGTCTCGGTGGTAAGGAACATCTTCGTGCTCTGAAAACACGGAGGCACGGAGACCACGGAGTTCATTTTAACATTATTCTTTTTGATGGGATCTATCTATGATTGGGTGAATTGATTTTACTAAATTAGTATTTATTTCTGCTTCTCCGTGCCCTCCGTGCCCTCCGTGACTCCGTGTTTCGTTCTGTATCTTGCTATGCTAGCAAAAACCTAGAAGCCCACCTTGCGCAGGTATTCGCGGCTGATGGCCAGGTCCTTCAGCGGATCCTGGAGATGGGTATCATGCTCCACAAAGACCCAGCCGTCATAGCCCACCTCCACCAGGGCGCGCATCACGGCGGCGTTATCCAGGCCAATGTTGCCCGCCCCCAGCTCGCAGAAACGCCCCCGTTGCGGCCAACGATCCAAGCCGACCTCCGGCCGGAGCAGCAACCAATCCTTCAGATGGATGGCCACCAATCGCGGAGCGTACTGGTACACCATGGCCACCGGATCGCCGCCCGCCGCGGCCAGATGGGCAGTATCCAAGATCAAACCGCATTCGGGGCAGCGGGCCATAAACGCCACCAATTGGTCCTGGCTCTCCACCAGGGTGCCCAGGTGGTTATGCAAGCCCACCTTGATGCCCCAACGGTGGCAGTGTTCCACCTGGATATTCACCTGGCGGCAAAAGGTATCAAAATCCTTGCCGGTGACGGTGGCCCACACGTATCCTTTGCCCAAGGCCGCCGTCCACTGAATGGAAACCTCGATATTGGGCCCGCGCACCGTGGCAAAATCCATACCCAACCGATGGTAGCGCGCCGCCTTGTACAGGGCATCGTCGGCGCTCACCGCCTCCAACCGCTCCAGGCCCTGGTAGCCGATCTCCTTCAGCCCGGCCAGGCGCGCCTCCACGTCGAAACAGCCGCCATCCCACACATTCATGCCATAATCGGCCACACCGAACTTGATCATGCTGTCGTCTCCTTTGTATTGTCGTGAGCTTGCGGCCTTGGCCACAAGCGGGATTCCTTTTCGCCTACAAGCGCGCAAGCACAGCCTGGATGCTGGCCTCCAGGATATCGGCCATGGCGTCGGCCTCTTCGATGGTGGTGATGAGGGGCGGCGCCAGGGCGATCCAATCCGGGTCGTGGCGGATGATGAGGCCGCGCTCCTGGGCCTCGGCGCCGATGCGCTTGCCGATGCGCACCTCCGGCGGGAAGGGCTCCTTGGTGGCCGGATCCTTGACCAGCTCCACCCCCCACAAAAGGCCCGCGCCACGGATCTCGCCCACGATGCCGTGGCGGCGCATCCCCTCCAGGCGGGCGCGCAAGTGGGCGCCCACCGTGCGGGCGTTGGCGAGTAGGTCGCGCTCCAGGATCTCTTGGGTGGCGGCCAGACCGGCCGTGGCCGAGAGGGGGTTGCCGGCAAAGGTGTGGCCGTGACCGAACTCGATCCCCGCCTCCTCGGGCCCCCAAAAGGCGGCCTGGATGCGCTCGTTCCAGATGGTCGCCGCCAGGGGGGCATAGCCGGAGGAGAGACCCTTGCCCAGGCAAAGGATGTCCGGCGTGACGCCATACGTCTCGGCAGCGAACATCCACCCCGTGCGGCCCATGCCGGTGATCATCTCGTCGAAAATCAGCAACACGTCAAACTCATCGCAGATGCGCCGCAGGGTGGGAAGATACTCCGGTGGTGGGGTGAGGATGCCGCCGGTGTTGCCGATGGGCTCCACGATGACGGCGGCCACCGTCTCGGGCCCCTCCAGGGCGATGATCTGGCGCAGAAACTCGGCGCAAAAGACGCCACAAGCGGGGTATTCCCGCCCATAAGGGCAGCGGTAACAGTGCACCGTGGGGATGTGGATGAACCCCGCCGGCAGCGGCTCAAAGGGGATACGGCGCTTGGGCGTGCCGGTGGCCGCCATGGCCCCCAAAGTGGCCCCATGATAGCCGTGGTAGCGGGAGATGATCTTGAATTTCGTCGGCCGTCCGGCCTGCTTCCAGAATTGGCGGCAAAGCTTCATCGCCGTCTCGGTGGCCTCGGAGCCGCTGGAGAGAAGCTTGACGATGTTCAACTCGCCCGGCGCCAAGCGCGCCAAAAGCTCGCACAGCTCGATGGCCGGGACGTTCGTCCCATGCAAGGGCGGGGCGAAGCAGAGCTTTTCCATCTGCGCCTGCAGCGCCGCGATGACCCGGCGGTTGCGGTGCCCCACGGCCACCACAAAAATGCCAGAGAGGCCATCCCAATAGTGCTTGCCGTGGATATCCCAATAGTGCACCCCTTCGGCGCGCTCCAAGATCAGGGGGTTCTGCACAAACGCGCTCATCTGGCGAAAGTCGAGCACGGTGTGCCGCAACACCTCCGGGTCCGTCAACCGGGAACGATCCAACATGACACAACCTCCTCACGCCTGCACAGCTTGGCCGCATTATAAGTCGCGCCCAAGGGCCGCGCAAGCGCGAGGAGAACCCCGCCACCAGATTTGGCGGCTCACCGAATATGGGCTATCATGCCAGGGCCATGGGCCCATGGAGCCTACCAACCGGAGAAGGTGCAGGGGCATCAGATCGTGGTGTTTATGTACTGAGCGAACACGGAGGCAACTGAGGCGACGGATGGGCGCGGAGGGCGCTGGGAGGCGTTTGCCCCGCCCCCATCCGCTTTGCCCCACGCCAGTCCATATCCCACACACTTGCTGGAGACTAGGATGAACGAGACGTGTGTTGCGCCCTATTTGGACAAGCTCGAGAGGTTGGTGGATCTAGACCATGTCCGCCGCACCCGCGAGCTGCAACGCCGGGCTTTTGCCTTTGAGCCGGTGGAGCACATTCCCACGTGCATCCATTACCCCGTGCCCGAAGAGGAATGGCCCAACTATGGCTTTCTGGAGTTCTACCAGGACCCGGCCAAGATGCTCCTGGCCGAGCTGCGCACCGTCTATGCGGGGGCCAAGTTGCAGGACGACCGGCTCTATGGCATCCGCGCCAATTACGGCACGGGGATCATCGCCTCCATGTTCGGCTGTCCCACGGTGACTTTTACCGATTCTCTGCCCATCGGCACCGCCGTCTCGCCCGAGCGCCTGGAGGCGATCTTGGAGGGCGACGTGCCCTCGCCCTACACCGGCCTGGCCGGCCGCGCCCTGGAGACGGTGGCCTACTTTCGTGAGATGCTCCGCCCCTACCCCAAGCTCTCCCAGGTGGTGGGCTCGTCGCTCTTGGATATTCAAGGCCCCTTCGATAACGCCAGCATCATCTGGGGCTCCTCCATCTTTTTGGCCTTCTACGATGCCCCCGAACGGCTGTACCGCCTGTTGGAGCTCACCACCGAGGCCATCGCCCAGGTGACCAGGGAGCACCGCCGGATCGATGGCCAACCTCTGGACCGTGACGATGGCTGTTGGAACCATTTGGGCGGCATGTGCATCCGCAACGACTCGTCCATCAACCTCTCCGGCGAGCAATATGCCGAGTTTGTCAAACCTTACGATGCCCGCCTGCTCCAAGAGTTCAGCGGCTGGATCCATTTCTGTGGCCGCGCCCACCAGTGGTGGCCCCTCTTGCTGGACCTGCCCCGGCTGAAGGGGATCAACCCCTACCAGGGCGAATTCTATGATCTCTACAGCATGTATGAACGCTGCGCGGCGGCCAAGGTGGCCATCGTGCAATGGACGACGCCGGTGGATGCCCGCTGCCGCCAGCGCATCCGCACCGGCTTTTCCCGCATCCTCTGGGCCAAGGATTTCGCCGCCGCCCAGCGCCTCAAAGAACGGCTTTATGCCACCGGCCATGCCGATGGCGATTGAGCCAGAGCGTTGCCCTTAGGCCTCGTCCAAGATGCGGCGTTCGCCCTCCAAGGCGCGCAGCGGGCCGATATCTTGGGTCACCTCGATGGTGCCGCGATATTTCCCCTGGGCGTCGCGTAGAGCAAAATAGCGGATGTGCACAAACTTGCCGTGCATCTGGATCCAGAACTCGGCGCTATCGCGACGCCCTTGCCGGAACTGCTCCAACAACTTGTTGACCACATGCACGCTTTGGGGCGGGTGGCAATTTTGCACCTTGCGGCCAATGATGGCCGGCGTGCGGGTAAAGATGCGCTCCTGGCGACCTTGGGAATAGTAGCGCACGGTGTCGTTCTCATCCACCAAGGTGACATCAATGGGCAGATGGGTGAGGAGCAAGTTCACCTGCTCCGGCGTGAGGGCTCCGGTATCCAACGAGAGCAGCCCCTCCGCCGGCGCGGTGTCGTAGGACTTGTTCGTGCCGGGAAGTTCGGCCGGCTCCCTCACCGTGGGCTGCCAGGCATCGCCGGGGCGGATCAAGCAATAGCCGATGGCGTCACTCTGGTTGCGAATGGCCAGCCACTCGGCCTCGCTGAGCACCTTCAGCGCCGTGGGATAGAGGATGTGTTCCTCCTTGTAGAACATCTGGCGGATGGCCGTGGCCAACGGCGGCAAGATGGCGCGGACGCGCTCCACCTGGCCCTCTTGCAGCGCCTGGCGCAGCGCCTTGAGCTGGGCACGGATGTCATCATGGATGCCCCACATCACCGTTGAGGGGCCGCTGACGCCATGCTTCTCCAGGAAGGGGAAGAGCAGGTTCTCCTTGCGCAGGTAAATCTTGTTGATCTCGGCCAACTGCTCGGCGTAGGTGCGGGCGCGCCGCAGAGCCTCCGGATCGGGCAACCCGTTGACGGCCTCCTCCAAAAGCTGCAACACCTCGCCGGCGGCGAAATTCTCGTACTTGAAGGTGTGCACAGGGTGGCCAGGGGTCGTCTCCGGCGTCTGTTCGCCCTGGAGCCCCTCCTGAAAGACGGCCACGTGCACGTCGCAGAGGGCCTTGACCTCCTCGGCAGGCAACCCCTCACGGATCAATTCTTGCTCCATCTGGGCGATCTCCACCGCGCTCACCTGGCCCACAAGCCGGGCGAAGCGGGCCTTGATCGTTTGCAGGTCGCCCCCGGCGTGGAGCTCCAGGATCAGTTGCTTCAGGGCCTCTTTGCGCCGCTGGCTGTTGTTGATGTACTCGCTCATGGTGATCGGTTCTCCTTCCAGTTTTGTTTTCTTATCCCATTATCCCACAAAATGGCCGGCACACTAGTGACCTTTATCACGTGGGGCGCAAGATTGCCCGGCAGGACACCTTATGTTATACTGGCCAAGATGGCGAGGGGCGGGGCAAGACCGCAGGCCCCGGCAAAGGGAGAACTCGCCTCAATAAATTGCTGGAAGTTCGGCACCCAAAGCCGTTTTGGAGAAAGGCAACCTCTATGCGGGATCCGCGTTGTTGGCGCGAGGTGTTTTTGCGCGGCGGCCTCAGCCTGATCATCGCCGTCATCTGTGCCGTCTTTTTGCGGGCGGGAGCGTGGGTGTGGATCTTTCCGGCGGCGGTGGTGGCGCTGGTGCTCTTGAAATGGGCGGTGCGTCCCAAGGATCTCGACGACGATCACGGCGGGCCCAACACCTAACCCGGCCCTTCGCCCCGGCCGACAAGATTGCCGCAAGCTATTGCCCCACGTCCCTGCCGCCATTATGAGCTGCGCCCGTTTGGTGCTACAATCGGCGCATTGCACGGTCGGCAGGGAGGAAGGCTTGCGGCGCCCGCAGCCCTCGGCGCGCCGCCAACTGCGCTTCCCCCTGACCACCCATGGCCATTCCCGAAGGAGTCCGCCGAGTATGCCAGCGACCTCTCTTGCCCGCACGCGCCGCTCCGCCTTTGCCTTGGTGAGCAGCCGCCGCGCCCTGATCCTGCTCTACAGCGCGGTCGTCTTCCTCTACTGGATTTGCCTGTATACCTACGTCCCCACCTTGCCCACCTACGCCCAGAGCAAGGCAGATAACCTGGCCCTGGTGGGCGTGGCCCTCTCCATGTACGGCCTGTGGCAGGCCATCATCCGCCTGCCCCTGGGCATCGCCGCAGACTGGCTGGGCCAGCGCAAGCCGTTCATCATCGGCGGGCTGCTCCTGGCCGGGCTGGGGGCCTGGGTGATGGGCGTCGCCGGGGACGTGGAGGGTATCCTCATCGGCCGGGCCATCACCGGGCTGGCGGCGGGCACCTGGGTGCCCCTGGTAGTGGTGTTCAACAGCCTCTTCCCGCCGGAGGAGGCGGTGCGGGCCACGGCCATCCTCAACTTGGTGGGCTCGGTGGGACGGGTCTTGGCCACAGGCTCCACCGGCTGGCTCAACGGCCTGGGCGGTTATCCCCTGGCGTTTTTTGTGGCGTTGGCCGTGGCCCTGTTGGCCGTGGCGCTGGTCTTGCCTGCCCAGGAGGCGCGCCGGGCGCCCAAGCGCCCCTCGGTGATGGCGGTGGGCCGCCTGATCACCCGCAGGGATGTCCTGTTGCCGGCCCTCTTGGCCGCCGTCAGCCAATACGCCAACTGGGCGGCCACTTTTGGCTTTGTGCCCATCCTGGCCAAGGAGCTGGGCGCCACCGATGTGACCCAATCCCTCCTCTCCAGCCTCAATATCGGCGTGTTGACCCTGGGCAATCTGCTGGCCACGGCGATTGTCAAGCGCCTGGGGGCGCAACGGCTGGTCTATCTCAGTTTCGTCCTCCTCTCCCTGGGGATCGGCCTGGCGGCCCTGGCCCCCAGCCTGGTGCTGCTCTTTGCCGCCCAGTTGTTCATCGGCCTCTCCCAAGGCATCGTGGCCCCGGTGTTGATGGGCATGAGCATCCGCTATGTGGTGGAGGCCGAGCGCACCACGGCCATGGGGCTGCACCAGTCGGTCTATGCCGTGGGCATGTTCGCCGGCCCGGCGGTGAGCGGCGTCTTGGCCAAGGCGCTGGGCATCCGCCCCATGTTCGGCGTGACGGCCTTTTTCTGCCTGGCGTTGGGGCTCTTTGCCACCCGCTGGCTGACGGAGAAACGCCCCGCCGCGGCCGCAGCGTGACGTTCGAGATCTTTTTTACGGTCTCTTTACCGAACCACAGATAAAACTGGGCTAAAATAGGTCTAGACGATAGTAGTTGAAATGGCGGCGACCATGATAGATAAAACCGAGGACGCCACAACGTCCGCGGAGCTGGTTGAGCTGCTACGTCTGGGCCACCTGGGTTTGGAGCTGGGATACTGGCAACAGGCCGAGGCATATTTCGATGCCGTCCTGGCCCAAGCGCCGGGAAACCTAGAGGCGCTCTTGGGCAAGGCCAAGGCCTCTCGCAACCCCGAAGCCGCCCTGACCTTGGTGCGCGCCGTGCTCCAAGCCCAGCCGAACCACCCAGAAGCCCTGCGGTTGGAGCGCCAACTGCAACAAGAGGCGCATCCGCCCACAGCCCCCCTGGTCCCCGCTGCGCCCGCCGGGCGGGGGCGCCTCGCCAGGCTCCTCGTCGCCCTGGCGTTGTTGCTTCTTGCCATGGTGCTGGCCGGGGCAACGGGCCTCTGGCCCTTTAGCCGCTCCGCCACGCGGCGCGCCGCCCTGGCCACCACGCTGCTCATCGTCCCCACCGATTTGAACCGCATCTGGACGGGATCGGGCAGCATCATCAGTGCCGACGGCCTGGTGCTGACCAATTACCACGTCATCGCCGATCCACACACGCGCGAGCTGGCCAATGCCGACGGCCTGGCCTACGCCGGCCTGACCCGCGATCCCCGCCGCCCGCCCTGGGAATGGTACATCGCCGCCCTGGTGGCCGTGGACCCCGACCGCGACCTGGCCGTCTTGCGGCTTATCGCCACCACCGAGGGCAAGTCGGTGGGCAAGGAGCGCTTTCCCGAGATGCCTTTGGGCGACCCGCGCTCGTTGAACCTGGGGCAAACGGTGAGCGGGTTGGGATACCCCACTTTGGGCGGTAACACCCTCACTCTGACCAGGGGCACCATGGCCGGCTTTGCCAGCCGTGGGGATGGCGTGCGCCTGGGCAAGACCGATTCGGAGCTTTTGCCGGGGAGCAGCGGCGGGGCCGTGCTGGACGAGCGGGGCCGCTTGGTGGGCGTCATTACCGGCGTCTATGCCGATCAAGAAACCCAGGGGCGGCTGAGCTACTTTGTGCTCTTGAGCGAGGCTCAACCTGTGATTCAGGAGGCCAAACGCGCCGGCCGCCCCGCGCCGGACCTCCAGAACATGGTGGACCGCTTCCCCACCGTCCTGCGCGCCTTGGGCTATCTGCCCTGAGGGGGTTGGCTATCAGCTATCAGCAATCAGCCAACAGCCATCAGCAATCAGCAGCATGCTGAGTATCTTTCACCCTTGAGATGTCGAAAATGAATGGGCAAACCTCATGCCGGCCCGCCCAATCTCCCCGTCGGTTGGAAACCGACGTCTGCGGATGAAAAGCCCGCGTCGCGGGCTTGGCAAGCCGAGCCGTCGGATTCTATCCGACGGCGCATCGGGTGTCGAGAAGGAACGGCAAACCTCATGCTGCCCCGCCCAATCTCCCCGTCGGTTGGAAACCGACGTCTGCGGGTGAAAAGCCCGCGTCGCGGGCTTGGCAGGCCGAGCCGTCGGATTCTATCCGACGGCGCATCCATCGGCGGCCCGACGCCTCACCGGAAGCTCGGCCAGAGGCACCATCATTACCAATTTCCCCTTGCCCTGGGCCATCATCTTGTGTATACTGGGTTTGTGCAGGTAGCACATGAACTGTGAGCCGGGCCAGCGCGCAGCCCGCCTTGGGCGGAGAAGGCATCCGCTGCAGGCCACATGCCGGCCGCGACACATATCATCAGGAGTCCGATGCGTATCCTCTACATTGATCTCGATTGTTGCCGTGCCGATCACCTCAGCGTGAACGGTTATCCCCGCCCCACCAGCCCCAACTTGGAGCGCATCGCCGCTGAGGGCGTCACCTTCGAGCATTGTTATTGCGCCAACTCGCCCTGCGTCCCCTCGCGGGCCAGCCTCTTCTCCGGGCGGTTCGGCTTCAATAACGGCGTGGTGGCCCACCACGGCACGGGGGAACACTTTCGCTTCCCCTCCTACGGCCATTGGCGCGACCCGGAGCGCCCCATGCTGCAACATCATCTCTGGCAGCATGGGTTCAAGACCGTCTCCTTCAGCTGCTTCGCCGACCGGCACAACGCCTGGTGGTTCAGCGCCGGCTGGGAGGAGCTGCACACCTTCACCCGCAAGCGCGGCCAAGAGCGCGCCGACGAGGTCAACGCCGCCTTCCTCCCCTGGTTGCGCGCCCATGGCCGCGAGGATAACTGGTTCATCCACCTGCACTATTGGGATATCCACAGCCATTACCGCACGCCCTCTTCCTGGCTAGAGATGTTCCATGATCTCCCCGCGCCGCCTTGGCCCGACCAGGCCACCCTTGACCAACACCAGGAGATGTACGGCCCCCGTACGGCGGTGGACCTCTACACCGGCTATGAACGCGGCGCCGGCGGCGGCTACCAGCGGCCGGTGCCCTACATGCCCGACGCCATCCGCACGGTGGACGATTTCAAGCTGTTGATCGATGGCTATGACGCCTCCATCGCCTATACTGACCATCACATCGGACAAGTGTTGGACACCTTGGGGAACTTGGGCATCTTGGACGAGACGGTCATCATCGTCAGCGGCGACCATGGCGATTCCTTTGGCGAACACGGCCAATACATGGACCACGGCATCGCCAACGAGGCCGTACACCATATCCCCATGATCGTGCGCTGGCCCGGCGTCACCCGCCAAGGCCGCTGCGCCGAGTTCATCTACGGCATGGACTTGGGGCCGACCCTGTGCGAGATGCTGGGGCTGCCCCTCCCCAGCGGTTGGGATGGGCGCTCCTTCGCCGCCGCGCTGCGGGGCGAGCCTTTCAGCGGTTGGCCTTACCAGGTATGGGAGCACGGCATCTACACCTTTACCCGGGCCGTGCGCACCCCCGAGTGGCTCATGATCTTGGTGCTTCATCCCGGCCTCTACCCTTACGACGAGCCGATCCTGCTCCACGACATGCGCGCCGATCCGCACCAAACCCACAACCTGGCCGCCCAGCGGCCCGATGTGGTGGGCCAGCTCATGGCTTACCTCACCACGTGGCGGCAGGAGCAGCTCCAAAAGGGCAGCGCCCCCGACCCCTTGGAGGCGATGGTCTCCACGGGGCCGTTCCTCTATTACACGCCGGAGCAGATGTTCGAACGCCTGGAGCGGACGGGCCGCGCCGAGCGCATCCCCGAGCTGAAAGCGCGGTTGGCCCGCTATCAGCAGGGCCGACAACCGTGAAGCACCGCGCGCCGCAAGGCGCGTCCACCTCTGGCCCCGAGGCGCGGCCCACCAGGCCGCAAAGGGGTGTTTGGCAACGACCTGGCTTTAAGGCTTTCCGGTTCCCTCAGCCAACACGACAAGGAGTTTAGCATGATTACCGACCGCAGAGCGATGGTATGGGGCGTCCTTCTCGTGGCGCTGACGCTGCTGGTCAGCGCCCAGGCAGCGGGCGGGAGCCCGGGCGCCAAGGGCGCGGACCTGCAAAGGGAGCACATGGTCTGTCCTGGGGAGGAGGTGGCCCCGGCGGAGGTGGCCGCCCTGGCTCAGGCGGAGGCAGCAGTGCCCTTCCCCATGAGTGAAACCTTTGAGGGAACCTGGCCCGGAGCCTGGATCCTGCGGGATAGCAGCACAGGGGATGGCGGCGAGTTCCTCATGGGCAAACGCGATTGCCATCCCCATAGCGGCAGCTATGCCGGCTGGTCGGTGGGCGGTGGTGCACAGGGGGTGAACCTTACCTGCGAAGGGACTTATCCCAACAACGCCAAAAGCTGGGCCATCTATGGCCCCTTCAGCTTGGCGGGGGTGAGCAGCGCCAGCCTCACCTTCTACCTCTATGGCCAAGCGGAAGGTGGCGAAAACTGCCCCTACGATTATCTCTTTGTGGGCAGCTCCATTGACGGTACTCATTTCGCTGGGGGTAAATATTGCGGCAACTGGACGAGCGGGCCGGATGGCAACGGCTATTACCGGCGCACCCTCGACCTGAGCGACCGCCTGGGGCAAGCCCAAGTGTGGATCGCCTTTGCCTTCATCAGCGATGGCTCCTATGCCTACAATGGCTTTCATGTGGATGACATCACCCTGCAGATCCCCAAGAGGGCCTTTTTGCCTTTGATCCAAAAGAACCAACCGGCGCCCGTCGGCATGCCTGATTGAGCAAACCACGGGGATAACGCCCTGAGCTTGGCCAACCCAGGGCGCACTGGGGGACGAGGGGAGACCGCTGGGCCGGCGGCCTCCCCTCACAGCTTGTATCCTTTGGCCAAGCGGGCCTTGCTAGGTCTCTGGAGAGACCCGACAGGTCTCGAAAGACCTGTCGGGTCTGAGCGGTTTCAGCTCTCCTTGACAGCGCCCTCTCTTTCCATTACGATGGGGCTAACGTCTGGGCTTTTAGTGCGGCCGCTGCAGGCGATTCAAGGAGGGGGGCGCATGTACGAGGTCAATGAACAGCTGGTGGAGCAGGCCCGCGAGCGCATCCGGCGGGAACGCTGGTACAACGTGCGTTTGGTGATCAAGGCTGCCCCCGGCGTCTCTCTGGCCGGAGCGCGGGTTACGGTGACCTTGACGCGCCACGCCTTTCGCTTTGGCTGTAACGGCTTTGGCTTGACCACCATCGCCGACCGGGGCCTGGGCCGCGCCTACGAGGAGCGGTTCGCCGCTCTGCTCAACTATGCCACACTCCCCTTCTATTGGGGCAGCTACGAGCCGCAGCGCGGCGTGACCCGTGAATCCGCCCTGCGCCAGATGGCCGCCTTCTGCCAGGAGCGCCACATCGCCACCAAGGGACATCCGCTGGCCTGGCACGAGGTGTTCCCTGCGTGGGCCCAGCAGCTGGACGATGCAGAGGTCCTCGACGCGCTGCGGCAACGGGTGCGGGCCTTGGTGAGCGGCTTTCGCGGCCTGGTGGATACCTGGGACGTGGTCAACGAGGCGACGGTGAGCGCCCGCTATGACAATGCCGTGGGGCGCTGGGCGGCACAAAAGGGCGCCGCGCCCATGGTGGCCGAGCTGCTGCGCATTGCCCACATAGCCAATCCCCAGGCAGAGCTGCTTTACAACGATTTTAATCTGCGCGCTCCGGAATATCGGGCGTTGGTGCAGGCTTTGGTGGATGCCCAAGCACCCTTGCATGCTTTAGGGCTACAAAGCCATATGCATGTGCAGACCTGGCCTTTGGAGGAGGCCTGGAAACTGTGCGAGAGCTATGCTCGCTGGGGGCTGCCGTTGCATTTCACCGAACTGACCATCCTCTCCGGCCGGGCCAAGGATCCCAACGACAAGGATTGGCACACGGTGCATACCGATTGGCCCACCACCCCTGAAGGTGAGGCCGGCCAATTGCGTTACGGCGAGGCCCTCTACACCTTACTCTATAGCCATCCCGCTGTGGAGGCCATCACCTGGTGGGATTTCTCCGATCACCAGGCCTGGCAAGGGGCGCCGGCGGGGCTGCTGCGCGCCGATATGAGCCCCAAGCCGCTGTACGAGCGCCTGCAGCAGCTGATCTGGGGCGAATGGGCCACCCATGCCCAGGGGATCATCGGCCAGGATGAGACTTTTGTGGCCCGCTGCGCCGCCGGCGAACATCAGGTGGAGGTCATCATGCCCTCCGGCGACAAGCTCAGCGGAACCTTTAGCCTGGCCAAGGGGGAAAACCCGGCCAAGACGGTGTGCGTATCCTGAGCATAGAGCGTTGCGCCGGTCCCGGAGCGTTCCGGGGGAGGTGAAGGAAAGATGCAAAAGATCCGCTGGGGATTCCTGGTGTTGAGCCTGGTCTTGATTTTGGCCGGTTGCGCCCGGGGCAAACCGGGGACGCCGGCGCCCTCGCCGACGGTAGCCCCTGCCTCACCCGTGGCGAGCCCCAGCCCCCGGCCGCCGACGGCCACCCCCGCGCCCGCGCAGGCCCAGCCCACAGGCGCCCCTGCCGGCCCCACCATCACCGCAACCACCCAGGTGCACGTGCCCATCATCGGCGCGCAGGCCACGCCCGAGCCGGACGCGCCCCGCGCCAAGGGCACCGTGACCATCGCCGAGATCACCCCGCCGGAGCCAGGCAGCCGCGAGGCCATCGCCCTGGTGAAGGAATACCTGGAGGCCCTGGCCAAGGGCGATACCTGGGCAGCCTATCGCCGGCTGCGGGCCGATTACCGCGCTCGGCTCCCCTACGAAGAGTACGCCAAAGGGTATGCCCAGGTGGTGGATATCGAGATCCACAGCCTCGAGACCATCAAATTGGGTAAAAACCTGGAGATCGTCCGCGCGGGGCTGACCATCGCCGCCAAAAAGCAGGGCGAGATCCAATACTCCGATTGGTGGGCCACCTTCCAGGTGATGGATGACATGGGCAAGCTCCCCTATCGGCGGAGCATCGTCTCCGTCTCCATGGAACGGATGGGGCAAGACTAATCCCTCGCCCGTGTTCAGGGGTACTTGGCCCAGGCCAGCGCCTCCTCGGCCAAGGCACGCACCTGGCCCGCCTCATCGCCCAAGAGGAGCAGCGTCTCGCCCTGGGCATCCTCCGCCGTGGCCAGGGCGGTGAACTTGCCCCCTGGCGCCGGCAGACCCTTGGCCACCTCCCAGTTCTTGCCGCCATCCAGGGAACGATAGCAGCGCACAGTGGTGAGGACGAACAGAGTCGGCTCATCGGGGTAGCGCGGTGCGGTCGCCTGGGCCACCCAATACTCGCCCAAGGGGAATTCCAGCGCAGGCCTCCAACCCGCCGTGGCCTCGATCCGCTCCAAGACGCGCGCCCCCTTGGCCGAACGCACCGGTGGGCCCGGAGGCTGGGGCAACAATTCGGCCGCCTGGGGCAAGGCGCGCAGCCCCTGCTCCTGATTGGGCACCTGGGCGACCCACTCCCAGTGTTCCCCGCGATCCCTGGAACGAAACACCGATCCCCCCGCCTCGCCGGCGCTGAGGTTATCGTAGCGACAATAAGCCAATAACGCGCCATCGCGGGCGAAATCTTGCGAACAGATCAGCTCCTCCACACAGAGATGGCTCAACCCGCGCCACACCGGTTGCCACGTATCGCCCCCATCGGTGGAGCGCCACACGCCAAAACCCCGGCCCCCGCCATCCCAGCCGCCCACAAAGAGGGTACGATCGCGCGCAAAGGCGGGCGAGAGGGCCAACGTCAGATGGGCATCGGCGGGGTAGCGCACCTGGGGCAGGCCCCCGTACAATTGGTGCCAGCTCTGCCCACCATCTCTGGAGCGATAGACCCCCCGCTCCCCCACCACAAACAACGTCTTGTCCTCGCCATACCCCGGCGAGACCTGCAAAGCGCGCACCGGGCCCCGTTCCTTGGCCT
>DAOTZU010000060.1:0-8254 GCA_034433995.1 Anaerolineae bacterium
AAGCAGGAACAAGCGGCACAGGGCGGCTGTGGCTGCGCCGGCGGCTGCTGCGGCGACCCCAACCGCGTGGGCAACTATTATACCACCCTCTACGCCGACGCCTGGGAGGTGGCCGAGGCAGTGGCGCCCCGCTTGGCAGCGCTAGAGGAAGCCACCTGCGCTTTTGTCAGCGCCTTTTGCGCCAGCGACCTGCCCGCCGTGGTCAAGGAGGCGGCCCTTTACAACCTGAGCACCCTGCGCAGCCAGACCTGCTTCCGCACGGAAGATGGCCGCTTCTTCGGCTGGGAGGGCTGCAGCGATGATCGCGGCTGCTGCCACGGTTCCTGCACCCACGTGTGGAACTATGAGCAAGCCACGGCGTTCCTCTTTGGCGAGCTGGCCCGCTCCATGCGCGAGACCGAATTCCTCCACGCCACCGCCGAGAACGGGTTGATGAGCTTCCGCGTGAACCTGCCCCTGGAGCGCGCCCAGGAGTTTGGCCGCGCCGCCGCCGATGGGCAGATGGGCTGCATCATGAAGGCCTACCGCGATTGGCAGCTCTGCGGCGACGACGCCTTCCTGCGCCGCCTGTGGCCCAAGGTCAAGGCCGCCCTGTCCTTCTGCTGGATTCCGGGCGGCTGGGACGCCGACCAGGACGGCGTGATGGAGGGCTGCCAACACAACACCTTGGATGTCGAATATTACGGCCCCAACCCGCTGATGGGCGCATGGTACCTGGGCGCGCTGCGCGCCGCCGAGGAGATGGCCCGCCACCTGGGCGAGGCCGAATTCGCCGCCACCTGCCGCCGGCTTTTTGAGCAGGGCAGCCGCTGGCTGGACGAACACCTGTTCAACGGCGAATACTATGAGCAGATCATCATGCCACCCCAGGAGGGGCAGCCCATCGCCGAGGGTCTGCGCGTGGGCGCCGGCGCCAAGGATCCGTCCGCGCCGGATTACCAAGTGGGGCCCGGCTGCTTGGTGGATCAACTCGTCGGCCAGTACATGGCCCATGTCTGCGGGCTGGGCCATCTGCTCGATCCCCAACATGTGCGCCAGACCCTGGCCAGCATCATGCGCTACAACTTCCAAAGCGACCTCTACCGCCACTTTAACCATCTGCGCACCTTTGCCCTCAACGACGAACAGGCCCTGCTGATGTGCACCTTCCCCAAAGGCGGGCGGCCCAAGACCCCCGTGCCCTATTTCAACGAGGTGATGACCGGCTTTGAATATAGCACGGCGGCCCACATGCTCTACGAGGGGCAGGTGGCGGAGGGGCTCCGCTGCATCGCCGCCATCCGCGCCCGCTACGACGGGCTGCGGCGCAACCCCTTTGACGAGGCCGAATGCGGCCACCATTACGCCCGGGCCATGGCCTCTTGGGCGGCGGTGCTGGCCTTCACCGGCTTTCACTATTCGGGCATGGAGCAGACCATGACCTTCGCCCCCGTGGAGGGACGGCACTTTTGGTCCAACGGCTACGCCTGGGGTACCTGTGAGATCAGAGCCCAAGGGAAAGGGATGGAGGTGAGCCTGACGGTGCTCCACGGACGGTTGGCGCTGCGCTGCTTCCGCCTGACGGATCGGGGCCAAATGGCCTGGGAGAAGCCCCAGTCCTTGACCAAGGGCCAGAAGCTGACCTTCCAGGTGGGCGCAGAGGTGCCGGCGCCATGATCCTCGGCGCTTCGTGGTTAGCCATGCGCCACGAGCTCGCCCTTGCGGAGGAAAATGGCGATGGATCGCCACGCTCCGCGCCTACTTGCGGAGCGCATCCGATGATTCGGGTTCTCAAGCCCGCATCGCGGGCTTCTCATGAACACCCGTCGGTTTCCAACCGACGGCGCTGACTGCTGCTGGCTGAAAGCTTATTTTCAAGGGGGCAATGATGAAATCTGCTTTGATGGTCTGGGGTGGCTGGAGCGGCCATGAGCCCAAGCAATGCGTGGAGATCTTTGCGCCCTGGCTCCAGGAGCAGGGCTACGAGGTGACCATCGCCGACACGTTGGACGTTTACCTGGACGAGGCCAAGATGAACTCCCTCGACCTCATCGTCCCCGTGTGGACCATGGGCACCATCACCCGGGAACAGGAGCGCGGGCTGCTGCAAGCCATCCAAAACGGCGTGGGGATCGCCGGCTGGCATGGCGGCATGGGCGATTCCTTCCGCAACAACACCGAGTATCAGTTCATGGTGGGCGGCCAGTGGGTGGCCCATCCGGGCGGCGTGATTGACTATGAGGTGCATATCGTCAAGCATGACGACCCCATCGTGGCCGGGTTAAAGGATTTCAAGATGCACTCGGAGCAGTACTATATGCACGTGGACCCCTCCAACGAGGTGCTGGCCACCACCACCTTTAGCGGCGAGTACGCCCCTTGGATCGAGGGCACGGTGATGCCCGTGGCCTGGAAGCGCCGTTGGGGCAAAGGCAAAGTGTTCTACTGCTCCTTGGGCCACGTGGCCAAGGATTTCGACGTGCCCGAAGCCCGCACCATCGTCCAGCGCGGGATGCTTTGGGCAAGCAAATGAAAAGGGTGAAGGCGGAAGGCTGAAGGATGAATCAAGCCTTTAGCCTTCGCCTTGCGCTCCGGTATGTACCGATAGGGATTTCATCCTTCATCCCTCATCCTTCATCCTTACAGAGACTGGAGTATGCCCCATGACCAAGAAAGTCAAGGTCGGTGTGATCGGTTGCGGCAATATCAGCGGGCGCTATCTGGAGAACATGCCCGCGTTCGACATCTTGGAGGTGGTGGCCTGCGCCGACCTCATCCCGGAGCGGGCCCAGGCCAAGGCGGCGGAGTTCAACATCCCCCGCGCCTGCACGGTGGAGGAGCTGCTGGCGGATCCCGAGATCGAGATCGTGGTCAACCTCACCATCCCCAAGGCCCACTATGAGGTGGCCCTGGCCGCCCTCAAGGCGGGGAAATGCGCCTACAACGAAAAGCCCCTGGCCCTGACCCGCGAACAGGGACAAGAGCTGTTGGCGGTGGCCAAGGCCAAGGGCGTCTTGGTGGGCGGCGCGCCCGATACCTTTTTCGGCGCCAGCCACCAAACGTGTCGCAAGCTCATTGATGACGGCTGGATCGGCAAGCCGGTGGCCGCCACCGCCTTTATGACCTGCCACGGCCACGAAAGCTGGCACCCGGATCCCGCCTTTTACTATCAGGTGGGCGGCGGCCCCATGTTCGACATGGGCCCTTATTATCTCACCGCCCTGGTGAACCTGTTGGGCCCGGTGCGCCGGGTCACGGGGTCGGCCCAGATCACCTTCCCGGAGCGCGTCATCACCAGCAAGCCCAAGTACGGCACGGTGGTCAAGGTAGAGGTGCCCACCCACGTGGCCGGCGTGCTGGATTTCGCCAACGGGGCTGTAGCCACCATCATCACCAGCTTTGATATCTGGGCGGCCAACCTGCCGAGGATCGAGATCTATGGCACCGAGGGTTCCCTCAGCGTGCCCGACCCCAACGGTTTTGTGGGGCCGATCATGATCCGCCGCGCCGGGGCCAAGGAATGGACCCCAGTGCCCGATAGCCACAACTATACCAAGAACCGGGGCATTGGCGTGGCCGATATGGCCTATGCCCTGCGCTACGGCCGCCCCGCCCGGGCCAGCGGCGAGCTGACCTACCATGTGCTGGACATCATGCACGCCATCCACGACGCCTCTCGCGAGGGCCGGCACATCACCTTGGCCAGCACCTGCCAGCGCCCCGCGCCGCTGCCTCTGGGGTTGCCGGAAGACAAACTGGACCAATAACCAGAAAGCGCAAGACCCCAAGGACGGTGCATCGTCCTTGGGGTCTTTTAGAAAGCAAGAACCATGGAATGGCAATATAATCCCTATATCTGGTTATCCGTGGTGGCCGCGGTGATCTCGGTGGCTTTGGGTGTTTACGCATGGCAGCGCCGAGCGCTGCGCGAGGCCCGGCTCTTTGCCATCTCCATGGGGATAGCGACCCTCTGGTCACTGGCCTATGTGCTCCAGCTCTCCAGCGCCGACATGCCCAGCGCCTATTTCTGGCTGGCCTTACAGATGGTGGGTCCGGTGAGCATCCCCTTGATCTGGTTGATCATCGTCTTGGAATACACCGGCCGCCAGCGCTGGATCAGGATGCCTTTCCTGGCTGCGCTGCTGGTGATCCCTGCCATCACCCTGTTCCTGCTCTATGCCGGGCCGATCCCCGGGCCGATGGTGCGCGATGTCTCCCTGGGATATGAAAACGCCCTCGCCGTTTTGCATGTGACGCCGGGGCCTTGGTTTTGGGTACACGGCATCTATTCCTATTTGCTCGTGGCGATGATCCTGGCCATGCTTTTCGACCGCGCGCGCCGCTTGCCGGCCCGTCGCCGCGCCCAACCGCTGGTCTTGTTGCTGGCTGTGGCGCTACTGATGGTGGTGCATATCGTAGCAGCGGGGGGATTGCTCAAGCTTGGACCGGTCAACCTGGCCACGCCCCTTTCCGCCATCGTCTATGGGATCTTTGCCTGGGGCATCTTTCGTTACCGGCTGCTCAACATCGTGCCCATCGCCAGGGCGCGGGTGATCGAGGAGATGACCGACGGCCTCTTTGTCTTGGATGTGCAAGGGCGCATCGTGGATATGAACCCCGCCGCCCAAGCCATGTTGGCCTTGCCCGGCGCGCAAACCCTGGGCCATCCCGCAGCCGAGGTGCTCCGCCCCTGGCCCGCCCTCCTGACCCTGAGCGCCCAAGAAGCGGGAGAGACCGAGTGGTCCCAAGGCCAAGACGCAACCCGCCGCGACTATGAGGCCAGCAACTCCCCCTTGCTGGGGTACAAAGGAGAGAGATTGGGGCAGCTGCTCATGCTGCGCGATGTCACCCGGCGCAAGCGGGCAGAGGAGGAACGGCAAAATCTCATCGCCCAGCTCAATACGCTGACGGGGCTGCTGCCCATCTGCGCCTGGTGCGGCAAGGTGCGCAACGAGCAGGGCGAATGGGAAGATCTGGCACGTTACATCGCGACCCACTCACAGGCCGAGGTGACCCACGGCATCTGTCCCGCCTGCTTGGAGCGCCTCGCCCAGGAATTCCCCGGCCTGCAAAAACCCGGATCCACGCCCTAGGAACGCTTTCCGGCGCTCCATTGACCGGTTGTGCGACGACGCATTCCTCTTCCGCGAGGATGGCCCTGACCCCATCGCCCCTGGAGATGCCCCCCACCGGATGGCCTTGCTTCAAGGCGGGCAGGTGGCCACCTCGCAGCCTTTGCGCCCAGAGAGGTGCTTGACCGGGGTCAAGGCCATTGCTGCCTCACGTATCCACCACCGAATTGTAGCCACCGTAGGGGTTGGGGAGATAGCGGTCGGCGCTGCAATCGTTGCACCAGGTGGTGCCATCGATCAAATAGCGGAATTGATAGCTGCGGCCCCGGGGCAAGACCAGGGTGATCTGCCAATACGGGTTATGCAAGGAACGTTTTAGAGGCAAGCTATGGCGATCCCAATTGTTGAAATCGCCCACGAGGTAGATGCTATCGAGCCAAATGCTGGCGGGGAATTGAAAGGTGACCAGAACGGTGTGCGGCTCCCGACCCTCCTGCTTGACGAGCATCGCCAGCCTCCTTGGGCCTGAAGGGGCAAGCCCACCCACTAAGGAGCGCAGCGATTTCGCTCTTGTTCTGACCTTATTATAGCATATTTCCCGCCGCCAGTCTAGAGTTTTTTGAGCCAAAGAAGCAAGGTCATTTCACTACGCTGGGGTCATGCATCGCCTCGGACAGACCGTTCTGCCAATTTGGCGCGCACCTCCTGACGAATAGCCTCCATCCCCGGATAGGGGCGGCTGGCTGGGAGAGCACCATATAGCGCGCCAAGAGGACGACGAGGCAAAGAGGTGACGATGAGCCGATCCCCTTCGAGGCGAAAAAGCAACGCGTCGTGCTCCTGAATGCCCAGAGCACGGCCAAACACGGAGCCACGGAGCCAAGTCCGTGGCCCCGTGTTTCCCCCTCTACGCATCCGGCGGGACGACGCCGATGGTCAACAGAATGTTGGCATAGATGCGTTGCTCGCCGGTAGCGATGACCAGGGCCACATCGCAGGCACGGCCCGCCTCATAGAAGGCGAAACGGCCCAGAGGCTGCAAGGGCACATCCGCGGGCAAAATCTTGCGGAAGGATTCAAAGATGGGCGCCTCCTTGCCGTCGGCGGGCATCATCACGTGGGCGGCCTCGATGGGCACCGCTTCCACCAGCACCTTCAACACCTCATCCACCGGCGCGAACCCGCGACAGAGGTTGAGATACACATGGGTCGCCGCCGGATTGGAGCCGGTGCTAAAAGGATAGTTGCCGTCGGCGATGAGGATGCGCGAGCCGTGGCCGGCGCTACCCAGGGCCTTGAGGATCTCCGGATGGGTCAACTTGGTCTTGAGCATGGGAACCTCCTGGCATACAATAGGATGGATTCTCTTGGCCGGTATCATAACCCAACATCGTCCAAAGGGCAAGCTCGTGCAAAAGGAGGGCGTTGAAAAGGGGCTCTAGCCGAAATGATGGGCCTTGACCGCCATCGGCTCGCATCGGACGGGCGCCTCGTTGAGCACCCGATGGCGACGCTGGCAAAGCCGCCGAGGGCGCACCCCGCCGGGCGGGCCCCGCAACTCCTTGCCCTCGCCACCCAATGGGAATATGATAGGGCCAGGCAGCGTGCCTAGAAAGGAGCTCCAGCATGAAGACGATGACCCATCGCCAACGAGTAATGGCCGCGCTATCCCACCAAGCGCCCGATATGGTGCCCATAGATTTGGGCTCCACCCGCAATTCCAGCATCGTGGTGGAGGGCTATGAGCGCCTGAAGGCCCATTTCGGCATCCGGGCCGAGAACACCCTCATCAGCCGCATGATGCGGGTGGTGGATGTGGATGAGCGCATCCTGCGGGCGCTGGATGTTGACCTGCGCGGCGTCTTTCCCGCCACAGTGCCCGATACACCCCTGGGCGAACACGGCTATCGCGATGAATGGGGCGTGGAGCGGGTGCAGCCGCCCGGTTCGTTCTATTATGACCTCAGACGCTCGCCCCTGGCCGGAGAGATCACCCTGGAGGATATCGCCCGCTACCCCTGGCCCGATCCGCACCATCCCATCCGCCGGCAGGGCCTCAAAGAGCGGGTGCGCCAGCTCCGCCAAGAGACGGATTGCGCCATCGTGCTGAACATGCCCAGCGGGTTCGTCCACACCAGCCAGTATCTACGCGGCTTTGAGGATTGGTTCATAGATTTTCGCCGCGATCGGAAGCTTTTGGAGGCCCTGTTCGACGCCGTCTTGGAGGTGAGCCTGGCCATCTGCCGGGAGCTCTTGGCCGAGGTGGGCCAGGAGGTGGACGTGCTCATGGCCTCCGACGACCTGGGCGGCCAAGGGGGGCTGCTGGTCTCGCCCCAGGCCTACCGGGAATTGATCAAGCCCCGCCACGCCCGTTACATCGGCCTGATGCACGACCTCTCCCCGGCCAAGGTGCTCTTTCACACCTGCGGCTCGGTGGCGGAGATCATGGATGATTTTATCGAGATCGGCATCGACGCCATCCATCCGGTGCAGGTCTCGGCCCGGGGGATGGAGCCGGCCGAGCTGAAGCGCCGCTGGGGGAAAAAGATGGCCTTTTGGGGCGCGGTGGATACCCATCACATCCTCCCCCACGGCAGCCCGGACGAGGTGCGCGCCGAGGTGGAGCGGCGGATCCAGGAATTGGGCGGCGAAGGCGGTTACATCCTGGGCGCGGTGCACAATATCCAGCCCGATGTGCCCACGGAGAACATCCTGGCCATGTATCGCCACGCGCGGGAGTACTGCCGGCGCGGCCCTGCGTCGGGCGCAACGCATCATCCGAGATTGTGAGGATGTTGGCAAAGGTGTTGCGTTGACCGCGGAGGAAAAGCATGAAAGACAAACCGGCCGGGGCGTTTTCCGCCCGAGTCAAGCAGATCGGTCAGACACTGTACGCTTCGGTCAAAGGATATGTCCTCACGGCGCGCAGCGAGGCCGCGGGCCTGGCTGCCCTCAAAACCTTGTTCACCAGCGGCCCCCTGTTCTGGCCCGGCCTGGCGGTGCTGATCGCCAGTGTGCTGGCCACCGCTTACCTCGCCTTGCAGCGCCAAGGGCTGCCCCTGCTCATGCTGGAGCTATGGGAAGGGGAAAAGCTCTCCTTGCCCGCGCCGGCCCTCTGGCTGGCCCTACCGGTCATCGCCTGCGCTTGGGCCTACCTCTTGGCGGGGGCCGCCCGCCGGGGCCCGGTGGCCTATGCGCTGGCC
>DAOTZU010000061.1:0-6256 GCA_034433995.1 Anaerolineae bacterium
GATAGCAGCTATAGCGGCATTTTGCGGGTGGGCTTGGCGGCCATCTCGGGAGATTTTGCCAACGTGGACGCCCGCTTTGACAATTTCCGCGTCTGGCCATTGGGGGCCTTTGGCGGGGCAGCGACACCGGCGCGGTTCAGCCGTCGGTTGGAAACCAACGGCTGGCAATAGCAAACCCGCAGAGCGGGTTTCCTAGAAGTTCACTGAAGAAGTGTCGGTTAGTTGAAGTGTCGAATCCAAGGGATTGTCGGTGGTGTTGTGACTAGCAGGTAGCGACATGCCTCAGGAGGGTCACGATGCTGGGACGACGCAAGCCGCAACACTCTCTGTGGGAAGCGCAGGCGTGGCCGCACGCGGTGCCGCAGGACTCCTTCTACGGGCGTATGAGCGCCGTCAGCGACCGGTTGTTTCGCGATGACGATTTGGCGGACATGTACTGCCCAGACAATGGCCGTCCCAGCTGGCCGCCGTCGCTGATGAGCGGCATCACCTTGCTGCAGTTCTTTGTGGACGTGAGCGACGAAGAGGCGGTGGACCGTCTGCGTTTTGACCTGCGCTGGAAAGTGGCGTTGAACTTGCCGCTGGATTTCACGCCGCCCGAGGCATCGACCCTGTGTGTGTTCCGTCGGCGTCTGCTGGAGCACGGCCAGGAGCGGTATGCGTTCAACAGGCTGGTGCAGATCGGTAGGGCAGCCGGCTTCCTGCCGGAGAAGGTAACGCTGCTGACGGACACCACGCCGCAGCGTGGTGCAGGGGCGGTGCAGGACACCTACACCCTGATCCGCAAAGGCATTCGCAAGGTGCTCAAGGCGGCAGGGTACACGGCCGCTCAGAAGCGGCGGGGTTTGGCCGCCAACCTGGCGAGGTACCTCGACAGCGACCGCAAAGCCGCCATCGACTGGGCAGATGCCAAAGCACGGGCAGCGCAACTGAAGGTGCTGGTGCAAGACGCCGAGGCGGTGCTGGAACTGGCGCGGCAGGAGGCCGATGATCCAGAGGTACGGACTGCGGCCTGGCTGCTGGCCAAGGTCCTGGGCGATGACGTGGAGAGCGATGAACACGGTGATCCCCAGATTGGCGACGGTGTCGCCCCGGACCGCATCGTGAGCATGACCGACCCGGAGATGCGCCACGGGCGCAAGAGTGCTGCGCAGCGTTTCGACGGTCGGAAGGTGCAGGTGGCGGCCGACCAGGCCAGCGAGTTGCTGCTGGCGGTGGAGCCGATGGCGGCCAATGCCGGTGATGGTCGCGAGTTGACGGACATGGTGGAGACCGTGCAGGAGCAACACGAGGTGCAGGTCGAACGGGTCATCGGCGATGGTGCCTTCGGTTCCGGGGACAACCGTGCGGCCTGTGCCGAGCAGGGCATCGATCTGGTCTCGCCGCTGGGTCAGCCCTCTGATCCCGATGTCGCCAAGCCTGCCTTTGACATCGATGTAGAGGCCCAGAGTGCGACCTGTCCGCAAGGGCACAAAGCGGTGCGTTGCCAAGAGACGAGGGATGCCCAAGGCCGGCCTGTGCTGCTCTTCACCTTTGAGCGCAGCGTGTGTGAGGCCTGCCCGCTGTTTGGGCGCTGTGTGCGCAGCAAGACGGAAGGGCGGTCGGTCAGGACACACTATCATGAGTCCCTGTTGCAGGCGGCGCGCAAGCGGCAAGAGACCGAGGAGTTCAAGCAACTCTACCGGCTGCGAGCGGCTATTGAGCGTCTGATCGCCTGTCTGGTGCAGCACGGTCTGCGGCGAGCCCGCTACATCGGGGAGGCCAAGGTGCGCCTGCAGGCTCAGTGGACAGGGGCGGCTGTGAACCTCCAGCGCCTGTTCACCCTGTTTGAGGGCGACACGAGGCGCATGAAGGAGATACTGAGCGCGGCAGGGTGAGGCAAAGAGGGCAAGAGGCAGCCCCAAAAGAGGCTGTACGCACGCCTGCCCCTGCCCTTTGTGCACCTCATTGCCTCCTGTCCATCAGAAAACGTGTCAGCTACCCGGCCCACAGCCCCAAAAGCCGGGGTTGTTCAGCGGTCTTCTAGGGCTTGGGCAGGTTCTCCAAGGTGTAGGTGACATCCACCACCTGGCCGCTGGTCCCCAAAGGCGCCACCTCCACATCGTTGACCACCAACTTGATGCCGGCGGCGTTCCCCACCCGCAGGGCCAAGCTTCGTTGAGCCACCCACAGCCGGCTATCCCCTGCGTCTAGAATCCCTTCGTAAGCCTTTTGGCCGTCGATGGTGACCAGGAGATAGGTCTTGGCCACGACCCGCGCCGCGACGCGGATGGCCCCCTCCGGGATGGGCGTGGCGGTGGCCGTGATGGTGGCGGCCGGGGTGTTGGTGGGCTGGCGGATCGCCGTCGCTCGCTGGGTTGGCGTATACAGCACCGTAGCTGTCGTGGCAGGTTCTGGCGTGGCCGTGGGCAGGAGGGCCAGGGCCGTTGGCGTGGCCGTGGCCTCGGCGGAGGGCGTCGGCGAAGGCGTTGGCTCGGCGGTGGTCGGTTGGGGCGAAGGCGCGAAGGTGATCACGCTGCGGGTGGCCGTCGGCTCGGAGGCTGGCGGCGTAAGGCGCCGTGGCCACGGGTCCTGGCCCAGATAAAAGCGGTTGTAGGCGTACCATCCGGCCAGGGCCAGGATGGCCAAGGCCATCACCACCAGAAAAACCGCCGGCCAGATGGCGCTGCGGGGGCCGCGCACCAAGGGCTCGCTCAACACCGTGGGCATGGAGGCGGCCTTCCCTCCCTTGGCCGCCCGGTAGGCCGCCAGCAGCTCCGTGGGATCTAGGCCCAGAAAACGGGCATAATTCTGCAAGAAACCCCGTGCATACACGTCGGCGGGGAGGGCATCGAACCGCTCCTCCTCCAGCGCCTCTAGAAAAACGCGACGGATGCGCGTGCCGGCCTCAACCTGATCGAGATCCAGCCCCAAGCGCTCTCGGGCCTCGCGCAAACGGCTACCCAGTTCGCCCACGTTCGTGTCGGCCTTCCTGATAGGTTAGATCCACGGGCGTAACTATACACGTGAACAGGGGCTCTGTCAAAGACCTGACAGGTCTTCGGAGACCTGTCAGGTCTTGGGTGGGGAGAGATGGCGCTTGGCGCTCCCCTTGGGGATATGGTATAATGGCCGCGACATCTTGTGGGCCGATGCATTGGCCGAGGAGGGGACTTCTGGAACTCTTGGAAACCGCCCGCGCGATGACCGAGATCATCGCCGGCAAGATGGGGTCAGACATCCTGCTCTTGGATCTCAACAAGCTCACCATCATCGCCGACTTTTTCATCATCGCCACCGGCGATAGCGAACGGCAACTGGGCGCCATGGCCCAGGAGCTGGTGGAAAAGATGAACGAACAACAAGGATTGCAGCCCCTGGCCGTGGAGGGCACGCCTGAATCGGGCTGGATCCTCATTGATTACGGCGCCATCGTGGTGCACCTCTTTTCCGAGGCGCAACGCGAGCGCTACCAGTTGGAAAAGCTGTGGAGCGGGGCGCGCACCGTGGTGCGCATGGCCTGAGCATTTGGCCCCTCAACTTTTGGGCTGGCATCTTTCCCGCTCACGGGCGGCGCGCAGGAGCTCGGCTGTGGCCCGGTCGTCGGGATAGAGGCGGCTCTGGCCATCCAGGTCGCGGATGACCTCGCCCAAGAGGGCGTAATCCTGCTCGATCAGGTAGCGGTAATGGGCCAGCGCCTGCTCCTTTTGTCCGCTGGCGCGCAAGCGCCGGGCCAAATCCAGCCGCGCCACCGCATCATCCGGGTTCTCTTCCACATACCGGATTTGGATATCCAGGAGGGACCATTTGGCCTGTGGGCCGGCAGGGGTCGGCGGCTGTTCTGGCGGCAGGGTGGTTTGCGGGCCAGAGGCCGTTGGGGCGGGGGCGTCGGGGGCAGGTTGCGCCTCAGGCCCCCTTGTTTCGGCCTGCGGGGCCGGCGTTCGGGCTTGGCCCTCGATGATCACCGCCTCGGCCACCACCTCCTCATCATCCACCAGATAGGGCAATTCCAGCGGCGGTGCGTCCTCCTCGCGCCAGGGGAGCCGGGCCAGGCGCGGCGGCAGAGGAGACCGGGCCCCAAAGAGCACCTGGGCCACGGTGTTCTCCGGGTCAAGGGCCTGGGCGCGCTGTAGACAAGCCCGCCCCTCCTCATCCCGGGCGCCGTTGAGCAAAAGCTGCCCCAAGATCAGATTGGCCTTGAGGCAATAGGGCAACTCGGCCAAAATCCCCCGGCAGACGGCCTCGGCATCCTCCGGCCGGTCGTCACGCCAGAGCGCCTCGGCCAAGGCCACCCGCAGATCCCAGCGCTGGGGTTGTTCCGTCACCAGCGCGCGCAACTCGCGCACCGCCTGGCCGTACAACTGGCCGCGCAGGTAGATGCGCGCCAGGTCGCCCCGGCTCAGCTGGCGGCGGGCCGAGGGAGCCACGCTGTGCGCCTGGCCAAGGCGCCGCAGGTCCAGGAGGATCTCCTCATCGCCCGGCGCCAATTCCGCTGCCAGCTCCCCTTGCCGGCGCGCCTCATCCCATAGGCCGCGTTGGGCGCTCACCTGGGCCAAACCGGCCCACGCCGCGGCGTTCTCTGGATCCGCGCTCAACACGCGCCGCCAGAGGTCGGCCGCCAGCTCTCCTTGGCCAAGGCGGGCATAGATCTTGGCCAGGAGCAGGTACGTCTGCACATGCCGGGGGAAAGCCTCCAAAATGCGCCGGCATATGGCCAGGGCGGCGAGAAAATCTCCCGCCTGGAGCAGGCGATGCGCCGCTTCCGTTTGGCCTCGGAGGGAGAGGTCCACCATGGGGTACCTACCTTCCACGTACATGGCTCAGGGATTGGCCCTATTATGCCCCGGCTGAGGGGATATGTCAATCACGTTTTCGTGGCAAAAATGAGGTTGTCGAAAAAACTAGCCCATGTTGCCATATTGGGCCCTTCGGTGTATGATATATCTTATAGTCATGCCCACGGAGCCAGAGTATGAGCGCCATCAACCTTGTCCCTGCCACCGATTTCATTCGTGAGATTATCAATGAGGATCTGCGGAGCGGCCGTTTCGACCATGTGCATACCCGCTTCCCGCCCGAGCCCAACGGGTATCTGCACATCGGCCATGCCAAAGCCATCTGCATTGATTTCGGCATCGCCGCCGATTATGGCGGGCTGTGTAACCTGCGCTTCGACGATACCAACCCCGTCAAAGAGGATGTGGAATACGTCGAGGCGATCCAGGAGGACATCCGCTGGTTGGGTTACGATTGGGGCGATCGCCTGTTCTACGCCTCCGACTATTTTGAGCAGCTTTATGACTTGGCCGTGCAATTGATCAAAAAGGGCAAGGCGTACGTCTGCGATCTGAGCCCGGAGGAGATTCGCGCCTATCGTGGCACCTTGACCGAGCCGGGCCGGGAGAGCCCCTATCGCAACCGCACGGTGGAGGAGAATTTGGACCTCTTCCGCCGCATGCGCGAGGGCGAATTCCCGGAGGGTTCTCGCACCCTGCGGGCCAAGATCGACATGGCCTCGCCCAACATCGTCCTGCGCGATCCGGTGATGTATCGCATCTTGAAGGCGCCCCACCACCGCACCGGCACCAAGTGGTGCATCTATCCCACGTACGATTGGGCCCACGGCCAGTGCGATGCCCTGGAGGGGATCACCCATTCGCTGTGCTCGCTGGAATACGAGATCCATCGCCCCCTGTACGATTGGTTCCTGGACCAGCTCGGCATCCATCATCCGCGGCAGATCGAGTTTGCGCGGCTCAACCTCTCCCACACTGCCCTCAGCAAACGCAAGCTCCGCCGCATGGTGGAGGAGGGGATCGTCTCGGGCTGGGACGATCCGCGCATGCCCACCTTGCGCGGTCTGCGGCGACGGGGGTATACGCCGGAGGCGATCCATGACTTTATCCGGCAGATCGGCGTGGCCAAGACCGATAGCGTGGTGGATATCGCCCTCCTGGAGCATTGCATCCGCGAGGACTTGAACAAGCGCGCGCCGCGGGTGATGGCGGTGTTGCGCCCGCTCAAGGTGGTGTTGGATAACTATCCGGAGGGGTTGGTGGAGGAGTTGCCCGCCATCAACAACCCGGAGGATCCCTCCATGGGCACACGCCCTGTTCCCTTTTCCCGCGTGCTCTATATCGAGCGCGACGATTTCCGCCAGGACCCGCCCAAGGGTTACTTCCGCCTGGCGCCGGGGCGGGAGGTGCGTCTGCGCTATGCCTACTTTATCCGGTGTGAGCGGGTGGTGAAAGACGAGCGCGGCGAGATCGTGGAGCTG
>DAOTZU010000062.1:0-5763 GCA_034433995.1 Anaerolineae bacterium
CGAATCGTGCACCGGTGGGCTGGTCAGCCATACGGTGACCAACCTGTCGGGGAGCTCCGCCTTTTTTCTGGGCGGTGTGGTGGCCTATGCCAACGAGGTCAAGGAGCGCCTGTTGGGGGTGCCAAAAGAGATGTTGGCCGCCCACGGCGCGGTGAGTGGCGAGGTGGCGTTGGCCATGGCCCAGGGCGTCCGGCGATTGTTGGGCGCGGAGGTGGGCCTGGCCACCACGGGCATCGCCGGCCCCACGGGCGGCACGCCGGCCAAGCCGGTGGGCACGGTCTATGTAGCCGTCTCCACCCCTGCGGGCGAGGCGGTGCGCCATTTCCTTTGGACATCCGACCGCCTGGGCAACAAGCGCCTCTCCACCGAGGCCGTGCTGCACCTTTTGGCCGAGCAGCTTGGCCCCAGCAGCGAGGCCCTTTAGCAGACGGCGGAGAGGATGAGCAGGCGCATCCCATCCTCCAAGGGCAGTGGGACGCCCAGATCGGGGATGCCCACCCGATTCTCATAGGCCAGCCACATTTCTCGGTCAAAGAAGGCGCCTTTTTCGGCATCGATCGTGGTTTTGGCGAGGGCCGGCAATGCTTGTGCCAGAGCTTTCAGAATGTCGCGCCCTGTGGCCCCCGGCGCCACGGAGATGGTCACCTCTGAACGTTTCACTTGGAACTGTGAGAGAGCGTCTAATTCAATCACCAGGTTCATCGCGCCCCCTTTCCTGCATGCGGTTGCGCTGCCCCGCCGAGCCGCCGCGTTTGGGCCCGCAGGTTTCGCCCCTCCTGGGTCCACACGAGGGCTGGCGCGGCTGAATGCGCCCGACATCCAACAGCCGACAGATCTCCCCTTTTAGGTTTTCCAGTGCTTCCCGCCGGACCGAGTAATAGATCCAGCGCGCATCCTCCGGATCGGGCGTGCTTTCCACCAGGCCCGCCTCGCTCAACATGCGCAGATGATACGAGGCCAGACTGAGGGAGATGCCGAGCCGCTCGGCGATCTCGCAATTGCATTGCACCCCATCCATCAGCGTGTCGAGGATGCTCAAGCGCCGCGGATCGGCCAAGGCCTTGCATTGGAGGGCTAGCCATTGATGGGCTGGCGAGGGAGGCACCGGATCGGGCATAGGTCTCCTCAAAATAATTCAATGATATTTGAATTATATCTTCAAGCCGGAGATTGTCAAATCCCTCGTCAAAGATATGTCAGACGTTTCTCAGCCTTAGGTCAACCAAAAGTCAGGCTAGGCCACCCCTGGGGCTGCCCTGCAACGTCTCTTTGCATAGTATGTGTCCTCCCGCTGCTTCCTTAATCCGCAATTTAGCCACCGTTAACGGGCCTTTTATCTCCCCCTCTAGAACGGCAGCTATGCTAGAGGCGTGAGGCCAAAGGCGATCTCTGCCAACAGAACAATGGAGGATAGCGACATGCGCATCACCCGTAGGGTTCTTTATGTGCTCCTTGTGGCGGTGTTGGTGCTCCTGGGGATGATGCCGAGCTCCCTGGCTGAGGAGCAGGTCAAAGGACCCTATGGCCTGGGCCTTTTGCCGGCCACGGGAGATTTCCCCCGGCTGGATACCTCCCGTTTGCAGCGCGACCTGGCTTCTTTACCCAGCGTGGTGGATTTGAGCGCGGGGCTGCCACCGGTGGGCAACCAGGGGATGCAATCGAGCTGCGTGGCCTGGGCCGTGGGGTATTATTACAAGACCTTCCAGGAACGCCAGGAGCGGGGCTGGGAGGTGAACACCACGGCCCATCAATTCAGCCCGGCCTATATCTATAACCAGCGCGCCACCAGCGATTGTACCAAGGATGCGGGGATGACCTTCCCCAACGGGTTCACCATCCTGCAGACCAAGGGAGCGGCCACCTTGGCGGCCTTTCCCTATTCCCAGCTCGATTCCTGCACCCAGCCCTCGCAAGCGGTGGTGGAGGGCGCCTGGCCGTATCGCAGCGAGAGCTACGCCAACGTCTTTTTGGGCAAGGGGAACGCCGACCTGGCCGTGCTCAAGGCCCTCTTGGCCAATGGCGAGCCGATTGCGCTGGCGGTGCCCGTCTATGCTGATTTCTATGGCGCCTCGTCCACGGACTATATCGTTACCCGCCCCGCCCCCGGCGAGCCATATTATGGCGGCCATGCCGTGCTGGTGGTGGGGTATGATGATGCCATCGGCGGCTTCAAGATCGTCAACTCCTGGGGCACGGCGTGGGGCAAGAGCGGCTTTGCCTATCTGACCTACGATTTTGTGCGTTACGATTGCTTTGAGGCCTGGGTGATGACGGACCATGTGGAGACGCCCGAGACGCCCACCCCAGCCACCTTCCAGGGGACGGTGACCCGCGGCGGCCAGAATGTGGCCCAGGGGACGGCGGTGCGGGCATGGATCGGTGAGACCCAAGTGGGCGCCACAACCGTGACGCTGCAAAATGGGGTTGCCTGGTATCAGCTTCAAATCCCCGCCGACGATCCCAACACGCCTGCCCTGGAGGGTGGCAAGAACGGTGATCTCGTGCGCTTCCAAGTGGGCGAAGAGTGGGCCCAAGAGAGCGGAACCTGGCAAAGTGGCAACACCACAACCCTCAATTTGACCTTACCTGCTGCTGAGCCCCATTTTGATGCCGCTACCTTGTGGATTGCCTGCTATGGCAAGAGCTCCGGCGGCTGGAGCAGCCAGGACACGTATCCGCGCGCCGTGGCGGATGTGAACGGCGATGGCAAGGCCGATGTCGTCGGTTTCGGCAAAGCGGGCGTTTACGTCTCCCTTGCCAACGGCTCTCGCTTCAATACCCCAAGTCTCTGGGTGGGCGCGTTTGGTTATTCCGCCGGCGGCTGGACCAGCCAGAACCTTTACCCGCGCATGTTGGCCGATGTGAACGGGGACGGTCGGGCCGATGTGGTGGGATTTTATTCCACCGCTACCTACGTGGCCCTCTCCACGGGCAAGGGGTTTAGCGCGCAAGCGGTGTGGATCAAGGGCTACGGCACATCGGCCGGCGGCTGGAGCAGCCAGGACAAGTATCCTCGCGCCGTGGCCGATGTGAATGGCGACGGCAAGGCGGATATCGTCGGTTTTGGCAACGCCGGGGCCTATGTCTCGCTCTCCACCGGCAAGAGTTTCGGCGCGGCCAGCCTGTGGATCAAGCATTTCGGTTACTCCGCCGGCGGCTGGACCAGCCAGAACCTGTATCCCCGTTTTGTGGCCGATGTCAATGGTGATGGCAAGGCCGATATTGTGGGCTGCAACACCAGCGGGGTCTGGGTTTCTCGCTCCACCGGCACGGGTTTTGCTGCGCCCTCGCTGTGGCTCGCTGATTTCGGCACGGCGGCCGGCTGGTCCAGCTACGATCGCTATCCACGGGCCTTGGCTGATGTCAACGGAGATGGCAAGGCGGATGTGATCGGTTTCCGCGACCAGGGCGTCTTGGTGGCGCTTTCCACCGGCACAAGCTTTGCGGCGCCGACCTTGTGGAGCCGGGAGTTCGGTTACGCCGGTGGCTGGACGAGCCAGAACACCTATCCGCGCGCGGTGGCCGATGTGAATGGTGACCGCCGGGCGGATGTGGTTGGCTTTGCCGCCTCGGGTACCTTCGTGGCCTTGGCCTCCTCGCCAGCGCCGGCCAGCGCCGCGCCCGTGGGAGAGGCGGTGGCGGAGTTGGCGGTCGAGGATGAGGCAAGGGATGATGTGGTGATCGTGGAGGGGCCACTGGCCGATGAGATGGTGCCGACCGAGGCCGCGGCGGCCGAGACGTTGGCCCTGGAAGGAGAATAACGCCGGCCCTCGACATGGAAGAAAAAGAGAGCTGACAGGTCTGAAAGACCTGTCAGCTCTCTTTCATGGAAAAGTTCTAGGGTTTGCGGATGGAGGGGAGGTAGACGGCGTAGCGCAGGTATTCGTCGGCGCCCAAGTCGTATCCCTCCAAGGCGGGGCGCGGCTGGCCATCAATATCCGTGGCGATGCCCACATCCACGCCCTTGTCGATGGCCGCCGAGGTGGGGCCAATGTGGTAGTTGCCCGCGCCGGGCGCGATGAACGCCGGGTCGCCGGTGTCATCGTGGGTATGGATGATGGTGCCCGTCCCGCCCCGATCGGTGGCGTTGTTATGCCACAACGTCGCCTCCAGGGTGACCTTGCTCATGCCCATCGCCAAGATGCCCGTGCCGCTATGGCCGGCGACGATGGTGTTGGTGCAGGTCACAGTGTATTCCTGGCTGGCCACGATCCCCTGGCCGCTGCCGCTGTTATCGGCCACGGTGGTGTAGAGGAGGGTGGCCGTGCCCGTGCCGCCCAGGCGCAGGCCGCTGCCCTCGCCGGGGGCGTGGTTACCACCGATAATGGTGTTGGTGAAGGTGATGGGGGTGGTATCTTGCACCCACGCGCCGCCGCCTTGGCCGGCGGCTGGGCCGGACTGGGTGGCCCGGTTGGCGACGAGGGTGTTGGCCTCCAGCCGGATGTCGCTGCAGGATTCGAGGGCCAAGCCGCCGCCCCAGCCCAAGGAGGACTGGCTGGCCACGTTGCCCCCCAGGGTGTTGCCGGCCAGGAGGATTTGGCCGCTCAACCAAGCGTGGGCGCCGCCGCCCCAGCCCATGGAGCGGGCGCTGGCCACGTTGGCGCTGATATCGTTGTGCAGCAGGCGCGGGTTGCTGAAGCGGATGCCCACGCCGCCACCGTAGCCGGCCCCGTTGGCGCTGGCCATGTTGCTTTGCAAGGTGTTATTGCTGAGGGTGGCCCCGCTGCCCTCCAGGTGGATGCCGCCGCCCCAGCCCTCGCCGCTGGCGCTGGCCAGGTTCTCGCTGAGGGTGTTGCCGGCGACGGTCACGTTGTCGGTGCCGGAGAAGAGGGCTACGCCTCCGCCGAACCCCGCGCCGCTGGTGCTCGCGGTGTTGCTGATGATGGTGTTGCCGCTGAGCCGGGTATCCACCCCCACGGTGCCCGAGGGCGAGACGAGGTCAGGATAGACTCCCATGAAGATGCCGCCGCCTGCCCCGATGCCGCTACGGGCCGCCGCGTTGCCGCGGAAGACGTTGTTGGTGATGGCGATCCGCGAGGTGGGGGTGTAATAGTCGGTGGCCACAAAGAGGCCGCCGCCCGCCCCCGAGAGCGTGCCGGCCGTGTTCCCCAGGAGCGTGTTGTTGGTCACCGTGGCATCCATGTTGCGCAGATACAGGCCGCCGCCATAACCGGAACCGGCCCGGCTGGCGGTGTTCCCTTGGATGGTGTTGGCCGCCAGACTGGCCTGTTTGGCTGCGGGGTCAAAGCTATAGACATAGAGCCCGCCGCCCACGCCGCTACCGCCGCTGGTGGCCACGTTGGCCACGTTCTCCAACACCTGGTTGTTGTACAGGTTCACCGTGGTGTTCAGGGCATAGAGGCCGCCGCCGGAGGAGAGCTTGTCCGCGGGGGAGCGGCCGGCCACGTTGTTCCGGATGACGTTCTCGCTCCCGCTGAGGGCGGCGTAATGGGCATAGATCCCGCCGCCCAGGCCTTCCACAGCGGCGCTGGCGGCGTTCTCCCGGAGGGTGTTGCCCCGAAGGATGGCCGCGACGGCATAGAGGGCGAGCCCGCCGCCCGTGCCCTTTTGTGCGGCCGAGGCGGTGTTGCGCTCGATGGTGTTCTCGCGCAGGGTCGCCGCTGCATCTCCGGTGTAGGCCAAACAGACCCCGCCGCCGTTGCCCAGGCTCTGGGTGCTGGCCACGTTATCCTGGATGAGGCTCTCGGTCAGCGTGATGGGCTGGCCCAGGGCAAAGAGCCCGCCGCCGTGGCCCATCAGAAA
>DAOTZU010000063.1:0-3033 GCA_034433995.1 Anaerolineae bacterium
GTGCAACAGGGCGAGGAGCGCCAGGAAGATCAGGATGATGAGCAGCCAGGGGACGCGGCGCGGCGCCCCGCGGGGTTGCACCCAGGCATCGTTCTTGCGTTCGTACCATTTGGCGGGCACGGGCGGCTCCCGAAAATGTTCTCAGATGCTGAGGGAAAAACGGTTTGTGAGGCCCATTCTATGCGCGCCAGGGCGAGAGTCAAGCGACCGGCTTCCAGCTGCTGCATTTCCTCCCCCAGCGCAGTAACCGATGGCCCGCGGCAACGTCTTCTAGAGTGTAATCTCTATCAGGAATAGCCCCATGCATCGTTCACGCCCTTTGGCCTTGGTATGCATCATCGTCCTTTCTCTGCTCGGTCCGGTCACGCCCGCGCGCGCCACCGGCCCCAGCACCGCCGGTTGGGTGGTGCAACGGCAGGTGGATATCGCCGCCATGGAGCGCGGCCCCAACCGGCTGAGCAACCCCGGCTTTGAATCCGGCGGCGCCGGTTGGACGCGCTACGGCACCACCTACCAGATTGACGAGACCGAGGCCCACAGCGGCGCCCGCTCCTTGCGCATCCCCTCCGGCGGCCTGGGCGCGGCGATCCAGGAGGTCAAGCTCAATCAGCCCTTGGCCCGGCCCATCTATTTTAACGGCTGGAGCAAGGCCTCCGCTGCGCCGGCGGGCTGCCGCATGCAATACTCCCTCTATCTCGATATCCGCTACACCGACGGCACCCAGCCCTATTCCCCTTATGTTTGCTTCGCCGGCGGCAGCCACGATTGGCAATTTGTGGACAAGGTGATTTTCCCAGAGAAGCCCATCGCCTCGGTGTGGATCTGGTGCATGTTCCAGGGCAGCGCCCCGGCCACCGCCTGGTTCGACGACCTCGCCGTGGGCGAGTTCGCCGGCGATATCCGCACCTTCGACGAGACCAAGATCCTCTACGGACCGCCCACCGAGCGCCCTTGGGAAGGGGCAGAGATCCTGCGCATCGCCTCGGACGATGGCCTTTCCCTGGGGCTGACCGCCTATGGTGGCGCCGTGGCCAGTTTGCAGATCAACGGCCAGGAGCAGCTCGACGCCGCGAACCTCCACGCCAGCGGCTTTTACGTGCGCGACGTGGCTGCCGCCTCGGAGTACATCCACCTGGGCGGCACGGTGACCAAAGAGGGCGACGCCCTGGTTTACCACGGCAGAGACGCCGCCTTGGGACTGAACCTCACCGTCACCTTCCGGCCGGCGGCCAACCATATCGTCATGGATGCGAGCCTGCAAGACACCACGGGCAACGACCGGGCCATCTCCCTTTATTTCGCCCTGCCCATCGCCCCCACGGGGCGCAACTGGTGGAAGGACATCCGCACGGGGTATGCGGCCAACGCCCTCCCCGAACACCGCTTTGCCCTGCAAACGCCCTGGGGGGCCAACGGCTGGATGAGCCACTATTGTCTGAGCGCCTTCGGCGGGCTGACCCTGGCCTATCCCATGGATCGGCCGGTGGTCTCGCGCTTTGCCTACAACTCCTTGACCCACCAATATTATGTCGTCTGCGATTTGGGCCTCTCCGCGGCCAGCCGGCAACCCGGCCGCGCCGATGTGCGGCTGCTCTTGTATCACCACGACCCCGCCTGGGGCTTTCGCGCCGCCTTTGCCAAGTATGTGCAGATCTACCCCCAGTTCTTTGTACGGCGCGTGGCCCAGGATGGCATCTGGGTAGCCCACGCGGACTTGGCCGGTATCCCCAATATTGCCGATTTCAACATCCGCTTCCACGAGACGGGCAACGCCAGCGTCTATGCCTATGACGATAGCGTGAACGCCTACACCCTGCGCTACCTGACGGAGCCTTGGGGTTACTGGCTGCGCTTGCCCCAGAGCGTGCCCAATACCGACTATAACGCCGTGATGAACTATGTCCAGACCATGCGTTCCTCCACCATCGCCAACGAACGGCGCTGGGCCGACGCGATCTTGAGTTCGGGGGCCTTCACAGCCGAGGGCAAGTACCTTTACGAAGCGGCCAGTGAGGCCTTTGCCGGCCACGCGGCGGCCTTTATCCTGAACGGCGATCCAGAGTTAACCCTTCCCGGCTACTCGGCCACCAAGGCCTCACAGGCGTGGGGCGAATACTACTATGAGCCCTACCGCCACCCGGAATGGGGCATCCTCGATGGTGAATACATTGATAGCTTTGAAAGCCGCGGCTTGAACAGCAACTTTCGCCGCGAGCATTGGGCCTTCAGCGACCATCCCTTGACCTTCGACACGGCCAGCCGAAGGGTCGTCTTGCCCCAGATATTCTCCAACTATGAGCTGGCCAAGCGCATCGCCGACGACGTCCATTCCCTGAACAAGTATGTGATGGCCAACAGCGTCCTCCTGCGTTGGGCCTTCCCGGCGCATCTCTTTGACATCCTGGGCAGCGAGCGCGGCTGGATCGTGAACGGGCGCCTTATCCCCGACCTGGATTCCCTCCTGAACCTTTGGCGCACCTTCAGCTATCGCAAGCCCTACAACGTGCTGCAGAATTGCGACCTCACGGCCTTTACCCACGAGCTGGTGGAACAATACTTTGGCATCTGCGCCTTCTACGGTATCTATCCCAGCTTTTTCACCCACGATGGCGGGGTGACCAACTATTGGGCCCGGCCCGATTGGTACGAGCGCGATCGCGACCTCTTTAGCGCCTACATCCCCAAGATCATGGCCCTCAATCAGGCCGGCTGGGAGCCCGTGACCCACGCCACCACCGACAATCCCCAGGTGTACATCGAGCGTTACGGTAACGGCAGAGACTTTTACCTGACCTTGCGCAACGTCGCCACCGGCCCGCTGACGACGACGGTCACGGTGGATCTGGCCAGCCTGGGCCTCCCCGCCACCGGCACGTACGCGGCCAGCGAATGGCTCACAGCAAGCGCGCTCCCCACCAACTTGGCCAATGGCAGACTGATCCTCACCGTGCCGCTGCCGGCCGGCGCCACGCGGATCGTGCACGTCCAAGGCGACACGGACCCCCGTGAAAGACGATACATCTCCATCCCTTG
>DAOTZU010000064.1:0-1585 GCA_034433995.1 Anaerolineae bacterium
CTATCGTCCAAGACGTAATACCAGGCATTGTAGCCGGTCACCTCGGGATAGAGAGGGATGATAAAGGCGCGATATTGGGCCTCGGTGGTCAGGAAGAGGCCGTCCATCAGGCGCGAGGGAAGATCGAACCAGAAGACACGGTCGCCGGGATCGCTGGCCTCCCAGATCCCCGCAATCTTCACCGGCAACAACAGGCTGTTTTTGAGTAGATGGGGGATCGTCAGGTTAAAAAGATCGCCGGCCTGCAAAGCGAGGCTATCGGCAGATTTGCGCTCGATCCACACGCTGAGGTAATCGGGGCTCGTCTCGCTCCCAAAAGGGACGCCCTGGACGATGCGGATGTGTTGTTCGATGTTGGGCACGATGCCGATGCGCACCGCCCCCAAGACCTCGCGGGAATAGCGGTTATCGCCGGGACGCGGCTGCAGGTAAAAGGCCGGGCTCTCGTTCTGGGTGTAAAGGGAGCGGATGGGCAGGCCGATATGGCGCAGCACCAGATCCGTGAGCCAATTCTGGGCGTAGGCCGCGTCCTCCAGGGTCATGGTCTCGCCATACTTGGGCATGGAGTAGAAATGCAGGGCGAAGGGGGGGCAGTTCTCGGCCTTGGTTTTGAGGTTCACCTCCTCCTGGAGGATCTGCTTGCTGACGGCATCATCAAAGACCGGCACGCAGACCATCAGGCCGATGGTCAAGGCAAAGGCCAGCACCAGCAACAGGGTCAGCCCCGGCTTGTTCCGCAGCCGTTTGAGCGAGAGGGAGAGAAAAGCCAAAAACCGCATCCTGAACATCACTCCAAGGCCCGAAATGGAAGAATCCACACCCCACGGCAAGGACGGCTATGATTATAGCCCTTTTGCCGTGGGGCCGCAATTTCATGGGCGAGATCTCGGCACCGGTCCCGATGGTGAGCCGGGCAAGCGGGCCGGATCCCCGGAGAGGGGACCAATCCTTGCGGACCGCGCCTTAGAGGGAGATGGTGACACGCCGGCCGCGTTGGGCGCTCTCGATGGCGCCAAAGACCATGGCCAGGCTCTTGATGTTATCGGTGCAGATGGTCTCTGGCGTCTCGCCGGTGCGCAGGCAGCGCAGGAACTCGCGGATGTTCCCCGCGTGGCCGCCGGTCTTTTCGCCGGGATCTATGACGGGCACCTCCACATCGGCCAATTCGGAGCGAAAGCCGCCGGTCTTGGTCACCACTTGGGCCCGGAAGGTGTCGGCGCCATCCCAGCTGGCGCTGCCCTTCTCGCCGATGAGGTGCCAGCTGCTCTCCCACGTTGTGTTCAGCCCCTCGGCGCACCAACTGCCGCGATAGGTGTAGACGATGCCGTCGCTCAGCTCAAAGATGGCCACAGCCGAGGCGTCATGGTCGTACCAGGAACCGCGGGGGTTCCATTCGTGGCAATAGACGGTGCGCGGGTCGGCGCCGGTGAGGAAACGCGCGGCGTCGAAGGTGTGGATGGCCATATCCAAGAGCAGCACGTGGCGCATGTGGTCGCGAAAGCCACCGAAATGGGCGCCGATCAAAAAGTCACAATGCACCGTGGTGAGGGGGCCGATGACACCGGATTGGACCAAGTGTCGCAGC
>DAOTZU010000065.1:0-4412 GCA_034433995.1 Anaerolineae bacterium
GGCCTTTTTGCAGGCGCTGAGCGGCCACCCCACGGATGAAGTGGTCTGGACGGCCGACATCAGCTATTGGATCAGCGGCCAGGCGCAGCGGGGCCTGGCCGATCCCCGCTGGCAGACGGAGGAGGGCTATCTCCAGCTCTGCCGCGAGTTGGGGCTCATGCCCTATTACTGGTACGAAAAGTTCTGGCTGGGCGAGCCCGAGTACGACGCCACTATCCAGGTGGAGAGCCTGAGCGCTGGCCCCCGCACCATCCGCCTCTGGCGCACGCCCGTGGGCGAGCTGCGCGAGGAGAGCGTCTTTTTGCCCGAATCCTGCTCCGTGGGCATCACCCGTCATCCGGTGGCGGGGCCGGAGGACCTGCCCATCCTGCGGTACATCCTGGAACATCGCCAACTGCGCCCGGCCTGCATCGCCGACTATCGCCAGCGGTTGGCGCTCTGGGCCAAGTACGACGGCATCCCCTCCATCGCCCTGCCCCGCAGCCCCTTGGCAGCATTCTTTTACGAATGGGCCGGCGTGGAGCAGGGGACCTATCTGTTGATGGATCAACCGCATGAGGTGGGCGAGATCCTGGCCCTGATGGAGGCCCAAGAGGCGCCCGTGTTGGACGCCGTCTGTGCGCTGGCACCGCCCCTGGTGCATTTCGCCGATAACCTGTCCAGCGATAACCTGGGCGGGTTCTACCAAGCTTACATGGCCGGGCCCCATCGGCGCCGTCTGGAGCGGCTCCACGCCGCCGGCGTGCGCTGCGCCGTGCACCTGGATGGCACCGTGCGCGGCCTCTTGCCGCAGCTGGCGGCGGTGGGGTTCGACGCCATCGAGGCCCTCACCCCGCAACCCGCCGGCGATCTGGCGGTGGAGGAGATGCGCGCCGTGGCCCGCAGCCGCACTGTCTGTCTGTGGGGCGGGTTGCCGGGGGTGATGTTCTCGCCGCCTTACACCTGGCGCGATATGGAGAACCATCTGCGGCGCGTTCTGGCCGCCTGGCGGGGCACGCCCTTTGTGCTGGGCGTGGCCGACCAGGTGCCCCCCGATGGCGAGATCGCCTTTTGCCGGCGCATCGCAGAGTCTCTCCTCGCCTGACCTGCCCCTCACCCAACCCTCTCCCCTTGGGGAGAGGGTTGGGTGAGGGGGAAACTTGGGAGGTATCATGGATGCTTTACCGACCACGATCCTGGGCCGCACCGGCCTCAAGGTCACCCGCCTGGGCATCGGCGGGGCCTACTGCGAGACGGTGGAGGGCTACCGTGCCGCGCTGGATTGCGGCGTCAATTACATCGACACGGCGCGGGTCTATCGCGATGGCCAAGATGAGGAGGTCATCGGCCGGGCCATCGCTGGCCGCCGCCACAACCTGATCCTGGCCACCAAGACGGCCCAGCGTGACGCCGCCGGCGCCAGGCAGGATCTGGAGACGTCGCTGCGCCTTTTGGGCACGGATTATGTGGATATCTGGCAATTGCACCATCTGAACACGGCCGAGGAGCGGGCCAAGGCCTTGGGGCCAGGGGGCGCCCTGGAGGCCGCCCTCAAGGCCCGGGAGCAGGGTTTGGTGCGCTACATCGGCGTGACCGGCCACGATTGGGCCCAGATCGCCGAGGCCGTGGCCACGGGCCTCTTTGATACCGTCCTCTGCTGGTACAATTGCGCCTTCCGTGAGGCCGAGACGACGGTCTTTCCCCAAGCCCTGGCCCACGGCACGGGCGTGGTGATCATGAACGCCTCCCGCAACGACAAGCTGTTCTCCCCAGAGGGCAACCCGGCGACAGAGATGTTTTACCGTTATGTCTTGGGCCATGCCGCCGTGCATCTGACGGTGATGGGCCTGCGCAACGTGGCCCTCTTTCAGCGGGTGGCCCGGGCCTTGGCCCAGCGGGCCACGCTCACCCCAGCGGAACGGCAAGCTCTGGAGGCTTACGGCGCGCGGTTGCGGGCCGAAGGCAAATTGGCTTGACTTGCCCCCTCCTCTTGGGCTACAATCCTTCCAGATTCCGCCGAGCGAGAGCTTGTCCCAAGGAGACTTTTATGGCCTACGAGAAAAAATCGTACCTGGAGCACACCGCCATCCATGTGCGGGATATTCACTGGCACATCCGCTTCTTCCAAGAGGCCCTAGGGATGCCCGTGCGCGGGATCCAGGGGGATCTGAACGATCCCATTCAGGTGTGGTTGGTGGGGGGCGTGCAGCTCGTCGCCGATAAATCCTTCCAGGGGCCGGAAGGGCGCATGGCCCACTTGGGCATCATGACCGAGGACTTGGAGGCCGCCCTGGAGGAGGTCTACAAATGGGGCGTCACCGAGCTGCCCAAGGGGCGCAACTGGTTCGCCCTGCCCGATGGGTTATGCATCGAGCTGATGCAAGCGCCCAAGGAATAAGGCCGCGCAAAAAGGACACCGGGCGCCCCTCTCCGACGGCGCGAAAGGAGGCTGGGCCATGCTCTCCTCGGATCCTTTTGTCTCTTCGGTGGCGCGCTTTGAATCCGCGCCGGAGGTGGGCGCCTGGCCCGCGCCCCAGGCGGTGGATGCCCTCCTCCGCGAGGCGGCGCGCCTCCTTTTCGCCCTCTGCCGGGCCGACCATCGGGCCTGGTTCTCTGAGGCGGACCTGCAGTGTCTGTATTACACCATCCTGCGTCGCGAGCTGCCGGCCCACGGATTGCCCGCCTGCGCCGTCCACGCCGATTACGCGTGCAAGCTGCCCACGGAGCAAAGCCTTAAACTGGGGAAACAGGGGCCTTGGCAAGTTGTGGATCTGATCTTGGTCATCCCCCACACCATTCACCGGGTGCGCGGGCGGCGCTGGGCGGGAGAGCTCGCGGCCGCGCTGGAGATCAAGCGGGGACACGAGCGCCTGCGCGAGATCAAGGATGACCTGGCCAAGCTGGCTCTATTGCGCGAGGCCTGGCCGAACGTGCTGGTGTACATGATCATCATGGGCTATCACAGCAAGCCCGAAGATGTGGCCGCCGTGGAGCGGGCCGCCCGCGCCTTCAATGTGCCCCTGCTCAGCGATAACACCTGGGGCGTGGCCGAAAAGGCGGCACAGCCGGAGCTGGTCTGAGCGGCACAGAACATCCCTCTCACCAAGGAGGATTTTGGATGACCGTCGTCGTCACCGGCGCCGCCGGCCATGTCGGCGCCAATTTGGTCCACGCGCTCCTCGCCCAAGGGAGGCCCGTGCGCGTTTTGGTCCACCGCCGACGAGAGATTTTCCAAGGCTTGCCGGTGGAGATCGTCCCAGGCGATGTGCGCGATCCGGTCTCCCTGTGCCGCGCCTTTGCAGGCGCCGAGGTGGTTTACCACCTGGCCGGGCACATCTCCATCCTCGCCAGCGAATGGCCCCTCTTGGAACAGGTCAACGTCCTGGGCACCCGCAATGTGGTGGAGGCCTGTCTGGTTTGTGGCGTGCGGCGGCTGATCCATTGCAGCTCCATCCACGCCCTGGAGCAAGAACCCCTGGATGCGCCCTTGGACGAGAACCGCCCTCTGGCCTTGGCCGCGCGCCACGCGCCTTACGATCGCTCCAAGGCGGCGGGCGAGCTGGAGGTACAGCGCGGCCTGGCCCGTGGTCTGGACGCGGTGATCCTCAACCCCACGGCCATCATCGGCCCGCTGGATTACGGTCCCTCCCACCTGGGCACCACGCTCCTGGCCTTGGCCCAGGGGCGCATGCCCATCCTGGTGGAGGGCGGCTTTGACTGGGTGGACGTGCGCGACGTGGTGGCCGGAGCGCTGGCCGCCGAGGAACGGGGCGCCAAGGGCGCCCGCTACATCCTCTCCGGCCAGTGGGCCTCCATCCGCGCCTTGGCCGAGGAAGTGGCCTCCCTCAGCCACGCGCCGGCGCCGTGGCTATACCTGCCCCTCTGGTTGGCCCAACTGGGCGCGCCTTTGGCCACGGCCTGGGACCAACTGCGCGGCCGCAGACCCCTCTTTACCAGCGTCTCCATACGCACATTGCGCAGCAACCGCCATATCTCCCACGAGCGGGCCAGCCGCGAGCTGGGGTACGCGCCCCGGCCTTTGCGCACCACCTTGGAAGACACCCTCAACTGGTTCAGGGCCACCGGGCGCCTGAGCCATCCCATTGCTGCGGCCACGGCGGAGGTGCCATGAGCGAAGCGACCTTTTACCGGGGATTGCTCATCGCCTGGTTCGCCCTGGCGGCGCTCACCTTGCCCACGTTGTTCTTTGTTCCCGCGCCCTACGGCCGGCATACCCGCGGCGGCTGGGGGCCCACCCTGGATAGCAGATTCGGCTGGATCCTCATGGAATCGCCGGCCGCCCTGGTTTTTGCCGCCTGTTTCGCCCTGGGGCTAAGACAGGCCAACGCGATGGCCTGGATCTTTTTCCTCCTTTGGGAGGCCCATTACGTCCGGCGGGCCTTTATCTATCCTCTGCTCTTGCGGGGCGGAGC
>DAOTZU010000066.1:0-6137 GCA_034433995.1 Anaerolineae bacterium
GGGATGGTAAGCCCGCTCCGCGGGCTTGGCAAGCAGAGCCGTCGGATTCCATCCGACGGCGGGCAAGGCCTCTACGCCCCTTTTTCAACACCCTCATTGGAAAAGGCTTTGCCCCAAGGTATAGTCTGTGCTACAATGCGGTCATCCCGGCAAGAAAGAATCCCATGTTGGACCTAGCCATCGTCATTGTCAACTATAACACCCGCGACCTCTTGCGCCGCTGTCTGCGTTCTTTGCCCCCGGCGGCGGGCGCGCTGAGCTATGAGGTCCTCGTGGTGGATAACTGCTCGCCGGATGGAAGCGCAGCGATGGTGCGCGGCGAGTTCCCGTGGGTGCGCCTCATGGAAAGCGATCACAATGGCGGCTACGCCTATGCCAACAACCTGGGCTTGCGCGCCTTGGGGTATGGTACATCCGAGACGATGGCCGTGTATCCCCGTTACGTGTTGCTGCTCAACCCGGATACCGAGGTGCCGCCCCAGGGCCTGGCCCAGATGGTGGCGTTTATGGATGCGCATCCCGATGTGGGGGTGGCCGGGCCCAAGCTGGTGCGCCAAGATGGGAGCTTGGACAAGGCCTGCCGGCGCAGCTTTCCCACGCCGGCGGTATCCTTTTACCGCCTCAGCGGGCTCAGCAGGCTCTTTCCCCGCAGCCGCCGCTTTGGGCGCTACAACCTCACCTACCTCGACGAAAATACCCAGGCCGACGTGGATGCAGTGGTGGGGGCCTTTATGCTGCTGCGCCACGAGGCCCTGGCCCAGGCGGGCCTCTTGGACGAGGCCTTTTTCATGTATGGCGAGGATCTTGACCTCTGTTATCGCATCAAGCAGCGGGGGTGGCGCGTGGTCTATTATCCGGCTGTGACGGTGCTCCATGTCAAGGGCGCCGCCAGCCGCCAGGCCAGCCAGCGGGCCATCCGCGCTTTTTACGCGGCCATGCGCATTTTTCATGCCAAACACTATCGGCAGCGCACCTTTTTCCTCATCAATTGGTTCATTGACCTGGGCGTTCCCGCGTTGTGCGCCGTGGCGCTCTTGGCCGATCGTTTGCGCCCCGCCGGACGCAAACGCGTGGCCTCCGCCTGAAGCCTGGTAGCGCGACCAAAGGTCCGGGGAGAGCGAACAAGATGTCGCAGAGAATGAGGATCCTCCTCGCCCTGTTGACGGTGGCAGTGGACGTGTTCATGGCCACCTTGGCCTTCTATGTGGCCTACAATCTGCGGGCTTGGATCCCCTTCCCCGTGGAGTTGCGCTTGGGGCCGTTCCGCAATTATTTCGGCCTCCTTGCCGTACAGATTTTCAGCCTGTTGGGCACGTTTTTCTTTTATCGGCTCTACTATGTGCGCCACAGTGGCTCGCGCGTGGATCTCTTTTATGCCATCGTCTCTGCCGTCTCGCTGGCCACGGTCATCGCCACGGCTCTGGCCTATTTGATCTATCAAAGTGACCACGATCTCACCCGTGGCATGGTGCTCTACAACTGGGCCTTGACCATCGTGCTGGTGATCGTCGGGCGGGTGGGCACGGAATGGCTGCAGCGCCAGGTGCGCAGCAAATATCCGGAACGTCTCCTGTTGGTGGGCACGGGCGATGTGGCGCGGATGATCTTGCAAAAGACCGTGCAAGCGCCGCAATTGGGCTACAAGGTCATCGGATTTGTGGAAGATACCGCTGCCGGCGAGATCGCCGGCGTCCCTGTCTTGGGCACGCGGGACCAGCTCCCCCAGATCATTCAGCGCCATGGCGTCCAGGAGGTGGTGATCGCATTGCCCCAGGCCAGCCACGAGGAGCTGCTGGATATCATCTCCGCCTGCGAGAGCGCCCGGGCCACGGTGCGCATCTTTCCGGATCTCTTTCAAATCATCGCCTCCGAGATCAAGATCAGCGATCTGGATGGCCTGCCCCTGTTGACGGTCCGGGATGTGGCCCTTCGTGGCTGGAAGTTGGTGGTCAAGCGGGCGATGGACATATGCGTCAGCGCCGCGGGGTTGATCTTGCTCTCACCGCTGTTGCTTTTGATCGCCCTGCTGATCAAGCTGGATTCCAAGGGGCCGGTGTTCTACCCTCAGTTGCGGGTGGGGTTGGATGGCAAGCCGTTCGCCATGCTCAAGTTTCGCTCCATGCGCATGGATGCGGAAAAGGATAGCGGCCCCGTTTGGGCCACCGCCGATGACCCGCGCCGCACCCGCTTGGGGACCTTTTTGCGCAAAACCTCCCTGGACGAGCTGCCCCAGTTGATCAACGTGCTCCTGGGCGAGATGAGTTTGGTGGGGCCACGGCCCGAACGGCCCATCTTTGTGGAACAGTTCCGCCAGGTGGTGCCGCGCTACATGGAGCGACACAAGGAAAAGGCGGGGATGACAGGTTGGGCCCAAGTGAACGGCCTCCGGGGGGATACCTCCATCGTGGAGCGCACCAAGTACGACTTGTATTACATCGAGCACTGGTCTTTGCTGTTCGATATCAAGATCATCTTGCGCACCATCCTGAACCAGTTTCGCGGCGATCGCAACGCCTACTGAGAGGCATAGAAGAGCAGCGCCGGCGGAATCCGTCTGGACCCGCCGGCGCTTTGTTTGCTCCCTGCCGGGCAATTTACCAGCCCTTTGCCTCCAGCCATTGCCGCATGGTAGGATCATCGGCATAGGAATTATCCAGCTCCACCCGCCACCATTCGTAGTGTACCAGTTTGCCGCGCTTATCAAAGTATAGGTACCCCACGCCGACGCGCTCGCCCGCATGGCCGAGCTGGGTCCAATCGGCATGGAGGAGCACCGTCCCCGTGCTCTCGATGACCAAGGGTTTATCCAGCACGTCGTTCGTCCCGCAGAGGATGACGTCAATGCCCTTCACCTCCTCGGCGAGGCGGCGGTTGGCCTCCTGGCCGGCCCGGGAGAGGAGGATGATGATATCCGCCTGGCGTTGCACTTCGGGCAAGATGCTCTTGGCTGCCTCCACGGGGTCGGTCACATAAAAATTGCTGTTGTTCAGCGGTTCGGTCAACCCCACCAGGCCCACCTTGTGGTTGGGCACATCGAGGATGGCATACGGCTGGGCGATGCGTTCCTGGGTGCCGGTGATGTAGGCGTTGGCGGAGATGATGGGAAAGTGGGCCTCGCCCATCCGCTGGCGGATTTCGTCAGGGGTGAGATAGGTGAGGTCCAGCTTGCCCAGGGTCATCGCCTGGTAACCCATGAGATTGTACGCCTCGATGGTGCTCTGGCCCTTGGTCGCCTTGGCCGGGTGACGGTCATACAAGAGGGAGTTGCCCACATCCAAGACCAAGGTGGTGCCGCTGCGTTGTTGTTGCTGGCGGATCAAAGTGGCTCGCCGAGCCACGCCCCCCAACTGGGGGCCGCCTCAACTGCCGCAGACGCTGAGATAGCCCCAGGTGTCGTTGGTGTGCACCACCGTCAGCGCCAGGATGTCCTTGCCTTTGGGCACCTGGTTCGGTTTGAGGGCAGCGCTCTTGGGGGCGGGGTTAAAGATCCATAGCATCGCCGCCGAAAACACCACGAAAGCCAGGAAAAAGCCGGCTCCCCAAAGCAAGTCACGGCGCGCCTGAGAGGGCGGCCGCTGTGCAGCTGGTTGTGGGGCATCGTTGCTCATGCGTCACTCCTCCTATCCTTCTGCTACCACGCGCTGGGCAAAGGCATCAAAGGCCTCCAGAACGCGGGCCAGTTCCTCATCGGTGTGGCTCAAAGACAAGGCGCCCAGGCCATGGACCACGTTCACGCCGTGCAACAAGAGCCCCACTTTGAGGGCCTGTTCCTTCAACACCGTGTCGCACAGGCGGGCGTCGGTCATGTCTTCCGCCGAGGTGGGGTAATGGTCCTCGCGCAGGGGAAAGTACAGCGAGGCCAGGGAGCCGCCCGGCACCACGCCGTTCCCATCGCCGGTGCAGCGCGCCAAGATGCCCCGCGCGGCCAAGACCTGTTCGATCCCTCGGCGCAACCGCTCGGTGCGGGCGGCCAAAGCGGGATAGATCTCGTGCTCATGGGCGAGGAGGTGCCTGATCATCACCAGGCCGGCCAAAAGCGAGAGAGGGTGCCCGGAGAAGGTGCCGCCGTTGAACCACACCCGCTTGGGCGATTTCTGGCTCGCCAGATCCAGCACATCGCCCCGGCCCGCCACGGCGGCGATGGGCATCCCCCCGCCGACGATCTTGCCAAAGATGGAAAGGTCAGCCTTGACCCCATAAAACCGCTGCACCCCCGCCGCGCAATAGCGGAAGCCGGTGATCACCTCATCCAACAACAGGAGCGCGCCGTATTTCTCGGTCAGCTCCCGCGCCGTGGCCATGAACTCGGCGGAGGCGGGCACGAAACCGGCCTCGGCCATGCACGGCTCAAAGATGAAACAGGCGATCCGATCGCCCAAGGAGCGAAAGAGCTTGCGCAGGTTCTCCACATCGTTGTACCGGGTCAACACCACCTCTTCGGCGATGCTGGTGGGCATGCCTTGGGAATCCACGCGGTCAAAGCCGCCGTTGGAACGGGCGACGCCCTTCAAGGCAAAGGGGTTGGCCCCATGCCAACCGCCGGTCACCTTCACCACCAATTGCCGGCCGGTAAAGGCCCGGGCCAACATGATGGCGTACATGGTGGCCAAGGTGCCCGCTGTGGTCAGCCGCACCCGCTCCGCGTCCACCGCCTTGGCCAGGGTGAGGGCGAACTCGGTCTGGAGCTCTTCGGGGAACCCCGCGTGCAGCCCATAGCCCCTCTCCAGGGCGGCGATGAGGGCCTCACGGACGACGGCCGGGTTATGCCCCAGGATGTTGGCATAATGCCCCTGCCAAAAATCAATGATGCGGTGTCCGTCCAGGTCGGTCACATACGCCCCTTCGGCGGAGACGATGCGAAAGGGATAGGGGGCAAAGAGCCGCGCATTATGGCTGATGCCATCCACCAGCACCGTGCTGGCCCGCTCATGGGCCGCTCGGGAGCGCGGGAAGGCGGCCTCGTAATCTCGATAGAGGCTCGCCAACAAGCGTTCATGGGTCCGTGGTGCGTTCAAAGGAAGCTCCTCAAGAAAAGTCTAGATCCGGGCGATGATCTCGCCGCGGGCAAAGGTCTTGGCTCCGATCCAGATCAGCCAGGCGCCGATGACGCCGACGAACAGGCCGATGATCACCAACAAGCCCACGCCCAGGAAAAAGAGGCCGCTCACCTGGCCGATCATCATAAAGACGATGGGCAACACCAGCGCCCCGCTTAACTGCTGCGCCTCCATGAATCCTTTGGCCTTGGAGGAGATGAGCACCGTCGCCCCCAGCCCGGCCAGGGAGATGGCCGGTGCCACCCAAAAGACCAACGGCCACCAGGTGACCACCGGGAAAAAGAGCCGCCCCATCACCTTGTATCCGGCCAGGTTCACCACCAGGCCATAGACCAGAAACGAGGCGATATCGATCACCAGGGCCGGGACAAAGGCCACCAACAGCTTGGCCATGATCAGCTCGGTATCGCTGAGGGGAGTGTAGAGCAGCCCCTCCAGGGTCTTGCGCTCCTTTTCGCCGGCAAAGCTATCTGCCCCCAGGATGCTCGAAACCATCAGCGGCACGATGAGGAACATGGGCGCAAAAAGATAATTGGCGCTCAACATGACCCAACTTTGGATGGGGGTCAGCTCCTGCAAGGGGCGCTTGAACTCCTCCGGCATGGCCCTGAAAAGGCCGGCCAGGTCGTTGCTCTCGGATTCGAACTCGGCCGGGCTGAGCATGCTGGGCAAAAGGATCAATACCAGGGGCAAGATCACGGTGAACATCGCCGGCACGATGATCATCGGTAGCCAGATCATCTTGTTCTGCACCACCTGGCGCAGATCCTTGCGCATGATCGCGCCCATGCCCCGCCAATTCCAGCTCATGCGGCACCTCGTTCTGGGCGTTGGCCGTTGCCCTGGATCTGGAAATAGATCTCGGCCAAAGAATGTTTGCGCGCCATCACGCCGAAAATGCGTCCCCCCGCTTGGACGATGGCCGCCACCACGTCGGGGATATCCTCCTCCTTGCCGAGCTGCAGGACCAGCTTGCCCTGTTCCACGGTCTGGCGCTGCACCGACGGCAGGTGGCCCAATATCTCGGCGATGTTGGGCGAGGGTGGGCCGTGGAGGTCCACCTCGATCTCCATGCCATCC
>DAOTZU010000067.1:0-3047 GCA_034433995.1 Anaerolineae bacterium
ATCGTGGAGCGGACCGATTCATGCGTTCTCTGGCTTTTATCGCCCTTGCCATCAAGAGGTTGGGCAACAAAGTGGGGCTCACGTGTTTGCTGATCTTGAGCTTTGCCCTCACCATCGGCTTGTTGGCCTGCGTGCCCATGTTCACCGATGCCGTGGGCAAGCAGATCATGCAGGAGGAGATTACGCGCCGCATCAAGACCCAGAATGCGCCGCCTTTTCCGTTGCGGATTTTGGCCATGCCCAGGACTTTGGGCACGCTGACCCTGGAGGAGGCGGAGCATGCCCAACAGTGGGTGGCGCAGCTCGTGGAGCGCGAGTTGCGCTTGCCCATCGCCTCCCTCTTTGTCCAATTGGATAGTCTGGCCTTTTATCTGCAACCCAGGCCGGGCGATACACGCTATGAACAATCCACCCTCGGCACCGCCCAAGTGAGCCTCTCGCCGGGGATCGCCGAGCGGATAGAGATCGTGGCCGGGGAACCCATCAGGGACGAGGTGCGGGCCGAATATCTCAATGTCTGGGTGGAACGTTCCTACGCCGACGAGCTTGCCGTGCAGCCGGGTGAGGTCTATCAGTTGGCGGATCCCACCCGCCGGGCTGACCCAGTGCAGGTGAGGATCGCCGGCATCTGGCAGGCCCGAGATCCGGCCGATCGCTTCTGGCCCAACACGCCGGCGCGTCTTTTCAACAAGAAATTTCTCACCACGACGGAGCAGTACCGCGCCCATATCTATCCCACGGGCTACCAAAAGGCCTATTTCACCCTTTGGTACTTTGTCCTGGATGATACCAAGATGAGCCTGGGCCAGGCGGAGCGTTACATCAAGGCCTTGGGCAACATCGAGCGCGAGCTGGACCAGAACCTGCCCATCGTGCGCATGGATTTGGCGCCTCTGGCAGAGCTGGAAAAGGGGCAACAACGCAAAATCGGCCTTTCGGCCATCCTTTTCGGCTTTAGCCTGCCCTTGATCGGCGTCTTGATCTATTTCATGGCCTCCGTCTCGACCATGGTGGCGCGTTTTCAGCGCCAAGAGATGGCCACCTTGGCCAGCCGAGGCAGCGGACGGCTGCAGATCTTGGCCTTGGTGACGATGGAGATCCTGATCCTGCTGGCTGTGGCCACGCCCTTGGGCCTGGCCATGGGCTGGTTTCTGGCCCATGTGATGAGCTCCACCCGCAGCTTTTTGCACTTTGCCCCCGGCCCGCCGGCCGAGGTGCATCTGGCTTCGGTGGATTGGCGGCTGGTGGGCTTGGGCATGGCGGTGAGCGCCATCTCCCGGTGGGTGCCCAGCGCGTTGGCCACCAACCTCACCGTGGTGACTTATGAGCAGTGGCACGCCCGCCGTCGCGAGTTTATCAGCAGCATGCGCTTTCTGCCCCTGGGCCTGTTGGTGTTCTTGACCGTCTACACCTATCGCCAGCTGGCCCTGAAAGGCTCGCTGAATTTGATCGGTTTGCAGCCGGGCGATCCCTCCTTCGATCCCTTGCTGCTCTTGGCGCCCAGCTTGTTCCTGCTGACGGTGCCTTTCGTGGCGGCGGAGCTCTTTGCCTTGCTCATGCGGCCCCTCACTTGGGTGGGCAAGCTGTTGCGCTCGGCGGCGGGGTTCCTGGGCTGCATGAGTTTGGGCCGCGAGGGGGGGCAATACCGCACGCCGGTGTACATGTTGGTGCTCTGCCTGAGTTCGGGGGTCTTTTTCGCCTCCCTGGCCTTGAGCGCCGACACCTGGCAGGTGGATCGGCGCCGCTATGAGGTGGGGGCGGACCTCACCTTCGAGGTGCGCGATCTCAGCGCCCTGGCGGCCATGGACACCTCCACCGGCGAGATCATGCGCGATAGCGGCGACAAGATCGCCACCTCGGCGCCAGAGGTTTTGCAGCTCGACGCTTTCACATTGCCCATCAGCGAGTACCAGCGGATCGAGGGAGTGCGGGCGGCCACCCGGGTGGCCCAATACGAGGCGGCCATCGTCGCGAACCAACGCATCCCCAAAGGGCGCTTGCTGGCCATAGACCGCTTGACCTTTCCTCAGGTGATCTATTTCCGCTCCGATTACGCTCCTGATTCCTTGGGTGGCCTGATGAACCGTTTGGGGGCCATCCGCAACGGGGTTTTGCTGCCGCGCAAGTTGGCCGAGGAGATGCAGGTGGCGGAAGGAGACCGCATCAGTGTGCGGGTGATGGTCGGCGAGGAGCAATGGCAACTCTTTGATTTGGTCATCGCCGGCACCTTTGACTATTTCCCCACCATGACCGGCGACGGCGAGCCGCTCCTGGTGGCGAACTTGGAGGACCTGCAGAACGAGGCCGGCGGGGGCTTGCCTTGGGGGGTCTGGATGCGGCTGGAGCCGGAAGCCGATGTGCAAGAGATCCTCAACGCTGTCCTGCGCATGGGGGTGGTGCCGGCCTATCCTCGCGACCTGCGCCTGCGCCTGGAGCGCGACCAACAGCAATTGGAGCGCGTGGGCACTTTTGGCATGTTGTCCGTCTGCTTCTTGGCCGGGGCCATTTTGGCCAGTTTGGGCCTCTTGGTGTATAGCATGGCCTCCATGATGGGCCGCACCATCCGCTTCGCCATCTGGCAGGCCATCGGGCTGAGGCGGTCCGAGGTGATGAAGGTTGTCTCGGTGGAATATCTCCTCACCCTCCTATATAGCCTTGTGCTCGGCACCGCGGGGGGCATCCTGGCCTCGCGGCTGTATGTGCCCCTGCTGCGGTTGACCGATAGCCCGGCCGTGCCCATCCCGCCCTTTGTCCCCTTGGTGGATTGGCAGCGGGCCTTGCTCATGGCCACCAGCATCGGCCTGGGGTTGGTGGTGGTGGAGGCGATCCTCTTGGTGCGCATTGCCCGCACCCGGGTCTTTGAGGTGTTGCGCATGGGCACCCGGGAGTGACCTGGTCCGTCTCTGCCCGCGGGCCCTGCTGTGGTCGGGGCTCTTTGGCAAGGGTCCGTGCACATGCGGCATGGGCCCTTGTTCTCTTTTGGGGTTGATAGTCTGCGAGAAAGTCGGGGGGGGTGGCGATGGGGAAAACCGTTGCCCGTTCGATGG
>DAOTZU010000068.1:0-8345 GCA_034433995.1 Anaerolineae bacterium
TTGGCCAAGGCCACGTAAAGGGCAGCCCGGACAAAAGCGGCGAGATTATCCATCCGCCAGATGGCGAGGCCGCCCACCACGCCGCCCATGAGGGCCAGGACCGTCAGTTCGATGGACCCGCCGGCGTTAAAGCCCACCAAAACGGCCATCAAGGCGGAGGTGAACATGGCCAGGTGCACATCCAACAAGATGGCCACCAGCATGGAGATGGCCGCTGTGGGGAAAAGGTAGGGCAACAAAGTGCGTCCGGGGATGGCAGCCCGCGCCGCCAACCCGGCCAGAACCAAGATGAGAACAAAGAGCAGCTCCCGGCGCGGTCGGCCCAAAAGCAAAGGCTGGCTGCGGACCACGTACACGCTCAGTGAGATGACCAGCACCGCCGCGAACAACATCACGCCCACGCGGTCTTGCCAGGTGATGCTGGCTTGGAGCAGGTTCAACACCTGAAGCTTTTCCAGGGCCAGCGCCGTGGCGATCTCCCCTTCCCGCAGGATGGATTCTCCGGCGCGGATGCTCACATACACCGGCTCCACGGCGTTGCGGGCCGCCTCGCGGCTGAGGGCGGTCTGTTTCGCGTCGTAGAAGGTGTTGGCCACGATCAGGTTCTGGAGGAACGCGTTCACCACGGCGTGCTCATCCGCCGGCAGGGTGTAGCGGATCAAGCGCGTGGCGCGCCGGCGGGCCTCCAGGAGCTGGTTCGGCCGGATCTCCTCGCGGAGGGTCGCCTCCAAGACACGCAGCGTCTCGGTGATCACCCCTTGCCAGCGCGGCTCGCTCAAGGCCAGGACGATCTGGATCGTCTCGGCGGGGAGGGGAAAATCGGTCAACTCGCGGAGGGCGGCGATTTTCTCGTCCTCGCCGGTGGCCGGGTCTTGGCGGATGGTGCTGATCTGGGCGGTGATCTCGCGGGCGTACTGGAGCTGCTGCTGCATCAATTGCAGATCGGGCCCCACATACACGTCTTCCACCTTGGCGGCGGCCAACGCCCTGGCCTCTTGGGTTTTCACATTGCTGAGGTAGGTGAGCTGACGTGGTGCTTTGATATCCCGCGGCGCAGGCTCGCCGACCACGACGCGCACCCGCTCAGGGGAGGGGTAAAAGAGGAGGATAGCGCTCCAGGAGAGCAAGACCAAAAGGGCAAAGAGAACGGCACGCAGGGCCTGACGAAGGGGCGTTTCTTTGTGCTGAGGCGGACCGGCCGGCCTGTTTCCACGCATCGTGCCCGCGGAGGGTCTTTTCATGCTCTCTTTGCCAAACCTCGGGGGCATCCGCTCCTGATAGGGATGCAGGAGAAAGCGAGCGCAGCGGATGGGGGGGTCCCCCATCCGCTATTGGGCCAAAACTTGGCGCACCACTTCGTTGATCAGCTTGCCGTCCGCGCGGCCCTTGAGCTGCGCCATGGCGGCGCGCATCACGGCGCCCATGGCGCCGGGGCCGCTCACCCCCAGCTCGCGGACGATGCCGCGCACGATCTCGGTGATCTCTTCGCGGGAGAGTTGTTGAGGCAGGTATTCGGCCAACACGCGCAGGCCGGCCTCCTCCTCGGCCACCAGGTCTTGGCGCCCTCCCTTGCGAAAGAGCTCCAAGGCCTCGTTGCGGCGCTTGATCTCACGGGCGATGAGGTCTTGGATCTCTTGCTCTGTGAGCGGGCGTTGCAAAGCGATCTCGCTATTTTGGATGGCCGCTCGCACCATGCGGATCGCCTCGCGGCGAGGCACATCTTTGGTGCGCATGGCCTGTTGCAGATCGGCCAGCAATCGTTCCCGAAGATCCATCGCGGTACTCATCCCAACGATGATGCAGCCACGGCAGGGGGGCACTCCGCCAGGCTGGGCCTAGTACTTGCGCATCTGGGCTTTGAGGGTCGTGCGCCGGCTCTTGCGCATCTTGGCGGCCTTTTTGCGCTTCCGGATCTGGCTTGGCTTCTCGTAGAAGCGGCGCTGCCGAACCTCGGAGAGGATGCGATCCTCCTGGACGACCTTCTTAAAGCGTCTCAGGACGTTCTCGAAGGACTCTCCCTTTTCGACAATGACCTGTGTCAACCCTTATCCCCCCCTTCTACCGTGGAAAAATCCATGCTCTCTCCGGCTTTTTGGACCGGGCTTTTATTATACGTTCGGGCAGAAGGTATGTCAAGTTTTGCGGCGGGGCCCGATTGACCCTCCTCCCCGGCCATGCTATAATCCCGGCGTCATACCCTATCATGCGGTCCAGCATACGCATGGCGAAAGGTTCCGATGCGCTCTTTGGCTCTGAAGGTCCGCTCCCTCCTGGTGCTTGCGCTGGTCGGCGCGCACGTGTTGGCATGCCGTTCGCAGCCGGAGGCGCCCCTGGCGCGCTACACGGTGCTCTTGTCCGCTCCGCAGGCCCAGGAGGTGGTCGTGCGGGCGCGCTTCACCGGTCTCGCCGGCGCTACCCGTGAGCTGGCGCTGTGTCGTTATTGGGCCGGCTATGGCGATCTGGGCGCGCAGGTGGCATGGGTGCGCTTGAACGCCGGCCGGGCCCGGGAGGTGCTCTTGGAACGCGGCGCAGAGGATCCTCTGTTTGTGCGTTGGCCTCTGGGTGTTCCCGTCGGCGGAACATGGGGGGTGGAATACGCGCTGAGGTTCGCGGGCCAAGATGGCGCTCCCCCCTCTTACGTGACCTCCGATCACGCGCTGCTCCTCAGTCGCTCCCTTTTCCTCGTACCGGATTCCTGGTTGGCCCAACCGCGAGCGGCTTGGGCGGGCCGCGTGGAGGTGCAGGTGCAGGCGCCTGCGGGCTGGGCGGTGTATGCCCCCTGGCCGGCCAACGACCGCGGCGAGGGCTATCTTCCGCCCCATCTGGAGGGCCTTTGGGATGGGGCCCTGGCTTTGGGCCCGTATCGGGGCTATGCGCTGCCGGGCGAGGCGGCCCAGGTGCATCTGCTGCTTTCGCCCGCCATCGGTCCGGCCCAAGCGGAGGCCCTGGCGGCCCAATTGGGGCAGCAGATCCTGGCCGTGGCCCGGTTTTTTGGCCGTTCCCCCACGCTCCAGGATGAGATGACGTTCTGGGCTGTGGTGGCCACCCCCAACAACCTGGCCGAACCGACGGGGATGGCCCTGGGCGAGGATTGGCTGGTGTTGGGCACGCCGGCCACCCCCCCATCCACCCTGCCAGATGTGGCCCGCCGCGCCGCCGTGGAATTGTGGAGCGGCGGCGCCCTGCGGCCCGGCCCGCGCTACGGCGCGCCTCCCCTCCCGGCGGAGAGCTGGCTCAGCTCCGGCTGGAGCGCTTATTTGTCCTGGCGGATGGCTTTGGAGGCGCGCCAGGTCTCGGCCATCGCCTTTTGGGGCGAGATGCGCCGCCTGGCCCGACGGTTCCAGGATCCCACCTGGGCCGAGACCAGCCTGGCTCAGGCCGTCGCCCAAGGGCCTGCCGATCCCGGCCTGGCCCTTGTGGCCCGCGAAAAGGGGATGTTGGCCGCCCTGATCCTGGATGATCACCTGCGCCGGGATAGCGGCCAGCGGGCCGACCTGGGAATGGCCCTCCGTGAGCTGTGGCAGAGACAAAACTATTACGTCACCGGGCGCTGGTTGGCGCAAGACCAGGTGGTGGCGCTCTTGAGCGAACTGGCCGGCAAGGATTACGCTCCCCTCTACCGCGCCTTGGTGGAGGAAACGGGCCCCTGGGATCTGGCGGCGATCCCTGAGCTGGCCGCTCCAGATCTGGGTGAGACGCGGGTGGCTATCGCCCCCGATGGGGTGCCCCTGGTCTATCAATGGCTCGACGGCCCCAGCCGGCGCGTGGCCATTTACTTGAGCGATGGTCCCGGCGCCCTGCCCTACGATCTCCTCTCCCTTTATGGCGAGGCCCTGCGGGGATATCTAGACGTGGCGTATCTGGAACAGCGCGGCAGCGGCCGTTCGGGCCGGGGAGGCTATAGCCTGGATGCCTTTATCAACGATATCGAAGTGCTGCGCGAGGATCTCGGCGCGCGCCAGGTGGTGCTCCTGGGCCACGGTTGGGGCGGGTATTGCGCCCTGGTGTACGCCGCCCGCTATCCGGAGCGGATCGACGCCCTGATCCTCCTTTCGCCCATCCCCTCCTTCACCCGCTTGGTGCAGGCGGAGCTGGAGGCCTTTCGCGGGCAACGACCCAGCTTGCAGAGCGCCACCCTCGCCCAGGCCGAGCCGCTCCTCCGCCGGGGAGTGACGACGGGAGCCGATTTCGTCCTCTTGCAGCAACTGCTGGCCCGCGAGGGCCTTTTCGGCAGCGACTTGGCCGGAGCCGAGGCCAGGCTTCAGGCCCTCTATGGGCAATGGACGGAGCTTGCCCTCCTGCCGGCCGGCATCCCTTGGCGCAACGAGACCATCCTGCCGACGCTCCTGGCCAGGGATGGCCTCCTCCAGGCGGACCCCGCAACCGGGCTGGGCCCCGGCGGTTACCCCGCCCTGATTTTGCGCGGCCAGCGCGACCGCGTCCTTTCCGCCTCTTTGCTCCAAGGGCTCGGTAAACAGATCAAGGGCACCTATCGCGAAATCCCCGGCGCGGGCTATCTTGTGCACCTGGATAACCCCAGCAGCACCCTGGGGGAGATCATCGCCTTTCTGGAGGCACATCCGCAATCCTGATCATCTAGACCAAAGGGGGTCACCATGATCAGCAAAAGTCCCGGCTCCAAGCCCGATACCGTTCTGGTCACTTTTCGGCTGCCGGCCACCATCTGGGCAGAGACCGTGCACCTGGTGGGGGATTTCAACGGCTGGAATCGCCACAGTCATCCCCTCACCCGCTCGCGAGAGGACGAGTGCTGGCAGATCACCTTGGAGTTCGAGCGCAACCGCGTCTTTCAGTTCCGGTATCTTGTCAACGGCACCGACTGGCAGAACGATTGGTGTGCCGATCGTTACGTGCCCAATCCTTTTGGCGGGGATAATTCGGTACTGGAAACCTGAGGCACACAGAGGGTCATCTACCCGATGGTTCAGGTCGACCTATGAAGCGCATCGGCGAGATCGTGGCGCAGATCGCGCGCACGCTCTTGGACCTGGTCGCCGCCTTGCTGGGCATCTACTATTCGGCCAAATATGCCGCGGTGGTGCGGCGCCTGGGGTTGCCGCGCCTTGCCGCGGGCAACAAGCGCCGAGGGTTCCTCGTCATTCAAATTGATGGCCTCTCCCACCCTGCCCTGGTCGCGGCGCTGGAGCGGGGTTATGCCCCCTACCTCCAGCGGCTGCTCCGCCGGGAGGGATATGTGCTCGATCCCTGGCATCCGGGCCTGCCCTGCACCACACCCGCCGTGCAGGCAGGGATCATGTTTGGGAATAATGAGGATATCCCCGCCTTTCGCTGGTACGACAAATCCTCCGGCGAGGCCATCGTGTGTAAAGTGCCGCGGGTGGTCAAAGAGATCCAGGAGCGCGTCGGGGCGGGGCGGCGCGGGATCCTGAGGGGCGGCTCCAGCATCATGAACATGTTCGATGGCCATGCCGCCCTCTCCCTCTTTACCCTGAGCGCCATGGACCGCCAGCGCTTCTTTGAGCACGTGCGCGGCATGGGGTTTCTGCTCCTTTTTGGGCTCAACCCTTTACGCACGCTCAAGATGCTCCTGCTGATCCTTTGGGAGTACGTCACCGAGTTGGTGCAGGGCACCCTGAAGAAACTCAAGCACGAGACGCCTCGCCCGCTGGAGCGCGGGTTCACCTTCTTGCGCATCATGAGCAATGTGGTGTTGCGCGAAATTCAGACCTTTGCCGTGATGGTGGATCTCTATCGTGGCGTGCCTGCCATCTATACCACCTATTATGGCTACGATGAGCTGGCCCATCATTATGGCGTGCTCTCCAGGCCGGCCCTGAAGGCTCTGCGGGCCATTGACCGCTGCATCCGGCGCATAGACCGCCTGCGGCAGTTGGCCCTTACCCGCGAGTACGATCTCTATGTGCTCTCTGACCACGGCATGACGGCCGCCGTCCCTCTGGCCCAGGCCCACGGCCAGACCCTGGGCGCGCTGCTCCGCGAGCTGGCAGGCGCCAAAGCGGCGGTGAACGAAGCCTTTGGCAACGAGCGCCAAGGCGCGCTGCAGACGGTTTATCTCTTGGACGAGCTGGCGGCCATCGAGGCCAACCTGAACCCGCCGTTGGCGTATATTCCGCGCAAGCTCCGCCAGTTGGTGGCCAAGCGGATCCGGCTCAACGGCGAGGAGAACCTGGGCTGGGACCTGGCCCGCCAGACCGACGTGGTGGCGCGCTATTCGGGCTCGCTGGCCCATATCTATTTCAACGTGAGCCCCAAGCAGCTCTCTGTGAGCGAGATCGCCACGCTCTATCCCAATTTGCTCAGCGATTTGGCGGCCCACCCCGGCGTGTGGCTGGTCGTGGGCAGGGAGGATGAGCAGGTGTTGGTCCTTTCCCGGCGTGGCGTGCTCACCCTGGATGGGGAGGACGGCTACCATGTGGAAGGGGAAGATCCCCTGGCGCTGGTGCCCCATCCGCGGCTGACGGCGGCAGAGTTGCGCCGCGTGGCCCGTTTCTCCCAATCCGGCGACCTGATCGTCTTGGGCCATTACGAACCCGGAACGGACCGGGTGATCTCTTTTGAACCCATGTGGGGCTGTCACGGTGGGCTCGGCGGACCACAGGAGGAGGCCTTCTTGCTCCAGGATGGGCGGATCTGCTGGGAGATGCACCGCATCACCCGGGCGACACAGCTCTATGAGCTGTTCGCCCGGCGCTATGCGCTGGGAGACTGATGTTGCGGCCAGTGCTCGAGCATTCTTGGGAGTTGACCCCCGCCGAGGCCATTGCCCTGCAAAAGGAACTGCGCGGGCGGGTGGTGCCGGAGGATCAACCCGCCCCGTGGCGGTTGGTGGCGGGGATTGATGTGGGCATCAAGGGCTGGGTGGCCCGGGCCGCGGTGGTGGTGGTGTCGCTGGCGGATCTGCGCCCTGTGGAGCATCAGGTTGTGGAGAGGACGGTCACTTTTCCGTATATCCCGGGCCTCCTCTCCTTTCGCGAGGCGCCGGCGATTCTGGCGGCCTTGTCCCTTTTGCAGACCCAGCCCGACGTCCTTTTGGTGGATGGCCAGGGCTATGCCCATCCGCGCCGACTGGGCATCGCCAGTCATTTGGGGGTGCTCTTGGATTGGCCCACGGTGGGCTGCGCCAAATCCCTCCTCTGCGGCACGTGCGCCGAGCCCGGGCCGGAGCGGGGCGATTTCTCCTGGCTTTACGATGGCGAGGAGATCATCGGCGCGGCGCTGCGCACGCGGCGGCGGGTCAAGCCGGTGTTCGTATCTGTGGGGCACAAGATACGTCTTAAGAGTGCGCTGGATCTGGTCCTGCGCTGCGGCGCCGGCTATCGCCTGCCCGAACCGATTCGCTTAGCCCATTTTTTTGCCTCGAGTGCAAGATGACCCAGCAAAGAACCATCTCTTCCAACCTTGGCCGCCACAGATTTCATCCTCTCGCGCTTCTCTCCCTGGTGATGCTGCTGGTGGCCGCGCCCTTGTTGCCCATGTCCACGGCGCAGGGCAGCGGTTTCATCGGTGTGGTGACCCACATCGCCACCGGCCGGCCCATCGCCGGCGCCGCCATCCGCTGCGGCGAGCGGCTCACCCGCACCGGCGCCGATGGGCGTTATTTTCTCGCCCTCCCTGCTGGCCGCTACGACGTGCGCGCCGAGGCCGAGGGGTTCATCGGCATGACCCAGGTGGGCCAAGCCCTGGCCGGTGAGGGCCAGGTGCGGCTGGATTTCGAGATGATCCCCCAGTATCCCACCCCGGCGGAAGAGGAGATCATTGAGGCCAAGCTGGTACGGCCGCCCCAGGAGGGGCCGGATGCTGAGGAGCTGGCCAAACTGAAAAGGGGCTACGCCCTCTCTGGCGTTGCCACGGTGCCGGCCACCATCCGCGTTTTGATGCCCGATGGCACGGTGGTGGAGATGGAGATGGACGAGTATTTAAAGGGTGTTGTCCCCCGCGAGATGCCCCCCTCCTGGCCGGCCGATGCCCTCCGCGCCCAGGCCGTGGCTGCCCGCAGCTATGCCGCCACCCGCCATGCCCACGGCGATGCGGACGTGTGCACCACCACCCATTGCCAGGCGTGGTCGGCCACCCATTACGATACCACCGACCGGGCCGTGGAGGAGACCCATGATACCGTGGCCACCTACCAGGGGAACATCATCCAGGCCTTCTTTTTCTCCCATTGCGATGGCCACACCCGCAACTCTGAATCCGTCTGGGGCGGGTACCTGCCCTATTGCCGCAGCGTCAGTTGTTCCTGCGGGTTCACCACCATGCTGGGCCATGGGGTGGGCATGTGCCAGTACGGCGCGCGAGATCTGGCGCGGCGGGGCTACACGTATGTCAATATTCTGAAGCAT
>DAOTZU010000069.1:0-9199 GCA_034433995.1 Anaerolineae bacterium
ACCATTCGCCGGCCCGTGCGCAGGCGAACGTTGCGCAGAGGCCCCGGCGCCGCGCTATCCAGCACGATCACAGGCCGGTTGGCCAGGGTTTGCGGGAAGGGGCTGTGGCGGTTCGTCGCCAAGAACGCTTCTGTGGTGTGCTCGAAGGTCATCAGGAGCAGCCGCAAGTAGGCGTCGCTCAAGACTTCCGTCTCGAATTGGTCATAGAGGGGATCCGCATCGGCGAGGACGGCCAGTGTGTCCCCTTCCATGCGGGCCAAGATGTACTCCCGTTCGGTGCCGATGACCTGTGGCTGGCAGCCACACAGAGCGATCAAGAGCAGCACAACCACCACGATGCGCCAGTGCCGCGCCATGCTCACCTCGCTAAAAAGTTGCCCATCCATTGTACCATAGGCCGCCGCGCAGACCAATTAGACCCGACAGGTCGCGGAAAGCCTGTCGGGTCTGGAGGTTCTACTTTGACCGCTGCCCTCCTTTGGGTTACAATCTCGGTCATCGCGGCTAGCAAAGGACAAGCCCATGCGCGCTCTCATCACCGGCGGATGCGGTTTCATCGGCAGCCACTTGGCCGAGGCGCTTTTGGCCGAGGGAGATGCCGTCACCGTGGTGGATAATCTCTCCACGGGCCAATTTGAGAACATTGCCCACTTGGTGGGCCGGCCGGGGTTCCAATTCGTCATCGAAGATATCGCCAACGAGACGGTGATGGATCGCCTGGTCAGCGAGTGCGACCTGATCTATCACCTGGCGGCCGCCGTGGGGGTGGAGCTGATCGTCCGAGAGCCGGTGCGGGTCATCGAGACCAACATCAAAGGCTGCGAGGCGGTGCTGCGCATCGGCGCCCGCTATCGCAAAAAGGTGCTCTTGGCCTCCACCTCCGAGATCTATGGCAAAAGCGAGGACGTCCCCTTCCGCGAGGATTCGGATAGCGTCCTCGGCCCCACGGTGCGCAGCCGCTGGAGCTATGCCTGTTCCAAGGCCATGGACGAGTTTCTGGCCCTGGCCTACGCCAAGCAAAAGGCCCTGCCGGTGGTGATCATGCGCCTGTTCAACACCGTGGGCCCGCGGCAGACGGGGCGTTATGGCATGGTGGTGCCCCGGTTCGTCCAACAGGCCCTGCGCAACGAGCCCCTCACGGTCTATGGCGATGGGCAACAATCGCGCTGTTTTACCTATGTGGGCGATGTGGTGCGGGCCATGATACTGTTGGCGCGGACGCCCGCCGCCCTGGGCCAGGTGTTCAACATCGGCAGCACCGAGGAGGTGACCATCGAGCACTTGGCCCGGCGCACCATCGCCCTGGCGGGCAGCCGTTCACCCATCGTCTATGTGCCCTACGACCAGGCCTATGAGGCGGGTTTTGAGGACATGCGTCGCCGGGTGCCGGATATCAGCAAAATCCAGCGGCTCATCGGGTGGTCGCCCCAGATCGACCTCGACGGTATCCTCAGCCGGGTCATCGCTTATTTTCGTAGCCGGGAGGCAAGCGGGGAAGGGACGCCGATATCCGGTAGCGACCTCCCCGCTCCCCTGGATAGATGATCTGTGGGAGATAGCATGCCAAGTTTCCGTCCACGCCCCGGTTTTTGGGGGGTGATGCTCGTTCTGCTGTGTTGTGTGGCCTGCGCCGAGGCAGGCGCGCGACCGCCCACCGCTACGCCCGATTATCCCGCTTTAGAGACGGCCGTGGCGGCCAAATTGGGCGCTACCCTCACGGCCAAGGCCCCGCCCACGGCCACCCCCACCCAGACGCTCACCCCTCTACCGCCCACCGCCACGCCGCGTCCCAGCGCTACCGTTTCGCCCACGCCCTCGCTGGGAGATGGCTCGCTGTTGGCCTATGTGCGGGTGGGGCAGGATCAGGCCGCCAACATCGTGTTGAAAAACCTGGTCACCGGGGAGGAGGACATTCTAACCCACTTCCCAGAGCCGTTGAGCATCACCGGCCTCCGCTGGTCGCGGGATGGCCAGTGGCTCATCTTTGTCAGCGCCCATGATTTCATCCATAGCCGCAACAACGAGCGCAATGTTTTCATCATGCGCCCGGATGGCACCGCGCTGCGCATGATCACCGGGGATTACGTGGACCCGAGCACCGTGGCCGGCCCGTTTGCCACCTTGAAAGGCCAGGTGTTGGAGGCCCAAGGGACCTGCCATGTCTGTGCCCAAGGGACGGCCAACCCCGTGCAGACGGATCCCCAGGGCCATTTCGAGCTGGCCGGCGTGCCTTTGGGGGCACGGTGGATCCGGGCCGTCTGCAGCCGAGACGGGGTCATCTATCAGGGCGATCGGGATCTGCCCGACCTGCGCCTCACCACCCAGCCCATCACCCTCACCGTCGAGGCCAAGGGGCAGGGCTGGATCCAAGCTGCCCCCTCTCCCAAGGGAGACCTCGTCGTGGGCACCTTCTACACGTGGACCCTCCGTGATGGGAAAAAAGAGTACACCATGCACGGATTATTGAGCGACCTGCAGGGCAAGCTCCGAGGGGAGCTTGAGCTGCCCCCCAAGACCAACCTGATCGGCCTGGATTGGTCGCCCGTGGCGGATGAGATCGTGGGCGGGCTTACCGGCGAAAAGCAAACCTGGCTGTGGCGCTGGAATGGCCAAGGAGCCTCCCTGGGGCCTTTGCTGGAGATGGCCAACCCGCAGAAGGAGATGCTCTCGGCGATGTACCCGGTCTGGTCGCCCGATGGACGCTGGATCGCCTTTGGTCTGCGCCATTGGGATTGGTGGGAAGGGGATAGATATCGCACAGAGCTTGTGCTGGTCTCGGCCCAGGGAAAGGAGCTGCGGGCCCTGTGTCCACCACGTGGGGGATGGATGCCAACCATGCCACCTGGGCGGCGGATGGCGGCCGCGTGTTCTACCAGCTCTCCTCCGAGACCCCAGCGGAGGAATCTCTGAACAGGGAAAACGGCGATATCTGGTCCATCGCCCTCACGCCGCAGGTTTCTCCGGAGCCCTGGTCCAAGGATGGGCTGAGCTTCCTGCCGGCCATACGCCCGGTGGTCGCCGCCCCATAAAATGACGGCTCCCGCCAAAGATGGTATAATCTGGTGATTTTTATGAGGAGATGCAGGGCATGCCTGGAATAACGTTACCGGAAAACCTGAACATGTACATCTCTGCCGCGCTGTTTGTGCTCGGCGCGTATCTTTTCGCCCTCTACGCCGGCCTGGTGGTTTGGACCTGGCGGGATATCCGCGCCCGCTCGCGGGATGTTTTGGCCCAGATCATGGCCACCTTGCTGGTCATGGTCTTTACCCTCCCCGGCCTGGTGGTCTATCTGTTATTGCGGCCCCACACCACCCTGGCCGAGGAGTATGAGCGCAGCCTGGCCGAGGAGGCCATGTTGCAAGACCTGGAGGAGCGCCATATCTGCCCCCAATGCCGTCGCCGCGTGGCCGCCGATTTCGTCTTTTGCCCCTATTGTCATCACCACTTGAAGACGCCCTGCGCGGGCTGCAGCCGTCTGTTGAACCCTGCCTGGGATCTGTGCCCCTATTGCGGGCTGGCCCGGGAGCCGGAGGGAACCAAGAAAGGACGCCGCTCCAAGAAGGTACAGCCCGCTCCGCAAGAGGCAGCGCCGCAGCCCGAGCCGGCGCCTGTGGTGCTCTGGGAGCAAGAGACCACGGAGCAGGCCCCGGCCGAGCCAGCGCCCGCGGAGGCCGTTGGCGCAGCCGTGGATGCGAGCTCCACCGAGGACGCGGATCAGAGCGAGAGTTGAGGCCAGATGCCGAGGGCTTGCAGCCTCTCAGCGAGCGCTTCCACGTGTTCTTCGGCGATGAGGCACAGGGTGGGGGAAAGCCTTGCGCCTAAAAGCTCGCGCAGCTCCGGGCGCGCCAGCAGTTGATCCAGGGTCTTTTCGTCTGCCGTTTGTAGCAGCGTGGCCCGGCGCAGCGCCACCCGCCGGAACCACTCGCCCCAAGCCTGCAGGGTTTGCGCCGCGGAGGGGGGTACCCGGTCCCGGCTGATGCGCCGAAGGAAACCGAGGATCTGCTCCAGTTTGATGCCGGCGGCCTGGCTGCGCCACACCGAGGCGGCGGTGAGCTGATACACCGCCTGGCTTGCCGTTGTCTCGCGCCACTCGGCCAGGCGCTCCAACTGATAGCGCTCATAGAGGGTGTTGGCCAAGGGGATGGTGATGGTTAGGTCCTCGTCGATCTGGGCCGGCTCCGCGGGAAAAGATTTCAGCGGGCGATCTTGGAGCAATGCCGTGCCCAGCGCCGTCAGGCGGAAGGCCGTGGGACGCTCATCCGCCTCATAGCCGATGGCTACCATCCCCAACCAGCGCAGGGGGCCGCTGAGCACATAGCGCGCCCAGGCTCCCTCCACCTGCTCCCAGGCTTCCAAGCCCCGCAGAAAAGCCCCCGTCTGCGCGTCGCGGATGTACCACCCGGCGAAATCCCCCTCGGAGCGCAGAAAATCCGGCCGCCGGCGCCGCAAAAGCTGGAGCAGGGCTTCCACCGAGAGCCAGGTCTCGCCGGGGCAATGGGCCAACACCTCCAGAAAGGCCCGCCGCGCCGCCACCGGATCGTTCTTCCAGCCGATCTCTTCGCACCGCACCGAGGGCAAAAGGCGGAGTTCATCCCAGCCCTCGTCCTGCCGCCAGGCCAGAAAAAGGCCCTTGTGCCGTGGACCATCGGGCAGGCGCAGCCATTCCCGCGCCTTGGGGCTGGGTTGGAGGCTCCCGCGGACGTGTTGCACCAGCCCCAACCGCCACAAGAGCCGCCACAATAAAGACATCCGCGCCCCGCTGCCTTTGCCGGCCAGGCGCGGCCCCCAATCCAGCTCCATCAGGGCGGGCCAGGCCATCTTGGCCGGATCCCCTGGGCCGGCCAAGCGCACCTGCCCCTGGCGACAGCGGACCAGGATGAGACAGAGATCCTCGGCCAAGGCCGGGCCATCCTGGCGTGCCCGCTCCGGCGCGGGGACGGGCTGGAAATCCCAGGTCGGTGGCTCGGCCAACCATGCGGGCAGACGTTGGAGGAGTTGCGGCGGAAGAAAGAGGACTTCGCCATAATAATCACCTATGGTATCATAGGCGCGAAAGAGCAAACCTTTGTAGAGGAGCTCCTCCAGGGCGTTCTGCGGCTGCCGCCAAGGCTGTTCCCTGGCCAGCCGAGCAGGCCCCAGGCGGCGTACGCCCCCGTAGCGCAGGGCGAGGCGTTGGCCGGGCAAGGCGCCGCCGGCACGCACCACGTCTTGCAGGGCCTCGCGGGCCTCTGGGGAAAGGGTGGCCAAGACACGCTCGATATTCTGCGGCTCCAGCATGGCCTCGGCCAGGGCCGCCACCAGCGCTTGGCTCTCCTCGCCGGCCGGCGCGGCGCCCCATAAAGCGGTGAGGGCCTGCAAAAGCTCCGGAATATAGCCATCCAAGCAGCGGTAAAGGTCTTTCATGGCCCCAGAAGTTCTGTGATGCTCGGCGCAAGTATAACGCGGCTCGCCACCACCCACAAATGGCCGGCGCTACCTTGGGGGGCGCTTCCACGTAAAGAAGTAACGGGGGAAAGGGGGAAAATATGTCCAGCAAAGGTTTCGATGCGCAACGTTTTGGGGCACTGCGGGATGCCATCCATCATGTACAGCTTGCCTGGCGGCTCTTGCGCGATGGCCGAGTGCCTCTGGGGTTCAAACTGATACCCTTCCTGGCCTTGGCCTACATCCTCTTGCCGTGGGATTTCTTGCCCGATCCCGTCTTGGGCTTGGGCCAGTTGGATGATCTGGCCCTCATCCTGTTGGGCATCGAGCTGTTCGTCAACCTTTGCCCCACGGAGCTGGTGCGCCAACACAGCCAGCGGCTGCGCCAGGAGGCCGGCGCGGCAACCCCGGCGACGGAGCAAGTGGTCGAATCCGCCTATCGCGTTTGGGATGCGGACGAGCGCCGCTGATACACTTGGCCCGGCGGCCAAAAACGCTATAATCCCCTCAACAATGAGATTTTGCGGCGAGGAAGCTGCGCCCGTAATGAGCCGAAGGAGGGGATGACTATGGCAGAGGCGACGCCGGAGAACGGCCGCATTCAAGCCGATGTGATCCTGCGCGGGGGCACCGTGCTCACCATGAACGCCGCGCGGCAGATTATCTCGCCAGGCTCGGTGGTGATCGCCGGACGAGAGATCGTCGCCGTGGGGCCCATGGCGGAGATTGATGCCGCTTACCGGGCCGAGAGCGTGGTGGATTGCGCCGACCACATCATCATGCCCGGGTTGGTGAACGCCCACACCCACCTGCCCATGAGTCTGTTGCGCGGCCTGGCCGATGATTTGCGGCTGGACGTGTGGCTCTATGGCTACATCCTGCCGGTGGAGCGCGAGTTCGTCAACCCCGAATTCTGCTTTTTGGGCACGCTCCTTTCGTGCGCCGAGATGCTCCGCGGGGGCACCACCTGCTTTGCCGACATGTATTATCACGAAGAGGAGGTGGCCTGGGCGGCAGTGCAGGCAGGGATGCGCGGCATCTGTGGCGAGACGGTGATGAAACTGCCCACCCCCGATGCGCCCAGCTACGACGACGGCCTGCGCTATTGCGCCGACTTTTTGGCCCATTGGCAGCATCACGACCTCATCGTGGCGGCTCCCGCGCCCCATTCCCTTTACATGTGCACCTCCGAGATCCTCCGCGAGACCCACGCCCTGGCGCGCCAGTACGGGGTGCCGCTTCTGCTCCATGTGTCCGAGACCGCCGACGAGGTGGAGGGGTGGGTGGCCGCCACCGGCCGGCGCCCGGTCCACTGGCTGGAGGAGCAGGGCCTGTTGGAAGACCCGCTGTTGGCCGCCCACTGCGTTCATGTTGCCAGCGAGGAGATCCGCCTCCTGGCCGAGCATCGCGCGGGCGTGGCCCACAATCCCACCAGCAACCTGAAACTGGCCAGCGGCGTGGCGCCGGTGGCCGAGATGTTGGCCCAGCGGGTGCGCGTGGGCATCGGCACCGACGGCTGCGCCAGCAATAACGACCAGGACATGTTCGAAGAGACCCGCCTGGCGGCCCTTTTGCCCAAGGGGGTAAGCGGCGACCCGGTGGCCGTGCCTGCGGTGGAAGCCCTGGCCATGGCCACCCTTTACGGGGCCCAGGCATTGCATCTGGACCATCTCATCGGCTCTTTGGAGGTGGGCAAGCGGGCCGATATCATCGTGGTGCAGCGCTCGGCCACCTACACGCTGCCCCATTTCGATACCACGGGGCTGAACGTGTATTCCCAATTGGTTTATACCACCAAAATCTGCGACGTGCGCGACGTTTGGGTCAACGGGCGGGCCGTGGTGCGCGATCATACTCTCCTCACGGTGGATGAGCAGCAGGTCATCGCCGAGGCCACGGAGCTGGCCCAACGGGTGAACCGCTTCTTTGTGGCCCGGGAAAAGAGCGTTTTGGATAAATTGGTGGCCATCGGGGGCCTGCGCCAACAGGAGACCTTTGAGGTGCAGGCGAAGGGGATCGTCCACGATAGGGCGGCCTTTGAGCGGGGGCTACAGCATCCCGATGTGCACATCACGCAGCACACGTCACGAAACCAGTACGACACCTACTTTCTTTTTGCCGATCCCGACCAAGGTTGGCTGCGCTATCGGGAGGACAATGTGATCGGGAGCGACGGCTCTGTACATCCCTTGTACACCCTCACCTTGCTGGGGCCGGCCAAGGAGGCCGAATATGCCAACAGCGTGGTCCTCAGCCGTTCGCGCTACACGGCACCGGCGGATCGCAGCTTGCGCTTTTATCGCGAATACTTTCAACCCAAGGAAGAGCGTGAGATCATCAAACACCGGGAGCGCTATCACTTGCGGTATCGAGGGGTGGATTTCGCCCTGAACCTGGACCGCATCCAACAACCGCCGCAGCCCCATCTGTTCATCGAGATCAAGAGCCGCACTTGGTCCAAAGAGGACGCGCTGCGCAAGGCGGGCCTGATCGCGGAGCTCCTCGCCATCTTGGGGTCGCAACCGGAGGATATGCTGCAGCACGAATATGTGGATCTATTTGAACAGTAGAGACCTATCAGGTTTGTGAAACCTGTCAGGTCTTGTGGGGCAGATAAACGGTGAAGGTGGAACCTTTGCCCACGGTGCTTTGGGCGGTGATCTTGCCGCCGTGGGCCTCGACGATCTGTTTGGCGATGGAGAGGCCCAAGCCCGTGCCTCCGCCGGCGCGGCTGCGGGTTTTGTCGGTGCGATAGAAGCGGTCGAACACGTGGGGCAGATCTTCCGGGGCGATGCCCACGCCCGTATCCTCCACGGCCAGGGTCACCCAAGAGGCATCCGCCGCGCAGCGCACGGTGACGCGGCCCCCCGGCGGCGTGTAGCGCAGGGCGTTGCTGAGCAGGTTGGTCAGCACTTGTTCCAAACGTTGCGCATCAGCTTGGACGGGCGGCACCTGTTGGGCGATCTCGGCGGTGAGGGTCACCTGCCGCTCATGGGCCTGATTTTGAAACGCCTCCACCACACGCTGCACCAGGCGGTCCAGGGCCACGGCGGTGCGTTCCAGGGGCAGACGGCCGGCCTCGGCCAGGGCCAGGTCACGGAGGTCCTCCACCAAGCGGCCCAGAAGCAGGGTCTGGTCATAGATCGGGTCAAGGTTGGCGGGGGTCAGCTCAAAGACGCCATCGCGCAAGGCCTCCACCTGGCCGCGGATGACGGCCAGAGGGGTGCGCAGCTCGTGGGCGATATCGGCCATCATGGTGCGGCGCAATTGTTCGTCGCGCTCCAGAGCGGCGGCCATCTCGTTGAACTGTTGGGCCAACTCGCCGATCTCATCGCGCGCATAGACGGGCACCCGATAGGACAGGTCGCCGGCGGCGATGCGTTTGGCCGCGTCGCGCACCACACGCAGGGGCTTGGTCACCGTGCCGGTGAGCAAGAGCCCCAAAAGCAGCGCGACAAAACTCGCCAAGACGCCGGCCCAGACGATGGACGTGTTGAGCCGACGGTTAAAAGCCTGCTCTTGAGGCCCGATCCCCGTGAGGAGATAGCCGATGAGCCGCCCGTTCAGGCGGATCGCCTGGCCGCGCTGTAACACGTTAGCCCGCAAGCGTTTGGCGGGTCGGGCGCCGGGTGTGTAGGCCACCACATTGCCGGCAGCATCGGTGAGGATGAGCTGGATCTCCACGCTGCCCTGAACAAGACCCCGGGCCCGCGCCGTGGTCCAGATCCTGTTCAGCACATCCTCCACCCCCGCCCAACTGCCCCGCGCGGCA
>DAOTZU010000070.1:0-13499 GCA_034433995.1 Anaerolineae bacterium
CTGCGGCGAGGAGGGCATCGGTCACCAGGCGATTGAGGCGCTGGGCAGCGGCGCTGGTCTCGGCGTAACCCCGCCAATCCTCCAGATGGCCCTCATGCACATGATACTTGTCGGCCACAAAATGGCCAAAGGAGCCGCTGCCATGCCCCAGGACGAGCTGCAGATCCGGCCGAGCCTCCAGGGCGGCGGCGATCTCTTTGGCCAGCCGCTCAATGATGGCCGGGCGAGGGGTCTCGAAGCGACGTTTGTCGGTGATCAAAGAACCACCCAGCTTGAGAAAGACCAGCTCACTCAAAGTGAACCACCTCCCCATCCACGCGCACGCGCATGCCACTGCGCAAAAGGCGGATATCCACCTGATCGAGCATGGGGATCTGGGCGATTAGGGCTCCCACGGCGACGATGGGCTCACTTTCGGCGTTGATGATGGCCCGCGGCGCCAGCCCCGCTTTGGCCAAACGATAGAGGATGTATGAACCCACCGTGCTGCCTTTGCCCTGAGGAAAGACCAAAATGGCATCCTTTACGCATTGGCCCTCCAGCGGGTGTCCCCGCTCCACCACGATGCCGGTCTCTGGGTCCACCCCGCCGAGGAAGCTCAAGGGTTGATCGCTGACCAGGGCGATCCCCTCCGCCCGGCCGGCGACGATCACTCTGCCGCGCAACGCCCCTTTCACCTCATCTCCTCCGGCACCCCGTACCCCCCTCACCCTCCCCTCTCCCCTGCGGGGAGAGGGGCCGCACCTTCCTCTCCCCCTGGGGGAGAGGCTAGGTGAGGGGGGGAATGTCCATCTTGTCACCCCCAGCGACCGCTCAACGCCGCCTGCAGACAAGGCCATAGCACTTATCGCCGCCATCATTCCCCCTCACCCTCCCCTCTCCCCTGCGGGGAGAGGGTACGCACCTTCCTCTCCCCCTGGGGGAGAGGCTAGGTGAGGGGGGAATGTCCATCTGTCACCCCCAGCACCGCTCAACGCCGCCTGCAGACAAGGCCATAACGCTTATCGCCGCCATCATTCCCCCTCACCCTCCCCTCTCCCCTGCGGGGAGAGGGTACGCACCTTCCTCTCCCCCTGGGGGAGAGGCTAGGTGAGGGGGGGAATGTCCATCTTGTCACCCCCAGCGACCGCTCAACGCCGCTTGCAAACACTTTTCCAAAGAGCCAAAACGCACTTGGAGCCCGGCATGGGGCAGGGCATAGGCGGCCATCTTGGCCGAGTTGGTGGCCAAGGTGCGATAAGAGAGCTCGGCCATGGGGGCCACCACCACGCAGCCATCGGCCACCACCAGACCGCCGGCCTCCTCAATCACCTGCACCCAACCCTGCGCCTCGGCCTGTTGGCGCGCCTGGCGCGAGGTGGTCACCCACAGGGCGCTCGCCAACCTCCGGCCGCCGATGCCTTGGGCCACCGCCTCAATTTCGGCCACCGAGGCATGAGGACAGCCGATGACCACCAAGTCAATCTGGGAAACCGGCGCGTTCAGCTCCGCCACGGCCGGCTCCAGGCTCTCCACCTGCAAGCTGGGAAGGCCCGGCGGGAGGAGATCGTCCCGCTGGCGGGCCTCCGGCGTGACGCCCTCCACATGATACAGGGCCACCGCGCCGCTTGCGGCCAAGGCCGCCCCCAGCAGCTTGAGGGCATCCACCACAGGCGCCCGTTCCAGCTGTTGGAGGGCGGCGCCATCCACCGGGGGCAGTTCCAATCCCTGAAAATACGGGATGCCGCTCCCCACCTGCCGCCCCACCCAATAGCCCAGGGCGGCGAACTCGTGGGGCGCCCGCACCGAACAGCGCACCTCCACCCGATGGGTGGCGCGCCGACGGGCATCCAGATGGAATCCGTACACCGCCGTGCGCCCACAGATGGCCGCGGCCAAGGCACTGGGGCCGCCCTCACGGTTGGTGCGCGCCCCCAAGATAGCGTTGGCAAACACCACCGCCGAAGATTCGCTCCACGCCACATGGTCGCCATAGGCGGGCACATTGCCCACCAAATAGGGCGTGCAGGTGCAGGTAGGCTGGATGCCCATAGCCGTATACGCCGCCACCACCTCCATCTGCTGCCGCGCAAACGCTTCCGCAATGCCCATACGCCGCCAGGCTTGCAAATCCATGCCGGCGGGGTTCAACGTGGTGGGCACCCGCACCCGGGCTCCGGCGGCAGCCCAATCCTGCAAGAACTCGAGCCCGGCCGCGCCCAGATTGCGGTAGCTGACCCCCGCTACCTGCACGCTGCTCACCGGCACCAGCCGCTCGGCGCCATAAATGCGCCCCAAGGTGACAACGATCTCCATCGCCCGCCGCACGGCCTCGCCCTCGGCGCCCGCCAAAAGTGCCTCTTCCTCCGCCGTGAGCTTCATGGCCCTCCTTTGGCCGGCCGGAGATAGGGCGCCGGATCCAGCGGCTCATAGCCGATGGTGCGAAACGCCTCCGGATCCTTGGGGCCGGCGGGCGTATCCCAAGGGATGGTCGCATCCAGCCCCATCTTGGCCGTGCGCGATTTTTGCCCCGGCACATGGCGGGCCGAAGGATCCAACGAGCTGCTGGGCTGATCGTACAGCACCACCAAGTCACGATCCGCCTGGAACCGGGTGGCGATGGCCCATTCCACCTCTTCCATATTATACACGTCCACATCCTCGTCCACCACCACCACATGCTTCAAGGAACCGTGCCCCCGGAAGGCGGCCTCGATGGCCCGTTTGCCGTCGTCCGGGGCGGCTTTGGCGATCTGCACCACGGCGTGGAGCCAATGGCCGCCGCCGGGGGTGATGACCACATTGCGACAAGCGCAGACCTGGCTCACGGCATCGAAAATGGTTGGCTCGCGGGGCAACCCCATGAGCAAGCGATGCTCCAACCCGCCGGGGAGCAAAGCTTGGTACAACGGATCGCGCCGATGGGTGATGCGCTCCACCACAAAATAGGGCTGCTGGCGGATAAAATCTCGCGTGCGCGTCAGATCCACAAAGGGCCCCTCAGGGCCTAAGGCCTGGGTCAGATGTCCCTCCAAGACGATCTCGCTCTCGGCGGGGATCTCGATCTCTGGATAGGTAAGCGCAGGCACCGTGGGAGTGGGCGCCAGAGCGTTGGCGATGGCCAGCTCATCCACTCCCGGCGCCGGCGACATGGCCGCCGCCAGTTGCACCGCCGGCGGCGCGCCCACGCAAACCACCATGGGCAGATCGCCCTGCGCCTTGAGCCAAGCGGTGTGGGTGCCCCGGCCCTCCACCAAGCGGGCGGTGAAGGCGTTGCGCCCCACCTTCATCAGGCGGTGAAAGGCCAGGTTGCGCCCCAAGTCTGGATCGCGAATGATGGCCACGCCGGAGGTGATGTAAGGGCCGCCGTCGCCGGGCAGGTGGGTCAAGAGGGGGAGAAGGTCCAAATTGACTTCCTCCAGCACCACCTCCTGGCACGGAGCGGCCATCACCCGTGGCGGGGGCACCGGCCGGCGCAAGGCTCGCAAAAGGGCGGGGATCAATTCCCCCTCCGCCACCCCCAGGGCCAGAGCGAAATAGGCGCGCCGGGAACACAGCCCCGCCACCACGCGGCCAGGCCAGCCACGCACCCGCTCAAAGACGGTGATCTCCTCTCCCAAGGCGGCGACCACCCGGGCCAGCTCCAGATGGGGATCCACCGGCACCGCGACGTGGCGCACCCAGCCCCTGGCCTCCGCCGCAGCCAGCAAGCTTCTAACGTCCATCGCCCGCCTCCATCTTGTGCACGCCATCCCTGGTGATGCGGTAAGCCTCCAGATCCCGGGGGACGATGGTTTGGGGGAAAATGGCCCGCGCCTCGCGCAGAATATCCCGCTCCGAGTAGCGCCGCGAGAGATGTACCAGAAAAAGGTTGCGCACATTGGCGGTCAGGGCCAGCTCGGCCGCCTTGGCCGCGGTGAGGTGGCCAAAACGCTCGGCCATCTCCGCCTCGGCGGAGGTATAGGTGGCCTCGATAACCAAAGCGTCGGCCTCGCGGCAGACCTCCACCAGATCATGGGTGCGGCCGGCATCGCCCACGTAGACCAGCTTGGTGCCCCTGATCTCCGGCCCCAACACCTGTTCCGGCTGCACGACGGTGCCATCGGCCAGGGTGATGGTCTGGCCCTCCACCAGGCGTTTGCGCTCCGGCCCCCGGGGCACACCCAACCGGTCGGCCTCCTCAGCCAAAAAAGGCCGGCGACTCCGCTCCTCAAAAAGATAGCCAAAACACCCCGGCCCCCGATGGGAGACGGGGAAGGCGGTGATGGTCATTTGCTCATCTTCCCAGATGATCCCCGCCGAGATGGGGACGAAATCGAGGTTCATCTCCGCCTCGCCGCTGCGCAACACCACCTTCATCAGGTCCTCCACCCGCTGCAGCGCCCAAGGTCCGCCATAGATGGTGAGAGTGTCGATGGATTCCCAGCGGCTAAAGGTGGAGACCAGGCCTCCCAAGCCAAGGATGTGGTCGAGATGGCCGTGGGTCAAGAGGACCTTGTCCAATTTGCGAAAACCCATGCCGCTGCAGAGAAGCTGTCGTTGGGTTCCCTCGCCGCAATCGATGAGAAAGCGCTGATCGCGGTACAGCACCAACGCGGCCGATAATCCGCGCTCGATGGATGGCGCCGAGGCAGAGGTGCCCAGGAAGACGATCTCGAACATGCAAGGGGCATCCTTTTCTCAGGTTACTGACCAGGCACACCCGTCGGGTTGCGGGCGCTCTGGGCATAGGCCGCCGGCAAATAGCGGCGATAAAGGGCCAGATTGAAAGCGGATCCATAGGAGCCACGATAGCGGCGCAAAAGCTCTAGATCGAGGGTGGCACAGAATACTTCTTCGGTATCGCCGGTGCGCGCCTGGGCGATGATGCCGTCGCCGTGCGGCGTGAGGGCCAACGGCGCGTAAACGCCGCTGCGCCCGCCGAACTCGTTGCCCAGGATGCGCCCCACCATAAGGCAATGGATGCCATACGCGGGGCTCTCTTGCACGCGGCTCCACACTCCCCTGGCCTGGGTGTAGAAATTGTAACGCGCCGCGTCGGCCGCCGGATCTAGGATAATCTCCGCGCCCTGCAGCCAGGCGATGCGGATCGGCTCAAAATAGGTATGGTCCATGCAGATGGGCGCCGCCAGCCGACCGCAGGGCGTCGTCACCACCTGAATCTCCTCGCCACGGCTCAGCCCCCAAAGGGCCTCGGTGGGAAAGAGGTGCGTCTTGCGCTGGGCCAAAAGCAGGGTGCCATCGGGGCCGTACAGGTGGGCCTCTTTGTACACCCGGCCCGCCTCATCCAGGGCCAAAGTGCTGCCGGCCAGGATATACGCCCGCCCCAAACGCGCCAGGGTGGAGAAGGTGAGCTGGTGCACCGCCCGGGCCGCCGGGGCCAAGACGCGGAACAAGGTGAGCACCGGCGCCTCCCCTTGGCGCACCGCATCGCCGGGAGAGGCTTGGCCACCTCCCGCCAGAAGGCGCTCAAGGAAAGGGATCAGCCCCGCCAAAGGGTAACTGCCGGTGTCCTCCGGAAAGACCAAGAGCTGGGCCCCCTCTTTGAGGGCCTGGCGGCAGAGCCTGGCCATGTGGGCCGCGTAATCTGCAGCACGGGCAAAGAGCCGCCCTTCCAGTTGCACCACTCCCACCCGCACACTGCGCCCATCGGGGGGCTGCGCTGGGAGCAAAACCTCCCGTTCCAGTTGGTCCTGCAGCGCCCCCAAATGCGCCCGGGCCCGCAACGCCTGCTGCGCCACCTTCAGGGGCAAATCTTGCCACAGCGGACTCATGGCGACTCCCGGACGGTATAGATGGCCGGGAAATAGCGCTGATAGAGGGCCTCGTTGCGCATGGCATGGATGGGATAGTGTGCCACCACCTGACGCAACGCCTCCCAATCCAGCTCGACCACCAGGATCTCCTGGCCGTCATCCGCCACCGTCTGCGCCAACACGCCGCTCAGATCGGCGGTCAACTCGCAAGGCCCATAACAGGCGGCCCGTCCCCATCTCTGACCCATCACCAGGGCGCTCTCTAAACCAAAGACCTGGTTGGCCTGCACCTCGCGCCAGAGCCGGCTCATCCACTGCGGTCGGCTATCCTCCGGCCAGATGCCTTGATGCACCAAGATCTCGGCTCCCAAAAGGCACAGGATGCGGCTCACCTCCGGCATCAGCACATCTTGGCCGAGCACGATGCCCAGCCGGCCCAGGGGCGTGGTGATGACCTCCAAATCCTCGCCGCGCCGCAACCGCAAGGTTTGCTCCGCCGCCGAAAGATGCGTCTGGCGCTGCCAGCCGACCACCCGCCCCTCCGGCGAGAGGACGGGCACCGCGTACCAGATCTTTTCTCCCTCCACCAAGGGCAAGGCGCTGCCCACCAGCCAGAAACCCCAACGGCTGGCCAGCTGCCCATAACGGGCGAGGACCCGCTCCATGGCAATGGCCAGAGAGGACAAGGGCGCCGAGAGCATCAGATCCAAAGTGCCCGGAACCCCCAGCTGGCGCCCCAGCTCCCATAAAAAGAACCACCAACCCCATAGAGCCGGTAAGACCACCAAGCGCACCTGGTGTCGTGCCGCGGCCTCCAAGACTCCCTCCCAGCGGGCAAGGAGGAGATCCTCATCCTCTCGGTCCACCTGTTCGGGACGGATAATGCCGATGCGCTGGGTCATGCTGTCCTCTATAGCTCCTTGCCCATGGCGATGATGCCGGTCATCCTCTGGTAGCCCAGGCGTTCGTACAGCCGAATGGCCTCAACGTTATCCTGGCGCACCAACAAATTGACCTTCAGGCACCCTTTGGCGCGCAGGCGGCGTTCCACTTCCTCCAAGAGGGCCGTGCCCACTCCTTGGCGGCGCCACGGTTCCGCCACGGCCAAATGGTGCAGCCAACCGCGCCGCCCATCCCAGGCACCCATGATGACGCCAACGATCTCGCCCTCCTCCTCGGCCACCAAAAAGAGGTCCGGATCGCGGGAGAGCTTTTTGGCCACCTCCTCCAAGCGGTCGGAAGGGCGCAGGGAAACCCCCGGCCCCGCGCCTTGCCACAGGGCATAGACCGCCGCGTAATCGGCCAAGGTGAACTCGCGGATCTGCATCGCGCGCCCCGAATTATTCCTCCAAGCCCACCACAGCCTTCCAAGGGCCGTGAATGCCGTCTTCGGTTACGCCGTAAAAGATGCGCACGGTGCCGTCCTCCATCCGCTGCACCAAATCGTAATGGGCCCGGCCCGCCCGCAGATATTTGTGCCACAGGCCGAAATCGCCCACCCAGGTCACCTTGCGCTCATCGAAGGTGTTCTTTTCCTTCAAGGCGATGGCATAGCGCCACAAACGGCGGGCGGAGGAACGGGTGACATTGCGCACCTCGGCGCCATCGCGCAGGTCGCGGAGGGTGTGGTAAAGGACACCGTTGCGCTCCTCCGAGGCCACGATCTCCACTCCTGTCCGGGGAGAGGTAGCGGAAAGGACCGGAGGAGCCGCCGGCGCGGGCGGCTCTGCGGGCAAGGTCTCGGTGACCTCCGGCTCTTCTTCCGCGGGCTCCTCCGGCGCAGAGGGCGCCGCCCGCACAGGCTCGGGCGTTGGCATTCCCTTCTCTTCCAAGACACGCCGGAGCAAGGCCACGATCTCATCACGCATGGCCAGGCTGGTCTCGGCCTCGCGGCGCAGATAGATTTTGCTCCCCTCCAGCACATATGGGGGATCGTCGCCTTTGGGCACCGTCACCCGCAGAACATTTTTGCCGCGGCTTTTGAGCACACTAAAGCCCACTTCCAAGGGCGGAGTCACCAGACGCTCGATCTCGGCGCGCAATTCTTGGATCGCCTCTTCGGGGTTATCCACCCCTCGGGGCGGCGTCTGCGGCCGCGAGCCCACGCCGATATAGATGGTGCCGCCGTTGGTGTTGGCAAAGGCCACCACATCGCGCACGATGGCATACAGCCGCCCGCCTTGGCGCGCGGCCTGCTCATGAAAGCTCTGCACGATGGTGGGGCCTTCCTTTTGGGCGGCCTCCACATAATCAAAGGGCTCCTCCGTGCGGCGATAGGGCCGAGTGCGCGTAAAATCGTTGCCCAGGAAGAGCTCCTTCAGGGCCTGGAAGCTGACCTCCGGCAGGAGCACCTCCGTGGCCCGCTCGCCCACGCCGGGGTTGTTGCGCGTGCCCACCAAGCGATGGGCATCGGAACCTTGGATGCAATGCATCCGCCGGGGATACTGGGGCTTGGAGCCGTTAAAGAACGACGCCGTGGAACGGCGCGTGCGGCTCTCCAGGTCGGTCACCTCCAGGGCATGGAGGTGAGGGTCCTGGGTATAGGCGATCTTGGTCTGGCCGCCGAAATCAAAGCCAAACATGGCCACGCCGTTGGAGGAATTGGCGTGGGCGGCGATGACCAGGGCGCCCGCCTCGTCCATCACCCGATAGGCGGTGAGCACATCGCTGGTGGCGCCCACCTCCGTCTCGCCCGCCTCCAGCAACTTGGCCGGCACGTTCAACTCCAAAAGCACGTGCTCCAAAGCGCGGATGGGCGTGGCGGGATCAAAGATCGCCAAGATGTGAAAACCAAAAGTGGCCGTCAGCTCAAAGCCCGGCAGCACCAAAATCTTGGCGAGGAGCCGGCGATATTCCGCCAAACGCTCCTTCTCCTCGGCCGTCAGGTGGCCGCCAGCCTCCCAGCGGGTGAGATCCGCGAGCTCTTGTTTCATCGCCGCGTAACCGGCGATGGTATTGTGATCGGTAAAAGCGATAATATCTAGCCCCTCAGCCTCCGCCTTGCGCAGGATGTCCAGATAGCTGGCGTCACGCTGCTGGTAATCCTTGGAGGCAGGGGTATGCACATGGAGATCAACCCGACGCCATTCCATTTTCTCCTTGCTGTTCTGGCCCGTCCGGGGCCGTCTCGTCCTTGACACGTGGTTTTCCTTCCGAATCTCCGAAGGCGGCGGCAAAGACCTGCTCCACGCGGTCCACGAGGATAAAGGTCATCTCTTTGCGCACCTCTTCGGGCAGTTCTTCTAAATCTTTTTCATTGCGCCGCGGCAGGCACACTTTTTTGAGCCCCGCGCGATGGGCGGCCAGTACCTTTTCCTTGATGCCGCCCACCGGCAACACCTGGCCGCGCAGGGTGATCTCGCCGGTCATGCCGAGCTCGCCATCGACCGGCACATTCTTGAGCAACGAGGCCAACGCTGTGGCCATGGCCACCCCCGCGGAGGGGCCATCCTTGGGCGTGGCGCCGGCCGGCACGTGGAGGTGAATATCCAGTTGGGCGAAGCAATCCTCGTCAATGCCCAGCTCCTTGGCTTTGGAGCGCACATAGCTTAGGGCGGCCTGGGCCGATTCGCGCATCACCTCGCCGAGTTGCCCCGTCAGCGTAAAACTCTTGTTGCCCCGCATCTTGGTGGCCTCAATAAAGAGGATATCGCCACCGGCGGGCGTCCAGGCCAGCCCGGTGGCCACGCCGGGGATCTGGGTGCGTTCGGCAGCCTCCAAGAAATAGATGGGCTTGCCCAAATACTCCACCAGGTTCTCAGCCTTGATGGGCACCGGGTTCCACTGGCCCTCGGCCACCTTGGTGGCGATTTTGCGACAGACGGCCCCGATCTGCCGCTCCAGCTCGCGCACGCCGGCCTCGCGGGTGTAATCGCGGATGATGCGCCGCAGAGCCTGATCCTCGAAAGAGACCTCCTCGGTCCTCAAGCCGTTCTCGCGAATCTGCCGGGGCACGAGATACCCCTTGGCGATCCACAGCTTCTCCTCTTCTGTGTAGCCGGAGAGCTGCAAGATCTCCATCCGGTCGCGTAGAGGGGCAGGGATGGTATCCAGCACGTTGGCGGTGGCGATAAACATCACCTGGGAGAGGTCAAAGGGGACATCGAGGTAATGATCGCGGAACTCGCGGTTTTGCTCCGGATCCAGGACCTCCAGGAGGGCCGCCGCCGGGTCGCCGCGAAAGTCGGCGCCCAGTTTATCCACCTCGTCCAGCATAAAGACAGGGTTGCGGGTGCCCACCCGACGGATGGCCTGGATGATCCTCCCCGGCATGGCGCCGATATAGGTGCGCCGATGGCCGCGGATCTCGGCCTCGTCATGCATCCCACCCAGGGATTGGCGGATAAACTCGCGCCCCAGGGCCCGGGCGATGGAGCGCCCCAGAGACGTCTTGCCCACGCCAGGAGGCCCCACGAAGCAGAGGATCACCCCTTCCCGCTCTTGGCGAATGTGATCTTGGAGCCCCTCCTCCCCAGCACCGGCGGCCCGACGCTCCTGGCGCAGCTTGCGCACCGCCAGAAATTCGAGGATGCGCTCCTTGATGCGCTCCAGATCGTAATGATCCTCATCCAACACCCGGCGAGCCTCGGCGATATCCAGGCGATCCTCCGTCACCTTTTGCCAGGGCAGGTCAATCAGCCAACCCAAATAAGTGCGGATGACGCCATATTCGGCAGCGGCCACCGGCAGCTTGGACATGCGGTCCAACTCCCGCAAGGCCTCTTTCTTGGCCTCCTCTGGCATGCCCGCCGCCTCGATCTTTTCCCGGAGCTCGCGCAATTCGACGGCCTGCTCGTCCTCCTCGCCCAACTCCCGTTGGATGGCCTTCAGTTGCTCGCGCAGAAAATACTCGCGCTGCACCTTCTCGATCCCCGATTGGGCATCGCTCTGGATCTTTTTGCCCAGCTCCAGCACCTCCACCTCGCGGGTGAGCACGGTCAGCAGCCGCCGCAACTTTTCCGAGACCCGGTCCAGCTCCAAGATCTCTTGGCGCACGGCCATATCCATGCGGGTGCTGGTGGCGATCATGTAGGCCAACTGGCGGGGATCCTCCACGCTGAGCACATTGGCCACCACCTCCTCAGGCAGATAGGCCGCCAGGCCCACCAACCTGCGGAAAAGGTCCGCCGTGCTGCGCACCAAAGCCTCCACCTCGACGCCCTCTTCCACAATATCCGGCGCCGGCTCCACTCTGGCCTTCATGTAGGGTTCGGTCTGGGTGAATTCTAGAATTCTGATCCGTTCCGTCCCCTGCACGATAATGTGCAACGTGCCATCGGGAGCCCGGGCCAGGCGATGGATGGTGGCCACAGTGCCCATGGTATACAGGTCGTTCGAGGTTGGGTCCTCCACCTCTGGGTTGCGCAGGGCCACTAACCCCACTTGGCGATCGGCCACCACCACATCATCCACCAGGCGCACCGAGCGCGGCTTTTGCACCACCAACGGCAACACCGTGAGCGGAAAGACCACCGTGTTTTTTAGGGGGAGAATCGGCAACTCCCCAGGAATAGTGCCCCCCTCTCTATCCGCCTCAGGCTGCGGACGATCCACCGGCGAGGCGCCCTGCGCCTCAGCACTCTGCAGTAATACACCCTCTATTTGCGAGGCCATAAATGCCGATGCTCCTTAGGGAATCAATCTTGGCCCGGCTCGCGGGTTTGCACCGTCACCCGATACCCCTTGGGCTTGGGCAACTTGACAAAGAGAAAGCCCTGCTCGTAAGTCGCCTCAATGGCCGCTTGATCCGGGAACCAGCTCAACCGCACCTCGGTGCGGAAAGGACCATAATTGATCTCCATGTTTTGATAGACGATCTTGCCGGCCGGATCCCGGCGATGCCCGGCGATGACCAAGGAACGCTCCACCAGGGAGATATCGAAATCCTCCACCGCCATCCCGGCCACCTCCACCTTGATGACCACATGGTGATCGGTCTCATAGACATCGGTGGGCGGATGCCACATCTGGCGGCGACGGTAGGAGAACAAACTCAAACTGGGAGGATAGTAGAACTCCCTGGGCCACCGGGCCGAGGACTCGTCTTCATCCGTAGGGCTGACCCTTAGATCTTGCGACACCATCGGAAACCCTCTTTCTCCAACCTAGCGAGCAAACTCCTTGATATTTTACCACGTTTGGGGCCAGCGCTCAAATATCCTGCCGGCTAGACCTGACAGGTCTTGGCGCAAAGATATACCTTGGCCCCAAACTGGCGGCCAAACCCACGGCGATGCGGGGCCAGCGAGGCCTGCGTTCGCGCGCATTCGACTTCGCAAGCGATGCAATGCGTAAAAATTGCTTGACTTGACAAACACTTGCAAGTATAATACCATCGTGTGGCACGTTCAGAGGGTAGGATAATAGAATCTCGTAGGATGCTTCATCGCGCCTGGACCGTCACTGGTCCGGAACACTCAGAGCCAGTGTCTTATCGCATAAGGAGGAGAGCGGTTTTTCCCCTGTGCCTCCAGGCCGATAGTATCCACGCCATCATCGAGGGGACGTACAGGAATGCCAGAACGTCCGCAGATCGTTGTTGTCGGTGGAGGCATAGCGGGCCTCACTGCAGCCCTTAACTTGGTCCGGCGAGGGCAGGATGTCGCCTTGGTGGAGCGCGAAGCCGTCCTTGGCGGCAACGCGCTGACGGTCTGTTGCAAGGCCGTGCAGGGGGACTGCCAGTTCTGTGGCGGTTGCCTCTTGGCCGATCAAATCGCCGCCGCCAAGGCCGAGCCGAGGATTCGCCTGTTGCTCCGAACCACTGTCGCCCGGGTAAGACGGGACGACGGTGGTTTTCTTATCTCTCTGGCCGGGCCCCAGGCGCCGGCCGAACCTCTACACGCCGCGGCGGTGATCTTGGCCACCGGCTTTGACCATGTGGACGCCCACACCAAAGGCCCTTACGGCTATGGTATCTTGCCCGCCGTCACCACCGGCGAGGAGATGGAGAGGCGGCTCAAAGAAGAGGGCCAGCACGCCTACGATGGCCTGAACCTGCGCCAGGTGGCCTTTATCCAGTGCGTCGGCTCGCGGGATGAGCACGTGGGGCGCGGGTATTGCTCGCAGGTGTGTTGCCGTTACGCTCTGCGTCTGGCCCGGCTGCTCAAGGCCCGCCGGCCGGAGGTGGAGATCACCATCTTCAAGATGGATATCCAATACTCTGGGCGCGATATGGCCGCCGCTTGGCGCGCCGCCGCCCAAGAGGGGATCCGCCTGGTGGCCGGGCTGCCGGCGGTAATCCGCCGCTCCGAGGCCGATCCCCGGCGGGTGTCCTTCCTCTACGATGATATCCTAGCCGGCCAGTTCACCCAACAGGATTTCGACCTGGTGGTGCTTTCCACCGGCATGCAGCCCCGCCGTGACGCCGCCGCCGTGGCCGATCTCTGGGGCCTGAACCTCGATCCCTACGGCTTTTTCGCCTCCGCCGGCGAGGAGACGACGACGTTGGTGCCCGGCGTCTTTGTGGCGGGAAGCTGCCAGGCGCCTCGTTCCATCGCCGAATCCGCCGCCCACGCCCACCAGGCTGCCGAGGCCTGCATCCGCTACCTGCAGGAGAGGGAAGCATGAACCAGGGGGTAGCCATCACGAAAAGCGTCCTCATCTTGGGGGGAGCGCCCGAAGTGGAAATTGTGCAACAGGAGCTCCTGGCCCTGGGCTATCAGGTGCATTGGGCGCCCCTGGAGGAACGTGCGTTCGCCCTAGAAACCTTGAACGTCCCCGGTTTGGCCGTGTACCCCGGTGCCGAGCTTGTGGGGTTGGAGGGGC
>DAOTZU010000071.1:0-8777 GCA_034433995.1 Anaerolineae bacterium
CGTGGCGACGGGCGCGTGGGCCGTGGGCGAGGGACGCGGCGTGGCCGTGGGCGTTGGCGCCGGCGCAAGGAGCCGCGGTACGAGGACGGGGAGCATACAACCTGCGAGGCTCGTGGCGATCAAGCACACCATCACCAGCAGGAAAACCGTTTTGATGATCTTCATGGGTCACTTGCTCCTTCTTACAGACCATAGAACGGGTATCATGATTCTACCGCAAACGAATCTCATCTCCAAGGACATTTCCTCTATTTTCTAGACAGAGGAAGGGTGGCTTTTATTCGCCCAATGGGTCTCCATGGGAGTGTGGCAAGCGCGGACAGACTACACCTTCGAGAATGGGAGGGTGTTGAAAAAGGGGTTTGGCCGAAATGGTGGGCACTCTGGCTAAGCTTCCTTTGATGCGTCAAGCCTTGCTTGCCGTCGGATCAAATCCGACGGCTCTGCCTGCCAAGCCCGCGTTGCGGGCTTGACATCTACAGACGTCGGTTTCTAACCGACGGGAGTGCTTTCTCGAAACCCTCAAGAATGGATAAATTGACGATCCCGTCTATGGGGGCTATACTTGATTTTGTGCATCAAGGTTAGCGGTGGAGGAGCGCACCAGAGGATGAGTAAACCTAGCCAGCAAAAGGTAGAAGTGGAGGGCACGATCGTCGAGGCCTTGCCCAACACCCAGTTTCGCGTGCAACTCGACAGCGGCCACCAAGTGTTGGCCTATATCTCGGGAAGGATGCGCAAATATTATATCCGCATCCTTTTGGGAGACCGCGTGCGGGTGGAATTATCGCCCTATGACCTAACCCGCGGCCGCATCGTGTATCGTTACAAGCAGCGCCACGAAGAGATGGATGAGGAAGCCTGAAAAAAGGCGGCCTTTTGCGGCCAAAGTGCGACGAAATCGCCCGATTTTGCTTGACTTGGCCCTTAGGCTGTGTTATACTAGCTCACGTAAAGGTTAGTTGCCTCTTCCGCGAGGGGTGCAGCTCAACCGATACAGGGAGGGATGCCCCACGAGAGGGCAGATCCAAACCATCCGACGCGCCAGGGCCTACAGGCCCTTGGCCGGGGTTTTGTGGGCCTTGGCGCAAACCTTGGAAAGGAGGGAGCTATCGAGGAACACGGTCAGCACACTCTGCCATGATGTGGTCCGGCCCTGGACGGTTTTGGCCTTGAGCCCGGTGGGGCATGCCCCGTTCGCGCGGGGTAAAGCGCTCCCCACCGACCGAAAAGTTCTGCCATCGCCGGATCGCAGTGTTGTTAGCCCACACAGCTTGGGGCTAACTCTGGAGCGGGGGTTTACCCCATTGGATCCTATCATTATCTTAGAAGGAGACCTTCATGGCTAGCGTAACCTATGAACATGTCACCAAGCGCTTCGGTGACGTCATCGCGGTGAACGACCTGAGCATCGAAATCGCCGACAAGGAATTCCTGGTTTTTGTGGGTCCTTCCGGTTGCGGCAAAACCACCTCCCTGCGTCTGTTGGCCGGTCTGGAGGAGGTCACTGAGGGCAACATCTACATCGGCGACCGGCTGGTGAACGATGTGGCCCCCAAGGATCGCGATATCGCCATGGTGTTCCAGAGCTACGCTCTGTATCCGCACATGAGCGTGTACGACAACATGGCCTTTGGCTTGAAGCTGCGCAAGACCCCGCGCGCCGAGATCGATCGCCGGGTGAAGGAAGCGGCCGCCATCCTGGGCATCGAGGAGCTCCTCGACCGCAAACCCAAGGCGCTCTCCGGCGGCCAGCGGCAGCGTGTGGCCCTGGGCCGCGCCATCGTCCGTGAGCCGGCCGTGTTCCTCATGGACGAGCCGCTCTCCAACTTGGATGCCAAGCTCCGCGTGGCCACCCGCGCCGAGCTATCCAAGCTCCATCAGCGCCTGGAGACCACCTTCATCTATGTGACCCACGACCAGATGGAGGCCATGACCATGGGCACGCGCATCGCCGTGATGCGCGATGGCATCCTCCAGCAGGTGGATACGCCGCAGACCCTCTATAGCCAGCCCGGCAACATCTTTGTCGCCGGCTTTATCGGTAGCCCGGCTATGAACTTTTTCGATGTCACCGTCACGGGCACCAAGGAAGAGATGTATCTCGATGGCGGCACCTTCCGGGTGCAGGTGCCGGCCCACAAGGCGCAGCCCTTGTACGATTACCTGGGCAAGCAAGTGGTCTTTGGCATCCGTCCTGAGGATATCCATGACCCCGAATACGCGCCGCCCAGCATCGCCGGCGCGCCCGTCAAGGCCCGGGTGGATGTGACCGAGCTCATGGGCAACGAAATCTTTCTCTACTTGCTCACCGGCACCAAGAGCTTTATCGCCCGGGTGGACCCGCGCACCTCGGCCCGTGTCGGCCAGGATGTGGAAGTGTTGTTCAACATGGACAACATGCACACCTTTGACCGCGATACCGAGGTCGCCATCCGTTAGGCTCCCACACACAGCGAGAGGGGATAGGCGCGCCCTATCCCCTCTCTTTTTTGTCTACCCAGAAGCGTTCGGTTGGTTCAACGGCTCTTGAGCAAGAAGGCCAGCTCCAAAGCCAGGAATACCCCGCTCAAGATGGCCGCCGTCGCCACGTTCAGCGATTGCAGCAGGCGCAGCCCCACAAGGGCCGCCGCCAGGATGCCCAGGAACGCCCCTTGGCGCACCGCCCGGCCCAACACCGAGGCGCGCCCCCAACCCCTCTGCCGACGGACATTGAGGGGATAAAAGAGCACGGCCCCGGTGCACGCCACCGCCGCCCCCAAGATGAGCACGAAAATCGCCTGGTTCGCCCCTTCGGGGGGCTTGCGGTTCATAAAAAGGAGCAAGCCCACCCACAACACCAGGGCCAAAAACGCCAGCGTCCAGAGGATGGTTCGCGTCCGCATGGTCCTCTCCTCGCCACATCTGGGGGGATTATAGCACACTACCCGATCAAAAGACCAGACAGGTCTGCCGAGACCTGTCTGGTCTCTCTCCAACCTCAGGCTATGCTTGCCTTGGCCGGCGGTTTGTACCATAATGCGAGCCAACCGATGGCTGCCAATAAATTCAAGGAGGAACTGGACATGACAGGGTTTAACGGTTTGGGCCTGAGCCTGGGCAATCTGCCCCGCCTTTCCTCGGCCAAGACGCGCTCCATCAGCGCCGAGAATTTCACCGGCGAAAAGGGGCGCGGCGGCATGGCCACCGAGGGCACCGGCGCCCTCTGCGCCCGCGATCTGGGCCGGGGCTGGAAGATCTCCCCCTCGGTGCGCATCGGCGCCGGGCAGACCTTCACCCTGGCGGATATCCGCGCCAGCGGCGCTATCCAGAGCATCTGGATCACCGGCAACCTGGGCCGCGAGCAGATCTTGCGCATCTACTGGGAGGATCAGAAGCAGCCCTCCGTGGAATGTCCCATCGGCGATTTTTTCGCCTCCGGCTGGGGGCCTTTCGCCCAGATCAGCTCGTTGCCCGTGGCGGTGAACCCGGCCAAGGGTTACAATTGCTTCTGGGAGATGCCCTTCCGCAAACATTGCCTGATGACGCTGGAGAACCGCCACGTGGAGGACATCGTCTGCTATTACCAGATCAACTATACCCTCACCGACGTGCCCGATGACCTGGCCTATTTCCACGCCCAATTCCGCCGCGTCAACCCCTTGCCTTACAAGCAGGATTACACCATCGTGGATGGCATCCGCGGCCGGGGGCATTATGTGGGCACCTACATGGCCCGCGGGGTGAACAACAACGGCTGGTGGGGCGAGGGAGAGATCAAGTTCTTTATCGATGGCGATACCGAGTTCCCCACCATCTGCGGCACCGGCACCGAGGATTATTTCGGCGGCGCCTACAACTGGGACGTGGGTGGCCAGTACGTCACCTACACCACCCCCTTCCTGGGGATGCACCAAGTGATCCGCCCCGATGGCACCTACAAATCCCAACAGCGCTTTGGCATGTACCGCTGGCACATCATGGACCCCATCCGCTTTGAGCAGGACCTGCGGGTGACCATCCAAGCCTTGGGCTGGCGCAGTGGCGGCCGCTACCTGCCCCTGCAAGATGACATCGCCTCCGTGGCCTACTGGTACCAGACCTTGCCCACCGCCCCCTTCCCACCCCTGCCGGATAAGGACTATCTGGAGGTGATCTAGCCCATGGCGCCGAGAAGATTGGAGTAAGAGATGATCCCTCTGCAAGATACCGTGCGTTCGCGCTCTTTTCCTGTGATCAACTGGCTATTGATCCTCTTGAACGTTCTGGCCTTTTTGTTCACCCTCTCCCTGGGCCGGGCCGCCGAACGTTTCGTGACCCTCCTGGCCGTGGTGCCGGCGCGCCTGCTCCAGCGGCCGGATGCCCACAACATCATCACCATCTTTACCTCCATGTTCCTCCACGGCGGCTGGGCACACCTCATCAGCAACATGCTGGCCCTGTACATCTTTGGCGATAACGTGGAGGACCGCATGGGCAGCGGGCGCTATTTGTTGTTCTATCTCCTCTGCGGCGTCGCGGCCGACTTGGTGCATGTGGCCTTTAATCCCACCTCCGCCGTGCCCACCATCGGCGCCAGCGGGGCCATCAGCGGCGTGTTGGCGGCCTATTTTCTCTTTTTCCCCTCCGCCCGGGTGATCACCTTGGTGCCGCTCTTTTTCTGGCCCTCGTTCATCGAGGTGCCGGCGGTGCTGTATCTTGGCTTTTGGTTCGTCTCCCAGCTCTTTAATGGGCTTTTGGCCATCGTCTCGGGCGCGCAGGCCTTTGGCGGGGTGGCTTGGTGGGCCCACGTGGGCGGTTTCGTCGCCGGCCTGGTGCTGGGGCCGGCCCTGGCGCGCCGGCGCTATGTACGGCGCATGTACTTGGACGAGTACTATCCCTGGTAACCCCCTACACTCTTCTGGAGGAGGCACAAGATGGACCTGTTCTCGCTGCTCTGGCTGTTCTTTATCATCTCTTCGCTGCAACCCATCATCCGCCAAAAGATGCTGGAGGCCGAGCGGCTACGCATGTTGGCCCGCTTGGAGCGGGCGCGCAAGAGCCGCGTCATCGCCCTGATCCATCGCCAAGAGACCATGAGCCTCTTGGGCTTTCCCTTGATGCGCTACATCAACATCGAAGATTCCGAGGCGGTGCTACGGGCCATCCATCTGACCGATCCCGATGTGCCCATCGACGTCATCCTGCACACCCCCGGCGGCCTGGTGTTGGCGGCGGAGCAGATCGCCTGCGCCCTGCAAAAACACCCGGCCAAGGTGACCGTCTTTGTGCCCCATTACGCCATGTCCGGCGGCACCCTCATCGCCCTGGCGGCCGACGAGATCGTGATGAACGAGCACGCCGTCCTGGGCCCGGTGGATCCCCAGCTCGGCCAACATCCTGCCGCCTCCATCCTCAAGGTGTTGGAGCGCAAGCCCATCAGCGAGGTGGACGACGAGACCATCATCCTGGCCGATATGGCCGAGAAGGCCCTCCGCCAGGTCAAGGCCACAGTGTTGGCCCTGCTACAAGATAAAATGGAGCCCCAACAGGCGGAGCGGGTGGCGACCTTGCTGAGCAGCGGCACCTGGACCCACGACTATCCCATTACCGTGCGCGAGGCCAAGGAGCTGGGGTTGCCCGTGAGCACCGAGATGCCCCAAGAGATCTATCGCCTCATGGCCCTCTACCCGCAGACGGCCCAGCGGCGCCCCTCGGTGGAGTACATCCCCCTGCCCCGCACCCGCGAGGTGGAGCCGTCCCGGCGGCATGGCAACGCGTGACCTCGGCCATCGGCCCGCAAGGGGTGGCCAGGGGCGGGCATTTGCCGAGGCCAGCGATTTACGGTAAAATAAAAGTGTATTACGCTGGGTGGCTCGAAAAGGAGATGTATGGAGATCGTCACTGTCTCGCCTAAATTCCAGATCGTCATCCCGCGCGCTATACGTGAACGCCTCGATATCAAACCGGGGCAAAAGATCCGCCTCTTGTACTATGGGGGACGCATCGAGCTGATCCCCCTGAGGCCGATCCGCGAAATGCGCGGCTTGCTCAAAGGGATAGATACCACCATCGAACGGGAGCCGGACCGGCTATGAACGTGGTGGATTCTTCCGGCTGGTTAGAATATCTGGCCGATGGGTCCAATGCCGATTTCTTTGCCCCCGCCATCGAGAATCCGGCGGAGCTGGTGGTGCCCTCCTTGAGCATCTATGAGGTGTTCAAGCGGGTCTTGCAACAGCGAGGCGAGCACGAGGCCCTGATGGCGGCTACGGTAATGCAGCAAGGACAAGTGGTGGATCTGGATGCAAGCTTGGCCCTGGAGGCCGCCAGGCTCGCGGTGGAGTTGCGGCTGCCCCTGGCCGATAGCGTGATGCTGGCCACAGCCCGCGCCCACCGGGCCACGTTATGGACCCAAGATGCGGATTTTCAGGGCATCGCCGGCGTGCGGTACACCGCCAAGCAGGAAGCAAGATAAACCGAGATGACCCTCAAGACCACCTTTAAAAAATACCTCGCCAACCTCCAGGAGATTGCCCAGCGCGGCGACGCCCGGGAGGAGAGCTTTTATCCTGCTCTCAAGGGCTTATTGGAGGAGGTGGCCCGGACCACGGGCCGGCCGGAGGTCCAAGCGACGGTGCTGCCCCGCCCCACCGACGCCGGCAACCCCGACTTGCGCCTCTGGAACGGCCAAGACCGCATCATCGGCTATATCGAAGCGAAAAAGCCCACGGAGGAGCACCTCGACCAGATCGAGGAGACGGAGCAGCTGCGGCGCTACCGGGATACCTTCCCCAACTTCATCCTGACCAATTTCCTCGAATTCCGGCTCTACCGGGACGGCCAGCGGGTGGCAACCGCCCTCCTGGGCCGGCCCCTGGTGCTCAACGTCCTCCGGCAGGCCCCTCCCCTGGAGCAGGCCGATGCGCTCCAAGCCCTGTTGGAGCGCTTTTTGGCCTTCTCTTTGCCCAAAACCTTCTCGGCGGAATCCCTGGCCGTGGAGCTGGCCAAGCGCACCCGCTTCCTGCGCGATGTGGTGGCCCAGCAACTGGCCGCCGAGGGCGACGCGCCCGGCGCCTTGTCCGGCTTCTATGAGGCCTTTCAGCACTACCTCATCGGCCAGCTCACGCCGGCGGATTTCGCCGACCTCTACGCCCAGACCGTCACCTATGGCCTCTTTGCCGCCCGGGCGCGCGCCGACGGCGCCTTCAGCCGCCGCGCCGCCTTTGACCGCATCCCCCGCACCATCGGCGTCTTGCGCGACCTCTTCCGCTTCATCTCCCTGGGCGACCTGCCCACCGAGCTGGAGTGGACCGTGGATGACATCGCCCAGGTGCTGGCTGTGGCCGACGCGCCCGGCCTCCTGGACGCCTACTACCGCCAGGGCAAAGGCAGCGACCCCATCGTCCACTTTTACGAGACCTTCCTGGCCCAATACGACCCCGCCGAGCGCGAGCGCCGCGGCGTCTATTACACGCCGGAGCCGGTGGTCTCGTACATCGTGCGCTCCCTGCACAAGCTGCTCAAGAGCGAGTTCGGTAAGGCCGACGGCCTGGCCGCCGAGGGGGTGACGCTGCTCGACCCCGCCGCCGGCACCATGACCTTCATCGCCCGCGCCGCCCGGGAGGCCGTGGCCGAGTTCCAGGGCAAATACGGCGCCGGCGCCCGGGAGGAGTTCATCCGGCGCCACATCCTGGGCAACTTTTACGCCTTTGAGCTGATGATGGCCCCCTACGCCGTGGGCCACCTGAAGATGGGCTTTTTCCTGGAGGAGCTGGGCCACCGCCTGGCCGATGACGAGCGCGTCCGCTTTTACCTGACCAACACCCTGGAGATGGAGGAGCTGGCCCAGAGCCGCCTGCCCGGCCTGGCGTCCCTCGCCGAGGAATCGCACCTGGCCGGCCAGGTGAAAAAGCAGACGCCCATCCTGGTGATCCTCGGCAATCCGCCGTATTCCGGCCACTCGGTCAATCGCGGCGAGTGGATCCTGCGCCAGATCGAGGATTACAAGCAGGTGGACGGCAAGCCGCTCGGCGAAAAGAACCCCAAATGGCTCCAGGACGACTATGTCAAGTTCTTGCGCTTCGCCCAGTGGAAGATCGAGCAGGCCGGCCGGGGCGTGGTGGGGATGATCACCAACCACGGCTACCTGGATAACCCCACCTTCCGCGGCATGCGCCAGAGCCTGCTGCGCACCTTCGATGACATCTATGTGCTCGACCTGCACGGCAACGCCCTGAAGCGCGAGCGCTGCCCCGACGGCTCGCCCGACGAGAACGTGTTCGACATCCGCCAGGGGGTGGCCATCGCCTTTTTCCTCAAACGCGGCGGCGTGGGCCCCGGGGGCCAGGCCCGCGCGCGCCATGCCGAGCTGTGGGGCGCGCGCGAAGCCAAGTACGCCTGGCTGGAGGGGCACGATATCGGCGATACAGATTGGCAAGACCTGCAGCCCAAGTCGCCGTTTTACCTCTTTGCGCCGCAGGATGCGGCCCTGGCCGGCCTCTACCAGGGTTTTCTTCCCATCACCGACCTTTTTCTGATCAGCAGTGTGGGCATCGTCACCGCGCGCGACAACCTCACCATCCACTGGACGCCCGACGAAGCCTGGCGGACGGTGACCGTCTTTTCCCGGATGGACCCCGAACTGGCGCGGCAGGGCTATCGGTTAGGGCCGGATGCGCGGGACTGGAAAGTGACCTTTGCCCAGAAAGACTTGCTCGATTCGGGCCCTGCCCGCGAGAAGATCGTGCCGATCCTCTATCGTCCGTTCGATGTGCGCCACACCTATTACACCGGCCGCTCGCGCGGGTTCATCTGTA
>DAOTZU010000072.1:0-8654 GCA_034433995.1 Anaerolineae bacterium
CTCTACTTTTATCCCAAGGATGATACCCCGGGTTGCACCAAGGAAGCCTGCAGCTTCCGCGATGACTATAGCCTGTTCACCATGAAGGGCGCGGTGGTGATCGGCGTGAGCCCGGATGATACCGCCTCGCACAAAAAGTTCCGCGCCAAATACGGGCTGCCCTTCTACTTGCTAAGCGATCCCGATCATCGGGTGGCCTCGCTCTATGGCGCCTGGGGCGAGAAAAAGATGTACGGCAAAACCTACGAGGGGATCATCCGCTCCACCTTTGTCATCGGCGAGGATGGCAAGATCATCAAGGCCTTCCCCAAGGTGAACCCCGAGGGGCACGCCCAAGAGGTGTTGCCTTATCTGGATTGACCGCTCCGGCGGGCGCGCAGGTTGGGCGAGTTTGCCGGGGTTGCCGACCGCAGGGCCGGCAACCCCTTTTTGTGTGGCCAGAGGACGGTGCTATAGTGTGCCATAACCGCACTAGGCGAGATCTGGAGAAACCATGATGACCCCGCCCCTGGCGCACGATCTCTTGCCGGGCTATCTCACGGCGGACCTTCCCGGCACCGGCGGCGTGATCCGCGCCGTCCCCGAAGATTTCATCGTCGAAGAGATCCCCCTCTACGGCCCCACCGGCGAGGGGCAACACACCCTGTTCGCCATCGAAAAGCGTGAGCTGACCACGCTGCAGGCCATCCAACAATTGGCCCGGGCCCTGAAGGTGCCGCCCCGCCTCATCGCCAGCGCCGGCCTGAAGGATGCGCACGCCATCACCCGGCAGGTGCTCTCGGTGGAGGGCGTGGATCCCGCCATCGTCCGCGCCGTGGAACTGCCACGGGTGCGCGTCCTGTGGGCAGAACGGCACCGCAACCGCTTGAAGATCGGCCATCTCAAGGGGAACCGTTTCATCATCCGCATCCGCGAGCCGGGTCCCCACGCCTTGCTCCGCGCCCGCCGCATCTTGGAGGTGCTGGCGCGCCGGGGCGTGCCCAACGGGTTCGGCTATCAGCGGTTTGGGGTGCGCCGCTGCGGGCATCTTTTGGGCCGCGCCCTGGTGCGCTGCGATCTGGAAGGGTTCTTTCACTTTTTGCTGGGCCTCCCCTTGCCCGATGAGCCGGAGGAGGTGCAGCGGGCGCGGCGGCTTTTCGATGCGGGAGATTGGCGGGGCGCTTGGGAGGCCTGGCCCTACCGCTCCGGCGATGAGGCGAACCTCCTCGCCGCCTTGGCCAAAAGGGCCGACCTCAAGGCCGCCTATCGCGGCATCTCCCCGGCCCTGCGCCGGCTGTATGCGGCCGCCTACCAATCCTACCTCTTTAACCGCTTGCTTGCCCTGCGCCTGCCATCTTTGGACCGGCTGGAGCCGGGGGATCTGGCCATCAAACACGCCAACGGCGCCTTTTTCCTGGTGGAGGATGTCGCTGCCGAGCAACCTCGCGCCGATGCCTTGGAGATCAGCCCGTCGGGGCCGCTCTATGGGCCCAAGGTTCGGCTGGCCCAAGGCGCGCCGGGGGAGCGGGAACGGGAACTCTTGGCTGCGGAGGGCCTGAGCCTGGAGGATTGGCGCGTGCCCGGTCTGCGCCTGGAGGGCGGGCGCCGCCCTTTGCGGGTGCCCCTCACCGAGGTGGACGCGGACTATGACCAGGGCCTCGTCTTGCGCTTTACGCTGCCGGCGGGCGCCTATGCCACCAACGTGCTACGGGAGGTGCTCAAGGTGGACGGAGTCTGAGGGCGGGGCCAGCGGCAGGCGCACGCGAAAGACGCTGCCTTGGTCTTGAGCGCTCACCACCTCGATCTTGCCCCGGTATTCTTCCACAATCTCTTTCACCAAGGCCAGCCCCAAACCCAGGCCGGGATAATTCCGCGTGTACCCGCCATCCCCTTGGGTAAACCGCTCAAAGATCTGCTGTTGATATTCCGCCGGGATACCCACGCCCGAATCTTGGACGCTGAGCACAGCCTGGCCATCTTGCACCTCCAAGGTGACGCGGATCTCGCCGCCCGGCGGGGTGAATTTGATGGCGTTGCTCAACAGGTTGGTCACCAGCTTCTCCAGGTGCAGCGGATCCCCGTGGAAAGGCACCGCCTGGCTGGGGAAAGCGGTGAATAAGGTCAGCCCTTTCTCCTGGAGCAGCCCCTCAGCGCTGATGAGGGCATCTTGGATCACCCGGCCGAGATCCAGCGGCACGGGGAAGGTCTGCCCAGGCTGCTGGAGGCGCAGCAGGGTGAGCAGGTTATCCACCAGGGTGCTCTGCTCCTCGATGCTCTTGAGGACCATGGAGAGGACGCCGCGCTGCGGAGCCCCAAGCTCGCCCGCCCGCTGGGAAAGGAGATGCTCGATGCCCAGGCGGGCATTCGCCAGAGGTTGGCGCAACTCGTGGGTCACCATGGCCAAAAAATCGTCTTTCAAGCGATCCAGGGCGCGCAGTTCTTCGTTGGCCCGTTGCAGGGCCGCCGCCGTCTGTTGCGCCTCCTCAAAGAGCCGGGCCTGGGTGATGGCGATGGTGGCGTAATGGGCGAAAAGCTTTAGGAGAGAGATATCCTGGGCGGAAAAGACCCGCCCGATGGCGGCATCGGTCACCTCGATCACCCCTTGGCGGTCGCGCAGGGGCGTCACCAACACGGCCGCGTTGCTGGCGGCAAAGGCGGGATGGCGGTGAGGAAAGAGGGCATAGTTGGGGATGTTCAGCGTCTCGTCCCGCAGCCAGGCCTGGCCCACCGCCCCCTCGCCGGGGCGCAGCTTGAAGCCCAGGCGCTCTGGCCCCACGTTGTAGCCCACCTTCAGGCTGAGGACGTCCTCCCGCGGCTCATAAAAGTACAGCGTCGCCATCGTGCCGTTGAGCAGCTTGGCGGCGCGGGCCACGATGGCTTGGAGCACCTCGTCCGTGGTGAGTTGCGCCGTCAGCTCCACGGTGGTGAGGTACAGGGCTTCCAACTGGGCCACCCGTTGGCGCAGCTGGGCCTCCGTCTGGCGTAGGGTGCTCAGATCGCGATGGATGCCCACGAACAACCTCTCCCCGTTGACCGTGACGGCGCTGGTGATCAGCTCCACCGGCACGATGCTGCCATCGCGATGGCGCAGGTCGAACTCGGCGCGAAAGCCGCCGGCGGACAAAAGCTCCCGGTAATAGCGGAGCAAGGGAGCGGAGGAATCGGCCACAAGGTCGCGGGCGCGCGTTTGGAGCAGCTCTTGCCGGGAATAGCCCAACAGGGCGCAGGCGGCCGCGTTGGCCGCGCGATAGCGCCCTTGCTCGTCCATCACCAAGATCCCCTCGTCCACCCCCTCAAAGAGGGCCTGGTACAACGCCCCTTCGTCGCGGCTCTCGGCCAGGAGCCGGTTGCGCTCCAAGGCGAGGGCCAGTTGGTTGGCCAGGGTTTGGGCCAAGGCGACCTCGGCGGGGGCAAGATGGGGGGGCTTGTGCCGGGAGCCCACCCGCAAGACGCCGATCACGCGCCCGTGAAGGACCAGCGGAAAGCGGGGCGCGGCAAAGGGGGGCGCCCATTCCGTGGGATCCGGCGCAGGCTCGGATGCCTGGGGAGGATGGGAGACAACATGCGTGCCCTGGCTTCCCCCATTCAGGAGCGCGATGGCACATGCCTCGACGGCGAAATACTCGGCGATGCGTTGGGCCGCCCAAAGGAGGATCTCGGGGATTTCGAGCCTGCCGCGCAGCCCGGCAGCAAAGGCGTTCACCACGGCCAGGGCATTGCACACATCATCAAAGGTGGATGCCCGGCTCATCCGGCCCCTCCCTCGCTCCCCGCCTGCAGCCAGGGCGCCAGGACATCGGCCAGGGTGGGCCGGCCGATCTCTTGCAGCTCATACTGCACCCTTTGGGCGGGGCGCTCGATCTGGATCAGGCGGCGCAGGTCCGTGGGTGTGGCGATGAGCACCACATCGCACGGGATGGCGTTGATGGTCGCCTCCAATTCGCGCACCTGGGCCGGGCTATAGCCCATGGCCGGCAGCACCGGGCCGATCTGCGGATAGCGTTGGTACGTGGCGATGAGGGAGCCGACGGCATAGGGGCGGGGATCCACCAGCTCGGCGGCGCCGTAGCGTTTGGCGGCCATCACCCCCGCGCCGTAGGCCATCTCGCCGTGGGTGAGGGTGGGGCCATCCTCGATGACCAACACCCGCCGTCCGCGGATGGCCTGCGGCTCGGGCACAAAGATGGGCGAGGCCGCCTCGATGAGGGTCGCCCGAGGGTTGCAGCGGTACACGTGCTCGCGCACCGTGGCGATGGCCTGCAGATCGGCGGTATCCACCTTGTTGATGATCACCACGTCGGCCAGGCGCAGGTTCGTCTCGCCAGGGTGATAGGCCAATTCATGGCCGGCGCGATGGGGATCGGCCACCACAAGGTGCAGATCGGGCCGGTAAAAGGGGAAATCGTTGTTGCCCCCATCCCACAGGATGATCTCGGCCTCGGCTTCGGCCTGGCGCAGGATCTCACCATAATCCACACCGGCGTAGACGATGGCGCCCCGCTCCAAGAGAGGCTCGTACTCTTCGCGCTCTTCGATGGTGCAGTCATGGCGCTGCAGGTCGGCATAGCTGCCGAAGCGCTGGCAGACCTGCCGGCGCAGGTCGCCATAGGGCATGGGATGGCGCACCACCACGACCCGCTTGCCCCCTTGGCGCAAGAGGTCCATCACCCGGCGGGTGGTCTGGCTCTTGCCGCTGCCCGTGCGCACGGCGCAGACGGCGATGACCGGCACACGGGCTTGGAGCATGGTCGCCTTGGGGCCCATCAGGCGAAAATCGGCCCCACAGGCCAGGACCCGGGAGGCGAGGTGCATCACGTATTCGTGGGAGATATCGCTATAGGCCAAGATCACCTGTTCCACGCCCTGCTCCCGCACCAGGCGCTCCAGCTCGTCTTCGGGATAGATGGGGATCCCCTGGGGATAAAGGGGGCCGGCCAGTTCGGGCGGATAGAGGCGCCCCTCGATGTTGGGGATTTGGGCGGCGGTAAAGGCCACCACGTCATAATCCGGGCGCTGGCGGAAAAAGACGTTGTGGTTATGGAAATCGCGCCCGGCGGCCCCCATGATGAGCACCTTGGTTCGCGTCATTGCCCTGCACCACCTCTTCAGGGGATAAAGCAGCCGGCTCCGGCCGCCACGCCATAAAAAAAGGCTGAAGGGGTAGCCAAAGCTCCCCTCCAGCCAAGTATGGAGGAAAAATGAAAACCCGAATTATGCTGAAGTGTGATCTGCCTTGGCAGCATTCTTTTTGCCCACCACGGCGAGACGCGTCAGAACGATGCCTACCTCGTAAAGCAGATAAAGCGGCAACATCACGATCATCATGTTGACCGGATCCGGCGTGGGGGTCACAACGGCCGCGATGATGGAGATGAGCAGCACGGCATATTTGCGGAACTTGACCAATTTTTGCGGCGTGATCAGGCCGAGCTTGGCCAGGAAGAACATCAACAGGGGCGTCTGGAAGACGATCCCCATCCAAAAGAGCACCCGGGTGACGAAGGAGATATAGTTATCCAAGGTCCAGCGGTTATCCACGATGGTCTGCAAGAAGCCTTGCATGAAGCGGATCGCCGCCGGCAACATGATGAGCGCGGCAAAGGCCACCCCGCCGCCAAAGCAGATAAAGACGCCGGGCAGCAGGAAATACAGATATTTCCTCTCCTGGGGCAGGAGGCCGGGCAGCATAAAGCGCACCACCTGGTAGACGATCATGGGCATGGCCAAGGTTACCCCGCAGATGAGGGCCACCTTGAAATAGACGATAAAGCTCTCTGTGGGGCTGATGGTCTGAGGCACCCGCTCACCCAAGGGGCTGATCAGCACCTGCAAGACTTGTTGGGCAAAGATCGTGCTCAGGACCGTGGCCACCACCAGGGCGATGGTCGCCCTGAGGAGCCGCGTGCGCAGCTCCGCCAGGTGTTCAAAGATGGTCAGCTCGACGTCATGAGTCATGGGGCTGGCCTTCGGTTTGGGTGGACGCGGCCTCGGCGTGGTCCGCCACAACCAAAACTTCTTCGATGGCAATGGGCGCGACATCTGTTTCTTCCCCTACAAGCTCCACAGTCGCTACGGACACGGGCTCCTCACCGGCCTCCGTGGGCCTGGGCAGGCCCTCCTCGATTGCCTCCACAGGGGGCACCGGCACCACCTCAATCTCTCCATCGGTGAACGCGGCGGCCAATTGCGCCTGCAAGAGCGCCGCCTCGTAGGCCAGCTCGTCGGCAGGCGCGGGCTCAGCGGGAGGTTCCTCCGCCGCGGCCGATACCGCCTCCGGAGCCGGCAAGGCGGCCGGCTCGGCCTCCGGCGCGGGCGGGGCGGCCTCGCTGTCGGCGGCGGGCTGGGCTGCGGCGCCATCCTTACCCTCCGTGGGCGTCTCGTCCTCCGTCAAGGCGCTGGCTGCTCCCTCCAGCTCTTTTTTGATCTCGTCAATATCGATGGCTTCCTTGAATTCCTTGGTGACGCTATCGCTCATGGCCCGAAACTTGGCCAACCAACGCCCCAACTGCCGGGAGAACTCGACCACGCGCTCCGGCCCCACGACGACGATGGCGATGACCAAGATCAAGAGCAGCTCGCTTGTGCCAATGCCGAAAATATTCATCGCCGAGGTTCTCCTCCAGATTGCTGAGCATCGGGAGCGGAAAGCGCCGTCATCTCCTCCTGGGAGGAAGGCCGGGCGGGCGCGGCAGCGTTCAGGGCGGCAAGGATGGCGGCCCTCTGGTTGAGCAAGGTGCCCAAGACGCCGTTCACGAAACGGCTGGAGCTATCGCTGCCAAAGATCTTGGCCAGCTCCACGGCCTCGTTGATGGCCACCTTGGGCGGAGTGTCCTCCTCAAAGAGGATCTCGTAGGCGGCGAGGCGCAAGATGTTGCGATCCACCGGGGCCATCTGCTCGATGGGCCATTCGGGGGCGATGCGCTGGATGATCCCATCCAGCGCACTCTGGTGCGCCAACGTGCCCTGCAGGAGCGTCCGGCTGAACTCGGCCCCCGCTTCGGGCAGAGGTTCCTCCTCCAAGCGCTGGTTTAGGGCGAATTCGGGCGCATGGCGCGCCGTATCCACTTCGAAAAGAACCTGGAGGGCCGTGATCCTGGCCCTTCGTCTGACCTTCAAGGGCGAACTCCAACCCCACTGTTAGGCGCCGGCAGGGGCGCGCTCCACATCCTCCACATGCACGTTCACCGCCAAGACGGGCATCCCCACCATATCTTTGATGGCGCGGGCCACCCGCGCCTGAAGCTGCCGTCCCAGCTCGTAAATGGGCACATCCTGGGCCACGACGATATAGAGATCCACCGTGACCGCATCGTCCACCACCTCGATGTGCACCCCTTCTCCCAGCCCCCGCCCTTTGAGCAGGCGGTTCACGCCGCCGGGCAGATCATGGTACATGCGTACAACGCCTGGCTCGGATAGCGCCGTCAACCGGGCAATGGTGGCGAGCACCTGGGGAGAGATGCGCACCGTTCCCAACCTGCCTTCCATGATCTCTGCCTCCTCGCTTGGGCCTAGGGGCCGGGGAACCGCTGGGGTTAGGGTCGAGGGCGGCCTGTGCCCTCTTGCTAATCTTTTTCCTTGACCTCTAGCACGGCCTTCCCTCGGTAATTGCCACAGCTCGGGCAGACGTGATGCTGGGCCCGCACGGCATGGCACGAGGGGCACTCCACCAGTTGGATGCGGGTGAGGGCATCGTGGGCCCGCCGACGGTGGGTGCGCCCTTTGGAATGTTTCCTTTTGGGTTGAGGGGTCATCTCGTGTCGTTCCTTTCCGCGGAATTGCGTTAATCATCCATGGTGCCGAGGAGCTGGGCCAGCGAGGCCAGGCGCGGATCAACGTGGGTGGTCGCGCATGCGCAAGGCCCCAGGTTCAGGTTTTGGCCGCACTGCGGACAAAGCCCGCGACAATCCGGCCGGCACAACACCGCATCGCTGGCGCTCATCACGGCGTATTGGCGCAGCACCTCAGTGAGATCCAAGATATGATGTTCGTCAATGATCAATTCTGGCTCGTCTTCGTTGACCGGTAACTTGGCTCCCGTCTCAAAATCGATGGAGGGGACAAACTCTTCTTCGAACGCGATCTCGACCTCGGCCTCCGTGGTCTCCAAGCAGCGGCGACACGTCTGCACCAGCCGCAAATGGACTTGGCCGGTGGCGAGGATGCCGCGCGGGGTGCGCACCAACAGGACGGTACCCGCAACGGCGATGGGGCCGGGGTTGTTCTCATCAATCTGGACAAGTTCGCCGGTAAGCTCGCGTTGCCGAGATGCGCCGATCCCCTCTTTGAATAACTGCGCTACATTGTAAAGCATGGCTACACCTCGGCCGTCCGGCACCCAGATTACCAAGCCATTATAGACGAGCCCAGCGGTTGTGTCAAAAACATCACACCTCTTTATGCGGAGGCGTCATCGGGCTGGGCATCGTCCCGGTCCAGAAGGGGGCCCAAATGGCTCAGCTGCGCCGCCAGGGGGCGGACCCGGTCCATGAGCAGGCGATAGCGCCGGTCGTAACGTTGGCGAGATTCCCTCTGTGGCACGACGCAGGTGACATGGCCGCGCCGCAGCAGGTGGGGCAACTCCTCAGGTCCGGCGTAAACCCCCGCCCCCAGCCCGGCCAGCAGGGCCGCGCCGAGGGTGACCGCCTCGCTTTGCTAGGGCAAGAAGAGGGGAC
>DAOTZU010000073.1:0-43858 GCA_034433995.1 Anaerolineae bacterium
ACGCTGGATGGCAAGGTCCACGCCTTCAAGGCCGCGGATGGCGCGCCGCAATGGGAGGCGGTGGCCTTGGGCAGCGCCGTGCGCGCCGGCCCGGTCCTGTGGCAGGATAAACTCATCGTGGTCACCGAGGGCGGCACGGTGTATCGCCTGGACACCCAAACAGGGGCGCACGAAACCGTCTTTAGCACCACAGACAAAGACAAGATGCTTGCCCTGCCGGCCCTGAACGCTGATCTCCTCTATGTGGGCACGACCCTGGGCCATGTCTATGCCCTCGATTTGAGCGCCAAGGGCAACCCCCAGTTGTGGGTTTACCCACCCAAGAAATAGTAGGCATCCCAGGAGGTTAATGTCGCGTGCAGCAAAATGTAGCAAGACCTAGAATTGATCCCAAAGTGATGCGCAAAACCCTTTTGACCTGGGGCATCATTGCCTTGGTGCTCATCGGGGGGGCGCAGATCGGCTGGGGGACTATCTGGCGCGAGGGGCTGATCCGCCCCATGCTCAATGCCCTGCTCTTCCTTTATGCGTATTTGGGCCAGAGTTTTATCATCGCCATCACCGTGTTCACCATCCTGCTCCGCTTGATCACCATGCCTCTGCAGATCAAGCAGAGCCGCGCCGCCAAGAACATGGCGGCCCTTCAGCCTCGCATGGCCGAGCTGCAAAAAAGATATGGCGGCGATAAGCAACGCCTGGTGCAAGAGCAGCAAAAGCTTTACAAAGAGGCCGGGGTCAGCCCCCTGGGGGGCTGCTTGCCCTCGCTGGTGCAATTCCCCATCTGGATCGGCCTGTATCAATCCATCAACAGCATCCTGGCCGATACTCCTTTGGAGATGCTGAGCCTGGGCAAAGAGATCTATGCCGGCTTTGCCGCCATTGCCAGGATCGTGCCCTTGCAGAGCCACTTCCTCTGGCTGAATTTGGCCCGTCCCGATCCTTCGCCTTTTGTGTTGCCGGTGTTGGTGGGCGGCACCATGTGGCTGCAGCAAAAGATGATGACCCCGGCCAGCAGCGACCCGCAACAGGCCTCGATGAACCAGACGATGCAAGTCATGATGCCCCTCATGTTTGGCTATTTCACCACCCAGTTCCCGGCGGGGTTGGCCATCTATTTCGTCATCTCGAACGTGGTGGGGATCATCATGCAGTGGGTCATCGAGCGTGTCGAAAAACCCAGCGTTATCCCGGCCTCGACGCCGGCCCCCGTCGCCGAAACGAGCAAGGAAAAGGTGTCCTATGGCAGAAAGAAGCAAAGAAGAAAGGCCAAGCGCTGAATATAGCGCCAAGACCGTGGCAGATGCCCTCAAACGGGCCGCTGAGGATCTACAGGTGCCTGTGGAGGAGCTAGAGTATGAGGTGATCCAGGAGCGCAGCCGCAGCATCCTAGGGTTGGTGCGCACCGGTGAGGTCGTCATCCGGGTGTGGCGCCGGGCCCAGGCCGCGCCGGTCGCCCCTGCCGAGGCGGAGGAAGCGGTCCCGGAGGCCAAGCTCCTGGCCGCGGAGCTCTTGGAAGAAGAGGAGCCCGAGTTTGAGTCTCCGCAGGCCAAGGCCAAGGGCAACCCGCCCGAGCTGGAAAAGGTGGCCCGCGAGGTGGTGGCCACCCTGTTGGACAAGATGGATATCATCGCCGCCGTCGAAGTGGTGGATCGGGGCGGGCAGGTGGACCCGGTGAGCAACGAGGTCTCGCCCCTGGTGCTGAACATCGTCGGCGATGACCTGGGCGTGCTCATCGGCCGCCGGGGCGAGACCTTGCGCGACCTGCAATTCATCGTGCGTTTGATTATCAGCCGCAAATTGCATTGTTGGCCCAACGTGGTGGTCGATGTGGAGGGCTACAAGGCCCGCCGGGTGCGCGCGCTGCAAGCTTTGGCCAAGCGCATCGCCGACCAGGTGCGCCAGAGCCGCCAGATCGTGGCCCTGGAGCCGATGCCCGCCCACGAGCGGCGGATCGTCCACCTCGCTTTGCGCGACGACCCCGATGTTTATACCGAGAGCATCGGCGAGGGCGAGGAGCGCAAGGTGCAGGTGATCCCCAAGGCATTCCGCCAAGCGGTGCGCTGAAGGTGGATGGGACCTATCTGCTCATCGGGCATATCACCCAAGATGTCTTGCCCGATGGCTCTCTGCGGGCCGGCGGGACGGCCACCTATGCTGCTCTGGCGGCCGCGCGCTTGGGGGCGCGGGTGAGGGTGTTGACCAGCGGGGCCTTTTCCCAGCCCCCTGTGCTCGCTGCGGATGTATATTGCCGCCCGGCGGAGGCCACCACAACCTTTGAAAATATCTACCAAGATGGCCAAAGGCGCCAATATCTGCGGGCCCAGGCTGCGCCGTTGACCCCGGCCGATCTACCCACCTCCTGGCGGGAGGCGGAGATCGTGCATTTGGGGCCTGTGGCCCAAGAGGTGAGCATAGACTTTTTGGGCGCCTTCCCCGGAGCGTTCCTTGGGCTGACCCCGCAAGGTTGGCTCCGGCGCTGGGATGATGCGGGCCGCGTCTCGGTGGCCCCCTGGGAGGCAGCCCCCGCCGCCCTGGCCGCGGCCGATGCCGTGGTGTTGAGCCTGGAGGACCTGGGCGGCGACCGCGCTTTGTTGGCGGATTATCGCCGCTGGGCACGGCTTTTGGTGCTCACCGTGGGCCGCGATGGGGCCATCGTCTATCATCAAGGGCAGGAGAGGCGGTTGCCCGCTTACCTGGTGCAGGAAGTGGATCCCACCGGCGCGGGCGATGTCTTTGCCGCCGCCTTTTTCATCCGGCTGGTGGAAAGCGGCGATCCCGTGGAGGCGGCCCGCTTTGCCAATTGTGCCGCCTCCTTTGTGGTGGAAGGGCCTGGCCCCAGCACCATCCCTTGGCGGGCGCAAGTGGAAGAGCGCCTGCGCTACGGCGTGCTCCGCGCCTGAGGAAAGAGCAATGGGCAGAGTGTACGTGCTGGCCAACCAAAAGGGCGGCGTGGGCAAAACCACCACGGCGGTGAACCTGGGCGCCTATCTGGCCCAGGCGGGCCGGCGGGTCCTTTTGGTGGATGTGGACCCCCAGGCCAACGCCACCAGCAGCCTGGGCGTGGATAAAAACGCCCTCACCCGCTCCCTTTATGATGTCCTTATCGCCGGCGAGCCGCCCTCCAGCTTGATCCTCTTGACCCATTGCCCCGGCCTGGACCTTTTGCCCTCCGCGCCGCTCCTCTCTGGGGCCGAAGTGGAGCTGGTGGAGATGGCCGGCCGCGAACTGCGGCTGCGTCACGCCTTGGAGGATTTGCGCCCGCGCTATGACTTTATCCTGGTGGATACGCCGCCCAGCCTGGGCTTGCTCACGGTGAACGCCTTGGCGGCCGCCGATGGCGTGCTCATCCCCATCCAATGTGAATACCTGCCCTTGGAGGGCTTGGCCCAACTGTTGCATACCATCGACTTGGTGCGCCAAAGTTTGAACCCCGATCTGGTCGTCCGCGGCCTGGTGATGACCATGTACGATTCGCGCACCAACCTGGGCCGCCAGGTGGTGGAGGAGGTGCGCCAGCACTTTCCCCACACCGTCTTTCGGGCCATCATCCCCCGGAGTGTCAAATTGAGCGAGGCCCCCAGCTACGGCGAGCCGATCTTGAGCTACGCCCCGGATTCGCCGGGGGGCCAAGCCTATGCTGCCCTCTGCCAAGAGTTTCTCGCGGGGGAACCGGCCTGAGGGGGTCGCCGCCGGGCGCCATCACGGGATGAGCTGGAGGTGAGCCATGGCTCCCCAAACGAGAAGAGGATTGGGCAAGGGCCTCGGCGCCTTGATCCCCCAAAGCGAGACGGCGCCCGGCCTGCGCCGGGTGAGCATTGATGCCATCGTCCCCAACCCGCGCCAGCCGCGCAGCGTCTTTGATCCCGAAGCTTTGCAGGAATTGGCCAACTCCATCCGGGAGATGGGGCTGATCCAGCCCCTCATCGTCCAGCAATTGCCCAGCGAGGATCCCACCCAGCCGCCGCGCTATCAGCTCATCACCGGCGAGCGCCGTTGGCGCGCCGCCCGCTTGGCCGGTTTGCAGCATGTGGAGGTGATCGTCAAAGAGGCGACACCCCAAGAGATGCTGGAGCTGGCCCTGGTGGAAAATATCCAGCGGGCCGACTTGAACCCCCTGGAGGAGGCCGGTGCCTACCAACAATTGATGGACGAGTTCGGCCTCACCCAGGAGCAGGTGGCCGACCGCGTGGGGCGCAGCCGGGCCAGCGTGGCCAACACCTTGCGCCTCTTGCGCTTGCCTGAGGAGATCAAGCGCGCCCTCACCGAGGGCCAGATCAGCGAAGGCCACGCCCGCGCCCTGCTCATGCTGGAGGACGAGGAGGAGCAGCTCCTGGCGCTGCGCATGGTGCTCAAGAAGCACCTCTCGGTGCGCCAGACGGAGGAGTTGGCCCGCCGGCTGCAGCACGCGGCCCAGCTCGTCGCGCCCCAGCGGGCCCGTTCTCCCGAGACGGAGGCCCTGGAGCGCGAATTCCGCGAGGCCCTGGGCACCAAGGTGGACCTCTTTCGCAGCCGCAAAGGGGGCCGGCTGATCATCCATTTCTATTCCGAAGAAGACCTGCAAACCCTTTACGATCGCTTGGTGGGCGCGCATTAGGGTTTTTCTTCAGGGCGGGGCGGAGGAGGCGGGGCTTCCTCCGCCTTTGCTATGCCCTCCTTTGGAGAGGCGCAAGAGTGCGCCTATAATTGTGTGCAGAGGTGAAAGTATGAGTGTGCAAGATGTGATGGCGCCGATCTTGCGCCGCTACGAGGAGCTGGGCCAATTGTTGGCCTCGCCCGAGGTGGCGCAGGATCCAGCCAAGATTCGTGAGTATGCCCAAGAGCAGGCGGCCTTGGTCGACCTGGTGGAGGCCTATGGCGAGCAGGAGCGGCTGGCCAAGGAGCTGGCCGATGCCCGCGCCCTTTTGGAGGAGGAGAGCGATCCCCAGCTCCAAGAGATGTTCCGCGAAGAGATCGCCCGTCTGGAGGATCGCCTGGCCCAGGCGGAGGCGCGCCTGAAGACGCTTCTCTTGCCGCGCGACCCGCGGGATGAGCGTAACGTGATCATGGAGATCCGCGCCGGCACCGGCGGCGATGAGGCAGCCCTTTTTGCTGCTGACCTGTTCCGCATGTACGCCCAATATGCCCAGCAAAAGGGTTGGAAGATCGAGGTTTTGAGCGCCAACCAGATCGGCATCGGCGGGTATAAGGAGATCATCTTTGCCGTAAAGGGCAAGGGGGCCTTCTCCCGCTTGAAGTATGAGAGCGGCGTGCACAGGGTGCAGCGGGTGCCCGTCACCGAGGCCAGCGGGCGCATCCACACCTCCACGGCCACGGTGGCCGTCTTGCCAGAGGTGGATGAGGTGGAGGTGGAGCTCAACGAGCGCGATCTGCGCATCGATGTCTATCGCTCCGGCGGGCATGGCGGCCAAAGCGTGAACACCACCGATTCGGCGGTGCGCATCACCCACCTGCCCACGGGGATCGTGGTCCAATGCCAAGATGAGCGTTCGCAGCTCCAAAACAAGGCCCGGGCCATGTCCATCCTGCGCGCCCGGTTGTATGAGCTGGCCCACCAGCAACAATTCGCCGAGCTGGATGCATGGCGGCGCAAGCAGGTGGGCTCAGCGGAGCGCAGCGAAAAGATCCGCACTTATAACTTTCCCCAGAACCGGGTGACGGATCATCGCATCGGCCTCTCGATTTATCGCCTGGAGGACGTGCTGGCCGGCGATATCGATCCTTTCATTGATGAGCTGATGGCCGCCGAACAGGCCGAACGCCTGGCCAAGCAGGCGGCATGATGGGAAGATGGCACCCGCGCCGGCCGATCCCCGCCCTGAGGTGAGCCTTCCGGGGCCCTCGCTCCGGGAGGCGCTGCGCTGGGCGGTGGGGTTTTTGGCCCAGAGCGGTAGCGCCTCGCCCCGCCTGGATGCGGAGCTCCTCTTGGCCCATGTCTTGGGTTGGGAGCGGACCCAACTCTACCTGCGTTCCGAGGACCTGTTGGCTCCGGCGGCAGCACGGCGCTTCACCGAGCTTGTGCGGCGCCGGGCCGCCCACGAGCCGGTGGCTTATCTTTTGGGCCGGCGCGCCTTTTACGACCTCGACCTGGCCGTGGGGCCGGAGGTGCTCATCCCCCGGCCCGAGACGGAGCTCCTGGTGGAGGAGGCGCTGGCCTGGGCCAAACCCCTGGCGCGGCCGCTGAACATCGTGGATGTGGGCACCGGTAGCGGCGCCATCGCTTTGGCCCTGGCGCGGCACCTGCCCCAGGCCAGGGTATGGGCGGTGGATCTCTCCCTGGCGGCCTTGCGGGTGGCGGCGGCCAACGCGCGGCGCTATGGCCTGGAGGAGCGGGTGTTGCTGCTCTGCGGCGATCTGCTGGCGCCCTTGGCCGGCCCCTTTGACCTGATCGCGGCCAATCTTCCCTACATCGCCCACGACCGCCTGGCCGCTTTGCCGCCCGACGTGGCGGCCTATGAGCCGCCTCTGGCCTTGGATGGCGGCGTGGACGGCCTGGCGCTGATCCGCCGCCTGTTGGACCAGGCGCCGGCGCGCCTGGCCAGGCCGGGGCTGGTTGTGTTAGAGCTGGACCAAGGCCAAGGTGAGGCGGTGACGGCCTTGGCCCGCGCCCATTGGCCCCAGGCCGAGGTGACCGTGCGCCGCGACTATGCCGGCCTGGAGCGGATGGTGCGCATCGCCATCCCTGCCCCTTGAGGAGTGCTCATGACCCCAACCTATCAACTGGTCGCCATGGATCTCGATGGCACGCTGGTGGGCGAGGATCTCTCCCTTTCGCCCCGGGTGCGCCGGGCCTTGGCCCGGGCGGCGCGGGGCATCCGCCTCACCCTGGCCTCCGGCCGGGGGTATCCCGCCTTGCGGCCCTGGGCACAAGAGTTGGGCCTCACCACGCCCTTGATTTGCTATCAGGGAGCCATCGTGGCCGACCCGCTGCACGGCACTATTCTCTACCGGCGGACCTTTCCCCAGGCCCTGGTGCGCGAGGTGAACGCTTGGGCCCGCCAACGGGACCTTTCGTTGACCTTTTACGCCGATGACGCCATCTATGTGGAGCGCAAACGCCATACGGACGCATTTTATGCCAAATGGTTCGGCCTGCCCTATCATCTCGTGACGGATCTCCCCAAAGAGCTTCCGGCCGAGCCGGTCAAGTTCATCATCATCGGTGAGGGGGCGGAGCTGGATGCCCTCCAGCCGGAGCTGGAACGAGATTTCCAGGGGCGGCTACAGATCGTCCGTTCCCATCGTTTTTTCTTGGAGGGATTGGCGCCGGGGGTGAGTAAAGGGAGCGCCTTGGCCTGGCTGGCCGAACGTTTGGGCATTCCGCGCCAGGCGGTGATGGCCATCGGTGATTCGGGCAACGACCGCGAGATGATCGCCTGGGCCGGCCTTGGGGTGGCCATGGGGAACGCCTCTCCGGAGGCCAAGGAGGTGGCCGATTATGTAGCCCCCTCGGTGGAGCACGACGGCGCCGCCGAGGCTCTCGAGCGGTTTTGCTTGGAGGGAAGGGACGATGGAAAGGACGGAGCCTGAGCTTGTCACGCGGGTTTATCTCGCCACCGATCCTGAGGCGCTCTCCCAAGCTGTGGAGGCCTTGCGCGCCGGCCAGTTGGTGGCCTTTCCCACGGATACGGTCTATGGCGTCGGCTGCGACCTTTGGCAGGAGCGGGCCCTGGAGCGCATCTATTGGGCCAAGCTGCGGCCCCGCAACCTGGCCATTCCGCTCTTGGTCTCTGGACCGGAGCAGGTGGCTCAGGTGGCCCGTGACCTGCCCCCGCTCTTTGGCCCCCTGGTGGAACGCTTTTGGCCCGGTGGCTTGACGGTGATCGTGCCCCGGCAACCCTCGCTGCCAGAGATCCTCTGCGCCGGCGGAGACACTGTGGCTGTGCGCATGCCGAACCACCCTTACGCCCTGCGCCTCATCGCCGAGATGGGAGGCGCTTTGGCCGTCACCAGCGCCAACCTCTCGGGGCGGCCTTCACCGCGCACCGCCCAGGAGGTCCTGGCCGACCTGCGCGGCCGGGTGGCGGTGGTGGTGGATGGCGGCGCCTGCCCCGGTGGGGTGGCCAGCACCATCGTGGATCTGGTCAGCCAGCCGCCCCGCCTCCTGCGCCAGGGGGAGGTGGATGTGGAGGCGTTGCGGCGCCTTTTGCCCACCTTGGTCTTGCCCTGATGGTTTGCCCTGACGGCTTGCCGGTTTTCCCCTCACCCCGTCCCTCTCCCCACGGGGGAGAGGGGGCTTGCGCCTCGGCGAACACTGGCAAAGGTCTCTGTTCCTCTCCCCAGGGGGAGAGGGGGATTGTAACCGAGAGGGTGCTCGTAAATGGACTTGCCCTCTCCCCACGGGGGAGAGGGAGTCTTGGGCCCCGACGGATGCAGGCAAAGGTTCCACCCTTCCTCTCCCCAAGGGGAGAGGGGGATTGTAACCGAGAGGGTGCTCGTGGACGGACCTTGTCCCTCTCCCCAGGGGGGAGAGGGAGGGGTGAGGGGGGTGAGGGGGGACGGAAGACTCGGCTTGCCGCCCGGAAGGGGTCGTGCTACACTAGGGGCACGCGCCGGTGTAGCTATCGTGTAGGGCGTTTATCTTGCGGATGCGGATGAGACCATGACCACCCAGGCCCTCTACAATAAATGGCGGGGACAGACTTTTGATGACATCCTGGGTCAAGAGCACATCACCACCACCCTGCAAAACCAGATCCGGGCCGGGCGCATCGGCCATGCCTATCTCTTCACGGGGCTGAGGGGGACGGGCAAGACCTCCCTGGCGCGGATCATGGCCAAGGCCGTCAACTGCATCGGCGAGACGGACCATCCCCCTTGCAACCGTTGCGCCATCTGCCGCAGCATCACCGAGGGGCGTTCGCTGGATCTCATCGAGATAGATGCCGCCTCCAACCGCGGCATTGACGAGATTCGGGATCTGCGGGATAAGGTGGCTTTCTCCCCCAGCGAGGGACGCTACAAGGTCTATGTGGTGGATGAAGTGCACATGCTCACCAACGAGGCCTTTAACGCCCTGCTCAAGACGTTGGAGGAGCCGCCTCCCCATGTGATTTTTATCCTCTGCACCACCGAGCCCCATCGTCTGCCCGATACGGTGCTCTCTCGCTGCCAGCGTTTCGACTTTCGCCGTGGTTCCGTGGCCGTGGTGCTGGAGAAACTGCGCCGCATCTGCGCGGCGGAGGGGATCGCCATCGCCCCCGACGCCCTGGAGTTCATCGCCCGGCGGGCGGGAGGCAGTTTTCGTGATGCCGAGAGCCTGTTGGAGCAGATGGCCGCCTACAGCGCGGGCGAGATCACCTTGGAGCAGGTGCAAAAGATCCTGGGGTCGGTGCCGACGGAGCTGATCGAGCGCCTGGTGCTCAGCCTGGTGACGGGCGACGTGCCCACAGGTCTGCGGGTGATCAACCAGGCCATGGATGGCGGCGCCGAGCCGCGCCAGTTTTTGGCCGAGATTTTGGATCACCTCCGGGCGCTGTTGTTGACCTTGGTGGGCGGCCCGGCCGAGGTCACCGGCCTGAGCGCCGAGTTCTTGGCCGAGCTGCGCCAGCTTGCCCAGCGCCAAGCGGTGCCCGTGGAGCGGTTGGTGCGGGCCATCAAGCTCTTTAACGAGGCGGGCAACGGCCTACGCACGGCGCTGCGGCCTACCCTGCCCCTGGAGCTGGCCCTGGTGGAAGCGGCGCTGAGGGATGCCCAGGAGCCGGCCCCTCAACCCGCTCCGGCGGGGCGCGAGCCACAGGTGGTGCCGCCCAAGGCCGAAGCGGTCGCCCCGGCGCCAACCCAGATCGCTCCCCAGCCCACGGAGGCCGCATCATCCCAGTCCCCGGTCGAGGCCGCGGTTCCCTGGCCGGAGGAGGCCTCGGCCACGCCAGAGATGGGGGCACCGGAACCGGCGCGCGCGGATGAAGAGGAGCGGCCCGCCGCAGAGGGGGGACCATCTGCCCCCTTTACTTTGGATTGGGTCAAGGGCCATTGGCAGCAGGTGCTGGTGCGCATCAAGTCGCACAGCCCGCAGGTGCAGGCCCTGCTCAACTCCACCGAGCCCGTCGCCGTAAAGGGGGATTCCATCATCCTGGCCTGCGATTTCAAATTTCACCGCGATCGGCTCTCCGAGGACAAGAATCGGGATCTGGTCGAGCGCGTCTTGGGCCAGGTGTTGGGGATGCCGTGTCACATTCAGTGCGAGGTGCGCACAGAGGGGCGAGCGCCTGAGGGTGAGGGCAAGCCCCCGGCGCCCGCGCGCGACCTTTTTCAGGCCGAGGGCCCTGGGGAGGATTGGCAGCAAAAGCTTTTGGAACATCCCGCCGTCCAAGAGTTAAAGAGGCGCGGTGGGCGGGTGACCAAGGTGAGCCTGCGTCGAGAGCAACAGGAGGAGCAACGTGGGAAGTAAAGGAAAGAGCCGCTTCAAAGGGCCACGGGTGCCCGTTTCGCGGACACAACAGATGCAGCAACTGGAGCAATTGCAGGCCCAGATGGCTCAGGCCCAGGCGGCGTTGGCCGAGGCCACCGTCATGGGCAGCGCCGGGGGCGGCGCCGTGACCATCGAAATGACCGGCGACCAGGCGGTGCGGGCGGTCAAGATCAAGCCCGAAGTGGTGGATCCAGAGGATGTGGCCATGCTGGAAGATCTCATCCTGGCCGCCTTTAACGATGCCCTGGAGAAATCGCGCAAACTGGCCGAAGAGCGGTTGGCCCCCTTGACTGGGGGGCTTGAGCTGCCCGGGTTGTTCTGATGGCCGCCACGCCCAAAGCTGTCGGTCGCCTCATCGAGGCCCTCAACCGTCTGCCGGGGATCGGGCCCAAAACGGCCTCGCGCCTGGCGTACTATCTCTTGCGCAGTGGCCGCGAGGAGGCGTTGGCCTTGGCCAATGCCCTGGTCGAACTCCATCAGCAGACGGTGTTCTGCTCGGTATGCTGCAACATCAGCGAGGAGGATCCCTGCGCCCTGTGCGCCGATCCGGCGCGGGAGCGGGAGACGATCTGCGTGGTGGAGGAGCCGCTGGACGTACTGGCCATCGAGAACACCGGGCGCTACAAGGGGCTCTACCACGTGCTCCATGGCCACCTCTCGCCCATGGAGCGGATCGGCCCTGACGAGCTCCGCATTCAAGAGTTGCTCAAGCGCTTGGAAGGGGGCACTGTGCGCGAGGTGATCGTGGCCACCAACCCCACTTTGGAGGGCGATGCCACGGCCATCTATCTCGCCCGCCTTGTGGAGCCATTGGGCATCGCCGTCAGCCGTTTGGCGCTGGGGTTGCCTCGCGGAGGGGATCTGGAATATGTGGACCGGGTGACCCTGGCAGAGGCCTTGGCCGGCCGCCGACGGATGTAGCCTTCTTGACAGGAAGCCCTTATCGTAGTAATATCCCGCCTGTAGTCGCCGGGAGGAGCCGCCAGTTCTGTCGTCCTCATGGGACTGGGCCCCGCAGAGATGGCGGAAACAATGCCGGGTAGGCTACGTATCACACACAAAGAGAGGTTTGTTACACCGTGGGCGAGCGAGTTACTGGGACGGTCAAGTGGTTCAACAACACCAAAGGGTACGGGTTCATCCAGCCGGACGAAGGGCCGGATGTATTCGTACACTTTACCGCCATCAAGGCGGAAGGCTATCGCACGCTGGAGCAAGGACAGCGTGTCGAATTCTCCATCGAACAGTCTGAGAAGGGCCCTCAGGCGACCGATGTGGTCAAACTCTAGCCTTTTTGCTCGGTGAGACCTTGACTCCGCTGGGGGCTTCCTCAGCGGAGTTTGTTTATCTTTGCCTCTCCATGAGAAGGACGCCATGACCGCCTTGGATTACGAGGCCTACATCCGCAAACACGCGTCGTGGAACTTTGTCGTCAACGTCCTCGATCTCACCTTCTACAACTTGGCCATCAGTTTCATCTTTGGTTCCACCGTCCTCTCCCTTTACACCAGCCACCTCACCAGCTCGGCCACTTTGATCGGCGTGATCCCGGCCATCCAAAATGTGGGCTTTTTTCTGCCGCAATTGTTGATGGCCCGTTACGCGGAACGCTTGCCCCGCAAAAAGCCCTTGGTGCAAAAGATCAGCGTGATGGAGCGGGTGCCCTATCTGTTTCTGGCCCTGCTCATCTTGCTTTGGCCCCATGCGCCGGCTTGGTTCTCTTATGGGACCCTGGTGCTTTGCCTGGGCCTGGCCACCTTTAGCGGCGGCCTGGCCGGGCCGCCCTGGAACGCGATGTTGGCCAAGGTGATCCCTGTGCATCGCCGGGGCCTGCTCTTTGGGCTGAGCAGCGCCCTGGGAGGGTTGCTGGGCATCGCCGGTGCGGCCCTCTCGCGCCACATCCTGGCCACCTATCCTTATCCCATTTCCTTTGGCTTTTCCTTTCTGCTCTGTTTCATCTTTCAGGTGTGTTCGTGGGTGTGCCTATCGTTGAATCGCGAGCCGCCCCGTGAGCCCGGCAAGGCGGAGCTGACGGCGCGGGCCTATTGGCAGCGCTTGCCCCGTATCCTGCGGGAAAACCCCAATTTTGCTCGTTACCTCCTCAGCCGCACCCTCATCATCCTGGGCGGCATGGCCGGGGGCTTTTATGTGATCTATGCCCGGCGCGCCTTTCAGATCAGCGATGCCTTTGCCGCCAATTTGACCATCGCCGCTTTGGTCAGCCAGACCCTCTGCACGCCGATCTTGGGTTGGTTGGCCGATCGCCGCGGCAGGAAGTGGCTCACCGAGCTGGGCAGCGCGGGCGCTGCCGGAGCCCTGATCTTGGCCCTCTTGAGCCGCGATCCCGCCTGGTTTTACGGCGTTTTCGCCCTGATGAGCGCCGCCAACGCCGGTTTGATGGTGGCTGGGATGACCATGGTCATGGATTTTAGCAGCCCCGAGGATTTGCCCACCTTCACCGCCCTGGCCAATACCGTGCTCGCCATCCCCATTTTGGTGGCCCCGATGTTGGGCGGGCGTCTCGCGGATACGGTGGGGTATCAGGCGCTCTTTGGCATCGCCTTGGCCCTCTCGGCCTTGGGATGGGCGACCATGCGTTGGACGGTGCGCGAGCCGCGCCAGGAGCTCGCCCCTCTCCGCTCCTCCGAGGCCTAGACCGCCGGCGTTGCGCCGCCGGTAGAAAGGGTGTCTTCCATGTTCAAGAACCTGTTCAACCTGGAAAAGATCAACTGGTGGATCCTGCTGGGCGGCATCGCCCTCAACCTGACCATCGTGTTGACCGTGGGGCTCCTGAACGCCTATGTGGCGAACCACGAGGCGACGGCCGAGACCTATCGGCAGATCGGGGGGCCCATCTTGTTGTTGGTCATCTTCTTGGCCTGCGGGCTGGCGGGTTATCTGGTGGGCAAGATGGCCGACGACGAGCCGGTCAAGTACGCCTTTCTTTCCAGCCTGGGAGCGGCTGTGCCCATGGCGGTGGGCGCCTTGCTGTTCAACCTGGCGCAATTGTTGTTGGCCATCGTGGCCGTGCTGGGTGGGCTGAACGGCGGCGTTCTCTCCTTGCCCCGCCATCGCCACAGCCCGCCGCCGAGCAACAAATAGCAGGCGCGCTCCCTTGGTGGGGATAATCCCCGCCATCCCTCGGGTCCTTTCCGCCAAGCGCCAGCGCCCGGACCCTTTTGCCAGATGGAGGCTACCCAGATGAGATCTCTTGCTACGCCCCTCAACGTGCTCTTGCTTGTGCCCTGCCTCGCTGCAGCGGCCCGCCGTGCTGCGCGGGCCAGGGCCGAGGCCGCCTACGAGGCCCTTGAGACCCAGGGCGACGCCCTCAAGGCCGAATGGCTTTGGCCGGCCACGTTGGCCTCCCTGGAGAAGCGCCTGGGCGCGCAGGGTTTGCCACCTATCCATGTCGTCTATCTGGATGCCGCCTTGGCCCAAGATGAGGAGCCGGGGTTGCTCCTGGAGGATGGCCAAGGGGGTGAGCAGGTCTTGGGGGCGGAACGTTTGGGGGCGCTTCTGGGCGGGCAGCAGGTGGCTTTGCTCCTGTGGTCCTGCGAGGCCGAGGAGCCTGGGCAGGTTGCCCCTTTGGCCGAGGCGCTGGCCCGGGCCGGATCTGTGCCCGTCATCGCCCTGCTGGGCTTGCCCCCCGCCGCCCAACGGGAGGCGCTGACCGCCCTTTGGACGGCCCTTTTGGCTGGCCGTCCGGTGGGCCAGGCCGTGGCCGAAGCGCGCTCCGCCCTGGCCCGCGCCGGGGGAGCCACCTCCTTTCCGCCGGAGGCGGAACAGGCGCTTCGCCTTTGGCAGCCTGGTGAGGATGTGCCCATGATCGCGCTCCAGGGGCGCCAAGGGGCCGGCAAGACGGTACGTTTCCCCAGCGCCGAGCTGCGGCCGGCCTGGCAGCGCCTAGCCACCCTGCCGGAGGCGGGGGGCCTGCCGCCGGAGCCGGCGCAAGGGTTCCATGGCCGCCGCCAGGAGCTGGCGGCCTTGGAAGACGCCCTGTGGGGGGAGCGGGGAAACGGCATCATCTGGGTGCATGGCTATGAGGGGATGGGCAAGACCACTTTGGTGGCCCACGCCGCCCGCTGGTTGGTGCGCACGGGGCGCTTTGCCCAGGTGGTCTATACCAGCTTCCTCGGCGGCAACTTTACGGAGGCCGCCCTGTATGACCTGGGCGTGCGCCTGCTGGGGGAAGGGTTCAGCTTGCGCCAGGAGAACCCGCTGGAGGCCGTGGAGCGCGCCCTGGCCGAGACGCCCACCCTCATCATCTGGGACGATCTGGAGCAGATTTTGCCGGGCCAAGAGTTCGCCCTGGGCCATGAGGGGCTACAAGAGCTGTTGGGCTTGGGGGCGCGCCTGGCCCGGGCGGGCCGCAGCCGTCTGTGCGTCCTCTCCACCACGGTGGAGCTCCCCGATGCGGCCTACCGGCCCGAGAACCTTTCCCTGGCCCTGCCGTTGGGCGGCCTTGCGGAGGATGAGGCCGGCGAGCTTTTGGCCGCCCTTTGGCCGCCAAAGGCGCCGGGAGCGCCCCTGCCGGCGGAGGCCTGGGAGCTGGTGCAACACTTGGGCGGGCATCCCTTGGCGCTCTGTGCCCTGGCGCCCCTTTTGGCCGAGAGGCCTCTGGCCGAGATCCTTGACCAATTGGCCACGTTCCTGCCCGGCTTGGCCCACGGCGAGGCGCGGCTGCGCAACCAGGCCCTGGATGTAGCGTTGGAGGCGCTGTTGCGCTCCTTCCCGGAGGAACGCCAGGCTTTGGTCCTGGCCTTGGGCCTTTTTGTCACGGGCTTTATGGAGCCACTGATCGGCACCATCACCCGCTGCGAGCATGCTGCCTGGGGCGAGGTGGCCAAACGGCTCGCCGCAGCCCGGCTGCTCCGCGCCGAGACCTTGGCGGGCCTCAGCGTGCCCTTTGTGCGGTTGCATCCCGCCCTCACCGGCCACGCGGGGCGCAGGCTCTCCGCCGCCCGGCGGGCAGAGCTGTGGGAAGGCTTTTGCGGCAGTTACCAGGGCCTGCTCAGTTGGATGAACCAGGAGGACAAGCGCTCCCTGCCGGCCATCCGCGCCCTGGGGCGCGCCGAATTGCCCAACTTTCGCCGCGCCCTGCGGCTCCTTTTGCAGGCAGAAAAGTTGGAGGCGGCGCTGAGCCATGTCGCCCTCTTGCAGGATTTCCTGGCCCAATTGGGCTTCACGGCCCAACGCGCCGCCATCCTGGATGAGCTGACGGCGGCGACCGCCCGGCTCATCCCGGAGGAGGGCCCCCTGGGCCGCAACGCCGTCCAGTTCCTTCTGAAGCAAGGAGAGCAACTCTTGGCCACCGGCCGGGTGGCCGAGGCGGGGACAATGTTGGCCAAGCTCTGCGACCGCCTGGAAAAACCCGAAGGGCTCTCTTAGGCGGGCGATGAGGCCACCTTCGACCGGGCGCTGGCCTTTCATCGCTTGGGGCGTTGCGGGCATGTCTTGGGCCAGGCAGAGGCCGCCCTCACCGCCTATGGGCGCGCCGAGGAACTCTTGACCACCCTGCTCAAGCAAGAGGAACACCGCCGGGTGTTGCTGGCCATCTACCTGGATCGAAGCGAGGTCCTCATGGCTACGGGCCAGGGCGCGGGGGCCGAGGGTGATTTGAAGCGCGCCTTGCCCCTAGCCGAGGAGTTGCAGGATCGTGCAGCGTTGGCCACCATCCATTCGCGCTTGGCGGCGTTGGCGTTGATGCAGGAGGATCTGGCCGCAGCCCGTGCGCACCTTTTGGCCACGCTGGATCATCTGGCGGCGCAGCAAGACGCCCTGGGGCTGGCTACCACCTGGACCCAACTGGGCAGCCTTGCCGGACAAGAGGGGGACCTGGCCGAGGCGGAGCGCTGCTATCAACAGGCCCTGGACCTGGCCCGCGAGGCAGAAAATGCCCTCATGGAGGGACAGTTGCTCCTGCAATTGGGCCAGGTGGCCCAAGGACGGGAGCAATTCGACACGGCCGAGCTGCGCTACGCCCAAGCCTGCCAGGTCTTTGAAAAAGAGGGCCAACGCCCGGCCCTGGCCGCGGCCCAGGTCGCCCTGGCCGAGCTACTTTTGGCCCGCGGCAAGCTGGCCCAGGCGCGCATCCACGCCGAGGCGGCCCGGGTCATCGCCGAAGATCTGGGCCCCCAGGCGCAACCCTGGCGGAGCTACGCCGTGCTGCAAAAGGTGGCCCAGGCCGAGGGCGATGCCGCACGGGCCAAGGAATGGCGGGCGCGGGCGCGGGAGAGCTTTGCCAACTCGCCGGAGGCCATCCCCGTGCTCAAGCTCTGGCAAGGGGTGATCGAGGGCGTGGCCCAGGCCTGCCGAGGCGAGACCTTGGCCCAGACGACGGTGGAGCTCCTGGAGAAGCTGGAAACCTCTCCAGAGTGGAGCCACCTGGTGCAGGTCATCTGGCGCATCTTGGGGGGCGAGCGCGGGGCGGAGCTGTATGAGGAGTTGGACCATGTGGATGCCACGGTGGTCCAAAAGCTCCTGGAGGCCATCGCCGGGCCGGAGGCTGCCGCGGAGGGCCAGACGGAACAAGAGGCCGGGACGGAGCTACCCCTGGCCGAGCTCGCGGGGGTGGTGCTGGCCGCCATGCGCGGCAACCGCCAGGCGCAGGGGATGGCCTCCATGGCCCTGAACGCCCTGCTCCAAGAGGAGGCCCCGGCGGAGCACCGGCAGATCGCCCAGGCCCTCTTGCGCATCATCGGCGGCGAACGCGGCCCGGAGGTCCTCGCCGGCCTGCCCGAAACGGCGTTGGCGCCCCTCCAAGAATTGTTGCGCGCCCTGGAGGGTTAGCGTTTGTCCTCCTTGGCCGGGGGCAAAGCCCTGGCGATGAGGTGGCGCAATTCGGGGAAGCGGAGCAGCACGGCCCGCATGAAGCGGATGCCGGGGCGCCTTTTGCCGGCAAAAATCATGGAAAGGTGGGCGGGGGAGATGCCCAACCGCCGCCCAAGGCCCCGCAGCGAGCAATACCTCTCCCTCTGGTACCTTTGCAGGGCCTCGATGAGGGCATGGATCTCTTCTTCTTGCATCCTTTTCTCCTGCGCAGCGCGACGGGCCAAGTATAGCACAAATGTTCTAAAATCACAAGGCGGGGCAAGAACCGAAGGACACGTTATCCACAGCTGTGTATAAACTGGGGATAACTTGGCATTTGCCCTCCTCCCGCCTTTGGCGTATCCTTCGTTCTGCCCGGCTCGGGCACCATACCGCCAGCTTCCAGCTGATGGCTGAGGATGAGGGGGAGACTATGCGTTTGAAGGGGATTTTTTGCGAAGTGCTGGCCCGGCAGGTGTACTATCTCGCCGCGTTCACGCCCCATATTGTGGATCTGGAATTGGTGGGGAAGGGCTTGCACAACGAGCCCGACGTCTTGCGGGCCGAGCTCCAACGGCGCATCGACGCTACGCCCCAGGGCCAGTACGACGCCATCCTGTTGGGCTATGGCCTATGCAGCAACGCGATCGCCGGGCTGGTCTGCGCCCACACCCAGATGGTGGTGCCCCGGGCCCATGATTGCATCACCCTCTACCTGGGTTCGGGCGAGCGTTACAGCGCCGAGTTTCGCGCCAACCCCGGCACCTATTGGTACACCCCGGATTACATCGAGCGCGGCGGCATCGCCGACCGTATTCCCCTGGGCGCCAGCACCGATAGCAAAGATATGGACCAAATCTACCGGGAATATGTGGAGAAATACGGCCAGGATAACGCCGATTATTTGATGGAGGTGATGGGCGCCTGGCAGAAGCACTATAACCGGGCCGCCTACATCGAGACCCAAGAGATCCAACTGCCCGATTATACGCCCCAGATCCGCGAGCTGGCCCAGCGCCGGGGCTGGAATTTTGAGCGTTTGGCGGGCAGTTTCATCATCCTGCGCGATCTTTTAGAGGGGCGCTGGTCGGAGGATCGCTTTCTGGTGGTGCCGCCGGGACATACCATCGTGCCCACCTATGACCAGCAGATCATCACCCATGCCGCGGCCCAAAGTTAAAAGGCGAGGCAGCCCATGAAGCGCAAGCAACGCCCCCGCGCGCCCCGTCCCCGGCGCGACCGCCGGGCCTTGGCGCGGCAGGTGCGCCAGGTGGCCCTGGATTATCTCACCATCATCGTAGGCGGCATGTTGGTGGGCGCCGCCGCCGACCTGTTCCTCATCCCCAATCGGTTGGTGCCGGCCGGCGTGGCGGGCATCAGCACCATGTTGCATTATCTTGTGGGCACACCGGTGGGCCTGGTCACCTTCCTGATCAATGTGCCCCTCTTCCTGGCGGGCATCAAATGGGCCGGGGGGCTTCGCTGGGGCCTCCGCACCATCGTGGGGGTGGCGGCCATGTCGGCCACCATTGACCTCCTAGCGCCCCATGTGCCGCAGATCACCTCTGATCCCCTTCTGTACACGCTGTACGGCGGCCTGCTGGATGGCTTGGGCGTGGGCCTGGTCTTCCGCGCCGGCGGCACCACGGGGGGCGTGGATATCATCGCCCGGCTGGTGCACCATTTTTGGGGCGTGAAGCTGGGCCACACCCTTTTGGCCACGGCCGTGCTCGTGTTGGGTCTGGCCGCCCTCATCTTTGGCGTCCAGCCGGCGTTGTATGCCCTCTTGGTGGCTTATGTCTCCAGCCGTGTGGTGGATCTGGTGCAGGAGGGGCTCTCCCAATCTCGCGCTGCGTTCATCATTTCTCAGCAGCCGGAGGCGATCAAGACGGCGATCCTGAGCCATCTGGGCCGTGGCGTCACGATCTTGCAGGGCGCCGGCGGCTACACGGCGCAGCCGCGGCCGGTGCTCCTCTGCGCCGTGGCCCAATCGGAGGTGAGCCGGCTGAAGCGTTTGATCCACGAGCTCGACCCCGAAGCCTTTGTCATCCTCTTTAATGCCAGCGAAGTGTTGGGCCAGGGCTTCAAGGGTCTGGCGAGCCATTAAAGGGGCTGCGAGGTGCCCGGCCTGGCAAAATGCGGCCGGAAAGGCGCGCAGGCCTTGACATGGCTTCCGTCAGACCGTATAATGTTCAATGTAATCGTACGTCGCCTCGCACTTGCTGTTCCGGCTCACCTGGTTGCCCTTGGGTGCGCCCCGCTCTAGAGGGACAAGGCGGGAGATGATTCACGAGCTGGATGAGGCCATCCGACGTTTGCTCCTTGCCGAGGGTCAATTCGCTCCCGGAAGCGTTGTCGTGAGCTTTGACCCGCCGATACCGGCGTGGGCCGCCACCCTCGCCCAACCCACCCTCAATTGCTACCTCTATGCTCTGCGCGAGAACCTGGAGCTACGCTCCGCTGAATGGCTGATCGAGCGCGATAGCAACGGCCAAGCCAGCAAACGGCTGGCCCCCCATCGTTACGACCTCTGTTATCTCATCACCGCCTGGGTGCCCGGCCAGCCCGCCGATGAACATGCCCTGCTCTGGCGTGCCCTGGCCGTGTTGGCCACCCACACCACCTTGCCCAACGAGGTCTTGCAGGGCGAGGCGGCGCGGCAGCCCTATCCCATCCCCGCCCAGGTCGCCCAGCCCGTCCCCCTGCCCGATGCGGCCGGTCTTTGGCGGGCCTTGGGCAGCCCTTTGCGGCCGGCCATCCATTACACCCTCACCGTGGCGCTGGAGCGCCCAGTAACCTTCAGCGGGCCGTTGGTGTTCACCAAGCGGGTGGAGGTACTGCAACAGCCGGGCCCCTCTGGCCAAGGTGAAGCCATTTGGCAGGTGGCCGGCGTCGTGCGCGGGGGCGATAGCGGCGCTCCCATCGCCGGCGCCACCCTCACTTGGCCAGAGTTGGGCCGCACAGTGCAGACCGATGCCGAGGGAAGGTATCGGCTCAGCAATATCCCGCCGGGGGTTTATCACGTCAAAATAAGTAGCGGTACCCGCCAAGTGGACAAGACCCTCACGGTCCCCGCCCACCAACAGGAAGCATCCCCTTACGATGTGGAGCTGTGACCTTATAGAAAGGAGGTGAAGGCACCCAGAGCAGTAAGCGCAATCTATCTCCTGATGCCTGGTGATCGGTCTCAGTCAAGCAAAGGAAAAAGAAAAATGGCCACTTTTCAATCTCCTGGTGTGTACATCATCGAGGAAGAGCGCGGCACCAAGCCCATCGAGGCGGTGGGCACCGCCGTGGCCGCGTTCATCGGCTTTAGCGAGAAAGCGGAGGAGCGCCGCGATGGCAGCGTCGTTCCGCTTTTGGGCAAACCCACGGCGGTGGCGAATTGGTCCCAGTTCGTGGAGAAATTCGGCGGCTTTGTGGAGGGCGCCTACCTGCCCTACGCGGTGTATGGCTACTTTCAAAACGGGGGTAGCCGTTGCTATGTGGTCAGCGTCAAGACCTTGGGCCCGGTAGAGGGCGGGGCGGCCAAGGCGGCGACGGCGCTACTCCCCAGCCGCGCCGAGAAGCCTACCGAGACGCTCCAGATCACTAGCAGGAAAGGCGGGCCAGCCGGCAACGAGATCAAGGTGACTATCCAAGACGAGCCGGAGCGGGAAACCTTTACCCTCGTCGTCGAAGGGCCAGGGGTGAGCGAGACCTTTGAGCACCTCACCCTGGACAAGGGCGAGAACAATGTGGCCACCGTGGTCAACGCCCGCAGCAAGCTGGTCACTGTGCAGGTGCTCAAGGCCGCCGGCACCTTGGCCGAGCGCCGTCCTCAGCCCGGCACCTATGCCCTCGCCGGCGGCCAGGTGGATACCCGCCCCGTGGCCGTGAGCGATTACCGCGGGCAGCCGGCGGAGCGCACCGGCCTGGGCGGTCTGGAGGCCGTGGATGAGGTGACCATGCTCGCCGTGCCCGACCTGATGCGCAGCTATCAGGATGGCCAGATGTCGTTGGAGGATGTGCAGGCGGTGCAACGGGCCATCTTTGAGCACTGCGAAAAGGTCAAATATTGTTTCGCCATCCTGGATTGCCCGCCCGATCTCACGCCCCAACAGGTGCGTGAATGGCGCCTGGCCGCCAATTACGATACCAAATATGCCGCCCTGTACTATCCCTGGATCGAGGTGGCCGATATGGTCCGCGGCCGAGGCACGGTGCGCATCCCGCCCTGCGGGCACATCGCCGGCATCTATGCCCGCAGTGATGCCGAGCGCGGGGTGCACAAGGCCCCCGCCAACGAGGTGGTGCGCGGCGCCACGGGCCTGCCCATCCAGGTGACCCGACCGGAGCAGGATAGCCTCAACCCCATCGGCATCAACTGTATCCGCTCTTTCCCTGGGCGGGGCATCCGCGTGTGGGGGGCGCGCACCTTGAGCAGCGATGCCGCCTGGCGCTATATCAATGTGCGCCGCCTGTTCAATATGATCGAGGAATCCATCGAGCGGGGCACCCAATGGGTGGTGTTCGAGCCCAACGACCCCGACCTATGGGCACGGGTGCGGCGCGATGTCAAGGCCTTCCTGAAGACGGTCTGGAGCGCCGGCGCCCTCTTTGGGGCCACGCCCGATCAAGCCTTCTATGTCAAATGCGATGAGGAGCTGAACCCGCCAGAGACCCGCGACCTGGGCCAGCTCAACATCGAGGTGGGGATCGCGCCGGTCAAACCGGCAGAGTTTGTCATCTTCCGTATCTCCCAGTGGGCAGGGCCCGCCGCCGAGTAAAGGGCTCGCCCATAGCAGGGATTGAAGGAGAGGGACCATCATGGCTGAGAGAAAAGACCCCCTTGTCGGTTTTCATTACGCCATCGAGATCCAAGGCGTGGTCACCGGCTATTTCACCGAATGCACCGGCATCGGTTCGGAGCATGAGGTGATCGAGCACAAGATTGTGGATGAGAAGGGGCGCGAGCACATCCAAAAGATCCCCGGCCGGCTCAAGTGGGAGAATATTGTCCTGCGGCGCGGCATCACCGATAACATGGATATCTGGGATTGGCGCGACCAGGTGGTGCAGGGCAAGGTGAACGAGGCACGCCACAACGGCTCCATCGTCATGTTCGACCAAGCCCTCAACGAAGTGGCGCGGTGGAACTTTGAGAACGCCTGGCCGGTGAAGGTCTCGGGCCCCACGGTGCGCGCCGATAGCAACGAGTTCGGCATCGAGGAGCTGGTCATCACCCACGAGGGGCTGTATCGCGAGAAATAAGCCACGGAGGCGGCCATGCAGACCGAGTTCGCATTCACCCTGCCCCGGGGCTATGTGGATGCCGAGGGCCAGGTGCATCGAGAGGGCGTCATGCGCCTGGCCACGGCCATGGACGAGATCGCCCCGCTGCGGGATCCTCGGGTGCGCGCCAACGAGGCGTATCTGAGCGTGATCCTCCTTTCCCGGGTGATCATTCGGCTGGGCACCTTGCCCGCCGTCAGCACCCACGTCATTGAGGGGCTGTTCGCCGCCGATATGGCCTATTTGCAAGATTTTTACCGGCGGATCAACGAGGTGGGGGCCAACCGCGTCACCGTCACCTGCCCGGCCTGCCAACATCGTTTCGAGGCGGAGGTGGTGCCCCTGGGGGAATAAGGCGCTACCCCCTCGCCGCGCTCCACGAGGAGGTAGCGTATCTGGCCTATTACTTGCATTGGAGCCGTGAGGAGCTTTTGAACCTGGAACACGCCGAGCGCCTGCGCTGGGTGCAGGAGGTGGCGCGGATCAATAGCCGCCTGAACGAAGGTACACGCTGATGGGCGAGGAAAACAAGCGCGCCGAGGGGCACGCGGCCTTTCGCTTTGTGGTAGAGATCGAGGGCCTCAGCGAGGCCTATTTCACCTCTTGCACCCTGCCCGCGCTGGAGGTGGAGGTGGAAGAGGAGCGCGAGGGTGGCTTTAACGATGGCACCCATCTCTTGCCCGGGCGGATCAAGCGGGGCACGGTCACCCTGCGGCGCGGCCTGGCCGCCTCCAGCGCGCTATTAAAGTGGTACCTGGACGTGCTCCAGGGGAAGGTGCAAGAGAGCCGGCGCCAGGTCTCGGTGATCCTCTACGATAGCCTGGGGGAGCAGGTGATGCGCTGGGATTTTGGCGGGGCCTATCCCCACAAGTGGAAAGGGCCCACGCTGGACGCGGCCTCCAGCACCCTGGCCATCGAAGAGTTGGAGCTATCCTTTGAAAGTGTGGCGGTATCATGAGCACGCCCCCTGAGGCGTCCCCTGAGCTAGCCCAGCTCTTGCGCGGCGCTGGGCTGGCTTGGGTGCAACGGATCAGACAACGTGCCCTGCCGGAGCACATTGCCCGGCTGCTGCGTCGGCAGGAGCTCTGGCCTCCGGGCATCCATGGCTTGTCCTTGGTCCGCCGGCAGCGGCTGCCCCTGGTTTCGGCCGAACCGCTGGCCGACCTGGCCCGTCTGCTCCCCGGCGAGCGCCCTCCCCTGGAACGCGAGTTGCCCCTGGCCCAAGTGTTGCCCCCTTCCCTGGCCGGCTTGGGCGAGGAGCTGGCCGCCGGCGGCGAGACCGCGCTGGCCGAAGGGACCGCCGGACTCTCCGCGCTGCGGCAGGGGGCCGAGGGCGTGGCCCAAAGCACCATGGCGCGGGTGCGCCAGGCGTTGCAACGGGCGGAAGGGGCCGTCTCTCCTCGGTCCACAGGACTTGCCTCTGCGGCGCAACGCGCCGTGGAGCGCGCTCGCCAGGTTGCCGGCCAGGTTCAGGTGCCACGGGGAGCGCGCTTGGTGGAGGAGCTTCCGGCGGCCCTGCGCCCTCTGGCCCAAGGGGCGGTGGAGCGGGCCCAAGAGGTGGCCGCTGCGCTGCCTTCCCTGGCAGAGAACCTGCCCGAACGCCTCACCTCCCTGGTCGGCGAGGCGCTGCCCGAGCAACCCGAAGCTTTGGCAGGCGCCGCCCGCGAGGCCCTGGGCGAGACGGCCGCCATTCCGGAGGCCATCCAAGGGACCTTGGGGGAAACCGCCCTCCCGGAGCATCTCCAGGGGGCTTTGCCCTCCTCCGCCGCTTTGGGCCGCCTGGTGGAGGGCGAGCTGCCCTCCATCCCGCATGGGATGACGCCGTCCTCATTATTGCGCCAGCGAGTGGCAGGGCTGGTTCAGAGGGCCAGCGAGGCGCTGCGGCGCCGCCTGCCCCCCGGCGTGACCGAGCTTTGGCGGCGCATCCGCGGGGAGAGGCCCGCTCCAGCCGTGCCGGAGGCGCCACAGGCGCCGGGCCAGGCCGGGCCCGCGGTGGCAGAGGCCCCGGCCGAGGGGGCGCCCGTGAGCCCGGTGGAGGTGCTGACCCAGGTTGCGCGGGAGGCGCTCCCCGAGGCCGAGGCCCCGTTGGCGGGGGTTGCCCGGGAAATGAGCTCCAGGGGCGGAGAAGTTGAGTCCGCCGAGGCCCCGTTGGCGGGGGTTGCCCCCATCTTGGAGCGGGGGCGGGAGCTGATCGCGCCGCTGGAGCGGCAGGCCGAGGCCGCCATCCAGAGGGTGGCCGAGCGGTTGCAAGGCGCGGTGGAACCCTTGGTGCCCCAGGGGGTCATGGCCCGAACCGTCGAGGCCGCCAGGGGGCTTTGGCCGCGGGCGCGGGAGGCGCTGGCCCGTTGGCTCGCGCCTGGGGAGAGGGAGCGGCCCGCTCGGGCCGAGGTTGGGCCATCCGTGCCTCCGCCAGGGCCGCCTGCGCCCCCGGCGGAGGGCGCCCCCGGCGCGCCGACGGCGCAACCGCCTTTGCGGGCGCCCTGGCAGGCGCTGGCGACCAGGGGCGCAGAGCTTCTGGGTTTGGGGGAGGGGGAGGCTCCTCTGGAGGAGGCCGAAGAACGGTCGCCCTCGGCAGAGGAGGCTCTCGCTGCACCGCCCGCCGAGGAGAGCTGGCCTCTGCAAGGGATCCCTCTGGGCGAGGCGCTCTTTGGCCGGGGGCCCGGCGAGGCCGCTCCCGCGGAGGCGGGAGAGCTGGCTTCCACTTGGGTCTCCTCCCTGGTCGAGAGGGCGGCCCCTGGCCTCAGGAGGGCGATCCCTGCTTTGCAGGTGAGGCCGGCGCGGCGCGGGGCGGAGGGCGCGCCTCAGCGGGAGGAGCGAGAAGAAGGTGAGGCGCCCCGGCCCGGCCCGGCGGAGGGCGGCGGGTTGGACCTGGATGAGCTGGCGGAGCAGGTCTATCGCCGCATCCGCGAGCGGTTGCGGGTGGAGCGGGAACGCTCCGGCCCGCTGCGCTAGCCCGTTGGCCTAGCCCCTTGTGGGCGCGGGATGACGGGCAGAAGGCCCTAGGCTACAGGGCGTGGACGGCGGGCGCAACGATGGATTACGCATGAGGGGGGTATCGTCATGCCCACTACCCGCGGCGGCTTGGAGCCGGCCGTGATCATCAACAAAAACACGGGCACGGAAGTGCCCTGCATGTTCAACCCCTATGAATATACCCTGACCAAGCAAAACGAGTACGACCTGGGCTACACCAAAGGGAAGAACATCCCCAGGGTGCGCTTCAAGCAGGGCGGTACCCAGACCCTGCGCCTGCGCCTCTTTTTCGATACCTACGCCGAGGGCACCGATGTGCGCACCCACACCGATCCCCTCTGGCAGATGATGATGATCGACGAGGACAAGACCAACCAACGCACCGGCAAGGGCGAGCCGCCTCACTGCATCTTTCGCTGGGGCCGTTTCGAGTTCGAGGCCGTCATCACCGCCATGACCCAAAAGATGACCCTCTTTCTCAAGGATGGCACGCCGGTGCGCACGGTGGTGGAGATGACCCTGCAGCAGATCACCGATGCCAGCGAGCACGCCAAGCAGAACCCCACCTCCGGCGGCGGGGTGGCCCCCAAGACGCGGCTGCTCTACGCCGGCGACCGGCTGGATCTTATCGCTTGGGAGGAATACGGCGATTGCACCCTGTGGCGGCTCATCGCCCAGGCCAACGAGCCCATCGATCCTTTGCGCCTTCGGCCCGGCAGGCTCATCGTCGTGCCGCCCTTGGAAGGGGCAACGAGGAGATAGCCATGCCGCAGGACCAGGCCCTCATCCGCCAATTGTATATCCGGCTCGACGGCACCCTCCTGGAACAACGGATGATGGACGAGCTGTATCGGGTGGAGGTGGAAAGCGACCTGAGGCTTCCGGCCATGTGCCTCTTGCGCCTGCACGATCCGGAGGCCAAGCTCACCAACGAGGGTCCCTTCTCCCTGGGGGCGGAGCTGCGGGTGGCCGTGGCCGATGAGCAGGGGCGCGGCGAGCAACTGCTCTTCTGTGGCGAGATCACCGGGTTGGAGCCCGAGTTTGGCGAGGGGATGTTGGCCGAGCTGACCGTGCGGGCCTACGACCGCTCCCATCGTTTGCAGCGCGGCACCCACACCAAGGCCTATCTCAAGATGAGCGATAGCGACATCGCCCAGGAGATCGCCCGGGCCGTGGGTCTGCGGGCGGAGGTGGATCCCTCCTCGCCGGTGCATGAGCACGTCTATCAAGATGGGCAGACCCATCTGGATTTCCTCCGCAGCCGCGCCCAGCGCCTGGGGTACGAGGTGTACGTCCGCGAGCGCACCCTCTATTTCAAGCGGGCCGGCCAGGCGCTGCCGGAGCGGGTGGCGCTGGAATGGGGCCAGCAGTTGCGCGCCTTTCGCCCCATCCTCACCTTGAGCGAACAGGTGGGCGAGGTGGAGGTGCGGGGGTGGGACCCGGCCGTCAAGCGCGAGGTGGTGGGGCGGGCCAGCCGCACCGAGGCCGCGCCGCGCTTGGAGGGAGGCGAGAAGGGCGCCGAGGTAGCCCAAAACGCCTTTGGCCCGGCCAAGAAGCTGGCCGTGCGCAGTGCCGTCAGCAGCCAGGCCGAGGCCGATGCCCTGGCCCAGGCCCTCTTGGATCGGCATGGAGGCGCCTTTGTGGAGGCCGAGGGCCTGTGCTACGGCACGCCCCAGCTGCAGGCCGGGTGCATCGCCGAGATCAGCGCCTTGGGCCGCCGCTTCAACGGGCGTTACCTGGTGACCACCGCCACCCACATCTGGAACACCGGCGCCGATTATCTCACCCGTTTCACTGTGCGCGGGCGCCGGGGCGAGACCTGGCGCGAGCTCCTGCTGCCGGAGGAGCCGCCTCCCCGTTGGTTGGCCATGACGGGGATCGTCACCAACAACAACGATCCCAGCGACTTGGGACGGGTGAAGGTCAAGTTCCCCTGGCTGGATGGCGAGATCGAGAGCGCTTGGGCGCGGGTGGTGGGCCTGGGCGCGGGCGATGGCCGCGGCCTCTACGCCTTGCCGGAGGTCAACGATGAGGTGTTGGTCATCTTTGAACAGGGGGATATCGGCCGCCCCTTGGTCATCGGCGGGCTGTGGAACGGCAGTGACGCGCCCCCGGCGGCCATCAAAAAGGTGGTGACCAACGGGAAGGTGCAGCAGCGCTTGTGGGTGACCCGGGCCGGCCACCGCCTGGAGTTCACCGACGAGAACAGCGCCACCATTCGCCTGGAGAGCGCCGGCGGGCACGCCGTCCTGCTGGATGATGACGCCGGCAAGATCGAGATCACCACCGCCGGCGGGATGACGGTGGTGCTGGACGACCAGGGGAAGACACTGCGGGTCAAGGGGACGGGGCAGATCCAGATCGAGGCCGGGCAAAACATGACCTTAAAGGCCCAAGGGAATATGGATCTGGAGGCCAATGGCGTGGTGACCATCAAAGGGTCGCTGGTGCAACTCAACCCGTGAAAGGAGCGCTGTGCCCGCCCAACCTGCCGCCAAACAGGGGGATTTCGTCCAAGGGGTGGATACCCACATCGTCATGGTGCCTTCGCCGGGCGGGCCGGTGCCCACGCCCACACCGGGGCATCCTTTCAACGGCATCATTGACGGGAACCTGAGCACCAACGTGACCATCATGGGCAAGCCGGCGGCCATGGTGCAGAGCACGGCCACCAATCAGCCGCCCCATGTGCCCATCGGCGGGCCGTCGTTCCAGGTGCCGCCCACCAACCGGGCCACCATCGTCATGGGCAGCACCCGGGTGTTGATCAACGGCCGCGGCGCGGCGCGCAACGGCGACCTGGCGCAGACGTGCGACGATCTGGTCCCCGCGCCCCACGGCCAGGTGATCGCCGTCGGCACCGTGTTGATCGGTTAGAACCCTCTCCCTCTGGGAGAGATGCCATCTCTCTGCACTTTCCAGCATTGACCAGTTTTGATCGGTTAAAACCCTCTCCCTCTGGGAGAGGGCAGGGTGAGGGAAGTACTGCGAGGGACTATGTCCGGAGATATCATCGGCAAGGGCTGGGCCTTCCCGCCGGGGTTGGACCATCGCGGCCAGCTCGCCCTGGTGGGCGGCGAGGCCGAGATCGAGCAGGCCATCCGCATCATCTTGAACACCGCGCCCGGCCAACGGGTGATGCGCCCCGAGTTCGGCTGCCGCCTGCAGGAGCTGGTCTTTGCCCCCAACAACAGCCAGACGGCCGGCCTGGCCGAGCGTTATGTCCGCGAGGCGCTGGGACGCTGGGAGCCGCGCATCGCCCTGGAGCGGGTGAACGTTACACCTGATCCAGAGAATCAGGCCCGCTTGCTGATTACGGTGCAATATCGCATCAAGGCCACCCATTCTGCCCGCAGCCTGGTCTATCCCTTTTATTTGTTGCCCGAGGAGTGAACCAGCCTATGCCTTTGCCCATGCGCCCCCTGGATGACCGCTCCTTCCAAGACCTGGTGGATGAGGCCAAGAAAAAGATCCCCCTTTATTGCCCAGAATGGACGGATCACAACGTCAGCGATCCGGGGATCACCCTCATCGAGCTGTTCGCTTGGATGGTGGATATTTTGCTCTATCGTGTCAACCAGATGCCCCAGCGCCACTATGTGAAGCTGCTGGAGCTGTTGGGCATCCGCCTGGAGCCGCCCAGGGCCGCCACGGTGCCCCTCACATTCTATCTTTCGGCCCCGCAGGCCGAGCCGGTGATCATCCCCCAAGGCAGCGCCGTCTCCACCTCGCGCGCTGAGGGGGGCGAGGCGGTCGTCTTTACCACCGATGAGACGCTCATCATCCGCCCGGCGCGCCTGGCCCATCTGCTGGTCCGTCGCAAGGGGGCCGGGGGCAATTGGGAATATGAGGCGATCGGTCTGCAGCGTCTCCAACGGGAGTTCACCCCCTTTTCCGCCACGGAGCCCCAGCCGGGCGAGGCCATCTTTTTTGGTTTGGCCGAGGCCTTGGACCACCATTACGTGGGGATTGACCTGGCTTGCGTCCGCGCCGGAGGGCTGAACATCATCCCCGAGGCGCCGCCGCTGAGCTGGCAGGCTTGGAGCGAGGATGGCTGGCGCGAGGCCGATGTGGAGCTGGATGGCACCGGCGGCCTGAGCTGGAGCGGGCAGGTGCGGTTGCATTTGCCCTCCATGGCCCCGCGAGAGGTGGGGGGCGTGCAGGCCTATTGGATCCGCTGCGAGGTGACCGAGCCTCGCGCCGACCAGCGCCCCTATGCCACCTCACCCATCCTGCGGGAGGTGGCTTTGGTCACTTGGGGCGCCACGGTGCCCGCCACCCACGCCACGGTGGTGGAGAACGAGCCCTTGGGCCGCAGCGATGGCTCGCCGGGCCAGGTCTTTTACCTGGAACACACGCCTCTCTTGCCCCGAAGCGAAGGGGAACGGCTGGAGATCTGGGAGCCAGGCATGGAGGATTGGCAGCCCTGGACGGAGGTGCCCGATTTCAGCCAATCGGGGCCGGAGGATCGGCACTATACCTGCGATAGCGTCAGCGGAGAGATCCGCTTGGGGCCGGCCATCCGCCTGCGGGATGGCACGGTGCGGCGTTACGGCGCTGTGCCCCCGCGGGGGGCCGAGATCCGTTTTTCCCGCTATCGCTACGGCGGCGGGACGGCCGGCAACGTCCGCGCCGGGACCATCACCGAGCCCAAGACGCCCCACGCCTACGTGGATCACGTTACCAACCGTCGAGCGGCCCAGGGCGGCCTGGACCAGGAGACCTTGGAGGAGGCGATCTTTCGCGCCCAAGGGCTGCTGCGCTCCCGCTACCGCGCCGTGACGGCGGCCGATTTCGAATTCCTTACCTTGCAGGCCTTCCCCGGCGAGGTGGCCCGCGTCCTCTGTTTGCAGACGCGCCTGGGCGAAGGGGGCGGCGGGGCGCCTGTGCCCGGCCAGGTCTATCTGTTGGTGGTGCCGGCGCTCCCGATGGAGGAGGCGGAGCGTTACATCCCGCCGGCGCGGCTGGCCCTGAGCGACGATCTGCGCCGGCGCATCCTGGCCTTCCTTAACGAGCGGCGTCTCCTCACCACCCAGGTGGAGGTGCGTCCGGCCGGCTACAAGCGGGTGCGGGTGGAGGTGCGCGCCGTGCCCAGGCCCGGCGTGGAGCCCTCGCGGGTGACCCGGGAGATCCTCTCGGCCCTGGAACGCTTTCTAAACCCTCTTTGCGGCGGCCCGGAGGGAAAGGGTTGGCCCTTTGGCCGGGAGCTGTATCTCTCCGATGTATACGCTTGCCTGCAAAGGGTGGAGGGGATCTTGTATATCCAGAATGTGGACCTTTTCTGGGTGGATGAAGCCGATACACCGCATCGCGCCGAGCGCAAAGTGGACCTTTTGGCCCACGAGGTGATCATCTCCGATCTGCACCAGGTGCAGATCGTTGCCGAATGAGAGGTGGACCACCGTGGCGGAATCTTTGGGCGGCAAGTTCGTCATCACGGCGCCAGATGCGCCAGAGTGGGTCTTTGAGATCACCCAGGCCATCGTGCGCATCGGGCGTTCGCCCGCGCCGCAAAATGACATCGTCTTGGAACACGGCTGGGTCTCCCGTTCCCACGCCCGCATCTATTGCGACCGGCTGCCCTACCGCGTGCAGGACCTGCGCTCCAGCAACGGCACCACCCTCAACGGCGTGCCGTTGCCGCCGGAGGAGATCCGCCCGCTGAAGGACGGCGATATCATCGCCATCGGCCCTTTCCGCCTGCGTTTTGTGGCCCCGGCAGAGCCTGCCGCCAAAGCGCCGGCGCCGCCGGAGCCGGAGGCGGCGCTGAAGGGGGTCAAGCTGCGCCCCGCGCCCAAGGTGGCGCCGCCTCCGCCGCCCGTGCCGCCGCCAGAGGCGCCCACCACGTGGGCCGCGCCGGAGCGATGGGTGGGCATGGATGGCGGGGCCAGCCGCTGGTTGCAATATCTGCCGCCCATTTACAGCGAGGACGAGTTCTTGGGACGCTTCTTGTGCATTTTTGAAGATTTGCTGGGGGCCGTCCAACAGCTCATCGGCCATTTCGATCTTTTTTTGGACCCCGCCACCGCGCCGGAGACCTTCCTGCCCTGGCTCAACGAGTGGTTGGGCGTATTCGTGGATGAACGCTGGTCGCCCCAAACGCAGCGGCAGTTGCTGCGTGAGGCGGCTTGGTTGTACCAGGCGCGGGGCACCCGGGCGGGCCTGGAGCGCCATCTGCGTTTGGTCACCGATGCCGAGGTAGAGATCGTGGAGCACGCCGACGGGCCGCACACCTTTCGGGTGGTGCTGCGTCCCCGTGGCGCGCCCGTGGATCCGCGCATGGTGGAGCGGATCATCGAGCTGAACCGCCCAGCCCACACGCGGTATACGCTGCAGATCCTGGCGTAGCCCGGCCCCTTGTGGGCGACGGGCGCCACGGTGGAGGTGTTGTAGCCTAGCCCCTTGTGGGCGTGGGGCGCCGGGGCTGGTGGCAGGCCGGAAGCGGACGCATAGATTGGATAGATCGAGGTGCACGATGGAAGACTGGGTGGGCAAGATTCTGGATAATACCTATCGCATAGACAAGCTCTTGGGCCAGGGCGGCATGGGGGCGGTGTTCAAGGCCCACGATCTCTCGTTGGCTCGTGACGTGGCCATCAAGCTGATGCACCCCCACATCTCCACCCAGCCCGGCTTTCGCGACCGCTTCTTACAAGAGGCGCGGGCGGTGGCTAATCTGGAGCATCCGGGGATCGTGCAGGTGTATTCCTTCAGCCGCAACCCGGAGCTGCTCTACATCGTCATGGCCTTCATCCCCGGCCAGAACTTGCGAGATTGGCTTTATCTCTTGAGCCAACAGGGGTTGCTCATCTCCCTCTCCGAAAGCTTGGCCATCGTGGAGGCTGTGGCCGAGGCCCTGGCCTATGCCCACCGCCGGGGTGTCTATCACCGCGATATCAAGCCGGGGAACATCATCCTGCGGCCCTTGGAGGCAGGCGAGACCAACGACCTGGGCCTCACCTTTCAGCCGGTGGTGACCGATTTCGGCCTGGCCAAGCTGGCTGAGGGGGGCATCCACAGCATCACCGGCATGGCCATGGGCACGCCGGCCTACATGTCTCCGGAGCAATGCGAGGGCCGCGAGGTGGATGGCCGCACCGATATCTATGCTTTGGGCGTCGTCCTTTACGAGCTGGTCACCGGCCAAGTGCCCTTTAATGTCAAGACCCTCACCGAGGCGTTGCGCGCCCACACCAAGGAACCGCCTCCGCCGCCGCGCTCCCTCAACCCCGATCTGCCCTCGCAGGTGGAAGAGATCATCATCACCGCGCTGGCCAAATCCCCGGCCCAGCGCTACCAGACGGGGAGCGACTTGGCCCGAGCCGTGCGGGTGGCGCGCCAGGCGTTGCCCAAGACCGAGGAGCCGACCCTGGCCCCCACCCAGAGCGGGCGGGTGAGTCTGGTGACGCTGATGAGCACGGCCACGCCCGGCCCCACGCCGGAAAGCGCCGCCTGGCCCACGCCCCCTTCCGAGATCCCTGTGGGCGGCAGGCTCTTGGTGCTGGGCCCCGATGGCCGGAGCACGGCCTTGGCCTTTGGCGAGCGGCGCAAGCTCACCATCGGCCGTGAGGAGGGCTGCGACCTCGTCTTGCCCGACCCCAAGGTCTCCCGTCGCCATGCCCAGGTCACCTTCGACGGCAACCGTTACCAGCTCACCGATCTGAACAGCACCAACGGCACCTTCCTGGGCAATACCAAGCTCTTGCCCGGCATCCCGGAGCATTGGTCCCCCGGGCAGACGGCGCGGGTGGGCGACCATTGGTTGCGCTTGGAGGTGCCCCAGGCCGCCCAACCGCAGCCGGCCAAACCGGCAGCCTCCTTTGCCGCGCCCACGCCTGTGCCGGAACAACCCATTCAGATCGCCCTGGAACCGGAGCAGGTGAGCGTGCGTCCCGGGCAGGTGGCTACCCTCACGGTGCGCCTGCTCAACCGCCAAAAGCAGGTGGACCACTTCACCCTGGCTGTGGAGGGGGTGCCGGGCGAATGGGTCAAACGGCCCGAAGGTGCCCTGCGCCTGGCTCCCGGAGATGCGGGCACCCTCACCTTGCAATGCTGCCCGCCCTTGGCGCCCACAAGCAGCGCGGGCGCGCATCCCTTCACGGTGCGCGCCGCCTCCCAGGCCAATCCTCAGCTCGGCGCCGAGGCCAAGGGGATCCTCAACATCGAGCCTTTCCATCAGCTCAAGGTGGAGCTGCGGCCGGCCGCGTTGACCAACGCTGGCCGCGTCGCCTGGCGCTGCGCCAACCTGGGCAACGTTGCCGAGACGGTGGCCCTCAGCGCCACCGACCCCGACGCTAGCCTCAACATCTCTCTGCCCACAAGCCAGATCACCCTGCCGGCGGGCCGCGAACAGGTGCTCGCCGTGGCGCTCAGCCCCAAGGGCAAGCGGCCCATCCTGGGCACGCCTCAAACCCACGCCTTTGCCCTCAACGCCGCCACCGCCGGCGAGACGGCCAGCGCCCAGGGCGCCCTCACCATCACCCCCTATCTGCCCGCCTGGGCCATCCCTTTGCTGAGCATGGTGTTGCTGCTCCTCTGCGCCGGGGTGATCTTTGGCTACACCACCTGGCAAAAGAACCAGGCTGCCCGGGCCACCGAGACGGCCGTGGCCCTGGTCAACCAGACTGCTATAGCCCAGAGCACCCTCGCCGCGCAGCAGACGGCCACCGCCCAGGCCATGACCCAGGAGCAGGCCCAGCAGGCCACGGCCGTGGCCGCCACGTCCACGGCCACTTGGCTCAAGGCCGATACCGATGGAGACGGCCTCACCAACGAAGACGAGCTCAAGTGGGGTACCGACCCCAACAAGAAAGATACCGACGGCGATACCTTGTTGGATGGCGCGGAGGTGGCCATGGGGATCAGCCCCACCTCTAAAGATACCGATGGCGATGGTTTGCAGGATAACGTGGATCCCGCTCCGGGCAAGCTGCCGACGTTCACGCCCCCACCCACGGCCACACCCCTGCCCACCGCCACCCGGACGCCCACGCCAACCCCCACAATGACGCGCACGCCGACGGTGACCCCCAGTAAGACGCCGACCATCTTCGCAGGGCTCACCGTCGTGCGACCGGTGCTCACGGTGGGTCCCGCGATTGTCCAGCCCACGCTGCAAATCAGGCTCACCCCCCTGGTGCTGGCGCCCGACATCTTGTCCGATGATTTTTCGGGCGCCGGTCTCAGCGGCTGGACGGCCAACGGCGGCACCTGGAGCAACATCGGCGCGGTGATGCAGGGGCAAGCACCCTCCGGCGATGCCTGGAACATCAAGAATGCCCAGGGGAGCGATATTATCTATGAGGGCAAGGTGAACCTCAAGAGCGGCAACGCCGTGGGGCTGGTCTTTCGTGCCTCCAGCAACGGCACCTCCTCCTACGACGTGATTCTGGATGCCGCGGAAGGGGTGTTCAAGATCAGCAAGCGTCCGCCGTACCAAGTCCTGGCCAGCAAGACCATGACCGTGCAGCGCAACCACGATTACATCATCCGCGTGACGGCCAAGGGAAACCTGATCGAGGCATATTTGGACGGCACCAAGCTGTTGAGCGTCACCGATAACACCTACACCACCGGCCGGTTGGGGGTGCTCGTCTATCGCGGGACGGCAACCTTTGACGATTTGAAGGCCTGGACCTATCGGTGAGGCGAGGCCGGCGGATCATTTGGGGTGGCGGCAGCCCGGTCCTCCGCCGCGCGGCAGCGGGCGCAGAGGCCGGTGAGGACCAGGTGGTCCAAGGTCAGCTCAAAGCCACGGGTCTGGCGCAGGGCGTCCACCAGGGGTTGCACCTCTTCCTGTTCCACGCGCACAAGCCGGCCACACCCGCGGCAATACAGGTGATGGTGTGGCCCATGCAGGCCCACCAGCTCATAACGGCGCTGGCCGCCGCCCAGGTCGAGGGAGGCAGCCAGCCCCAGCTCATGGAGCAGCTCCAAGGTGCGGTAGACGGTGGTGATATCCACCGCCGGGTTCTGCGCCTGCACCTGGCGATGGATCTCTTCGGCGGTGGCATATTCGCCGATGTCGTGCATCACCTGGAGGATCAGCTTGCGTTGCCAGGTCAGCCGCAGGCCGTGCTCGCGCAGCTTTTGGATGAAAACCCCTTCGCAGCTCATCGGTTTCCCTTCCCTTCTGACCCGGCTCCCTGCCGCTGTCGCCATGCCTCAAAGAGCAACACCGCTCCGGCGATGGCGGCGTTGAGGGATTCCACCTCGGCCTTCATGGGCAGGCGCACCCTGGCCTGGGCCAGGGCTTGGGCAGGAGGGCTTGCGCCCTGGGCCTCGCTGCCCACGATGAGGGCCGTGGGCGGGGTCCAATCCAGCTCCCAAGGGGAGCAGGTGCCACGGGGATCGGCCAGGACACAATGTTTCGTCCGCGTCAGCTCGGCCAGGCTGGGCCAAGCCATGTCGGGGAAGATGGGCAGGGCCAAATGCGCCCCCATCCCCGCCCGCACCACCTTGGGCGCAAAGGGATCCACGCACCCCGGCGAAAGGAGCACCGCCTCCACGCCGGTGGCTTGGGCGGTGCGCAGCAGCGTGCCCAGGTTGCCAGGATCGCGGAGATCATCCAGGATGAGGAGCAGCGAGGCCTGTGCTGCCAAGCTGAGGTCGGGCTGGGGCAGATCCAGGATGGCCACGATGCCCTGTGGGGTGATGGTATCGGCCAAGGCGGCCATGGCGCCGGGCGAGACACACCAGACCCGAGTCTCGCCGGCGATGAGCGCCTCGGCCAAGGCCCTGCCCCGTTCCTCGGCGATAAAGGCTTCCGTATAAAAGGCCCAAGCGGGCCGCATGCCTTGGCGCAAGGCCTGATCTACCAGACGGAACCCTTCGATCAGATAGCGCCTTTCGCGGCAGCGAACCCGCTTCTTGTGTAATGCCGCACCGTATTGGATGTGGACGTTATCGGGACTCTTGATGACCCCGTGAAAGGTCACCCTCTGCCTGCCTTGGTCCCCTTTAAGCCTGAGCGGCGTTGGCCGCCTGGGCCACCTCCACCAACTTGGCGAAACCGGCCGGATCGGTCACGGCCATATCGGCCAACATTTTACGGTTGACCTCAACACCGGCCAGCCGCAGCCCGGCCATGAAACGGCTGTAGGTGATGCCGTTCTGCCGCGCGCCGGCGTTGATGCGCATGATCCACAGCCGGCGCATATCCCGCTTGCGGTCACGGCGGTCGCGGGTGGCATATTTCAGCGAGCCCAACAGCGCCTCGTTGGCGCGGCGGAAGAGGATATGCTTGGTGCCCCGCTGGCCTTTGGTGAGCTTGAGCACTTTCTTATGACGCTGACGAGCAGTGACGCCTCGTTTGACTCTCAAGGTAGTGTTCCTCTCTTGGCTGGTAGGATAAGCGAAACGCGGTCTTGGTCTCAGCCTCTGTTCTTGCTGAGGTAGGGCAAAAGACGTTTGATGCGCTTCACCTCGCCCGGCGTCTCCACGTCCAGCATCTCCCAGGCGGCCTGTTTGGCGCGCCTGGAACGATTGCGGCGCAGGTGACTCCGGTAACCCTTGGTGCGTACCAGCTTGCCCGAACCGGTTAGCTTGAAGCGCTTAGCGGTGGCCTTATGGCTCTTGATCTTTGGCACGTACGAACACCTCCAATAGATTGCGGACCTAAGATTTGCCCAACGGGGCAAGCACCATCAACATCGTGTTGCCTTCCATCAGGGGCTGCTGCTCGACGATGGCCACATCCTGCATGGTTTCGGCCACCTTCTCCAGCAGCTTTTGGGCGATCTCCTGGTGGGTGATCTCCCGTCCGCGGAAGCGTACCCGCACCCTGACCTTGGCCCCTTCGGCCAAAAAGGCCCGAGCCTGGTTGGTCTTGACCACGACATCGTGCTCGGCGATCTTGGGGCGCAAGCGGATCTCCTTGATCTCGATCTGTTTCTGGGCCTTGCGGGCCTCCCGCTCCCGCCGGTTGCGCTCATAAATGAATTTGCCATAATCCATCAAGCGGCACACCGGTGGGTTGGCGTTGGGCGCGACCTCCACCAGATCCAAGCCCCGCTCCTCGGCCAAACGCAGAGCCTCTCGCGTCGGGTAGATCCCTAGTTGTTTGCCGGCCTCGTCAATCAGGCGGACCTCTCGGACGCGAATCTCCTGATTTAGGCGATGTTCTCTGGTGCTAATCTTACCACCTCTCCTACAGAATGCAGGCCTGCCTCGGCGCCAGCCGCCTAGAGAACAGGCCCAGGCTACTAAAGATGCTTTGCAACTTTATCATAATTGGCCCAGAGTGTCAAATCTTGCGCCAGAGCTCTCCCCGTACGCAAGGGCCAAACCGGATGCGCTTGGCCCTCAGGCTTGGCCCTCTTCTGCGGGCTGCTCTTCGGGCAATGGGCTGGCGAAGCGCATAAAGAACTCGATGACGCGCTGCAGTTGGGCGCGATTAGCCTGGCCGGAGGCATCCATCAGACAGGATTCGATATGATGGCTGACGATATAGAGCCCGGCCCTATCCAGCGCCGCCCGCGCCGCCATCAATTGGGTAACGATCGCTTCGCAATCGCGCCCCTCTTCGATCATCCGCTGGATGCCGCGGATCTGCCCCTCGATCCGTCTCAACCGGGTCAAAATCTCGGCCTTCTCTTTGGTCTCTGCCACAATCTCACTCCTTTGCCAGCCTTCAGGCGTCAGCGGGTTTCCCGCTGCCATGGGGGATTCTAATGCTGCTTGATGCTTGTCCTGTTCCGAATCCGGGCGCCACTGTGCCGCTCCTGCTGCGCGCCCATCCACCGGGGTCTTGGCTTCCCAAGACCAACCTGGATCAAGTATAGGGCGTACAGGCACAGGTGTCAATCCCTAGGGTTTTGTTCAGCGTAGGGTGACCGAGCCGACGCCGCCATCAATATCCACCTCTGCCCGTTCTGTGGCGGTGTCGTAACCGGCAGTGACGTAATACTTGTCCTGTTGGCGGAAGCGCCGCGCGGCCTCCACGGAACCTACGCCGCCATCCACCCGCACCCGCGCCTCCATCTCCGCCGGCACCTCAACGGTCAGCGCGCCGACGCCGCCGTTGATGCGCACGCTGTAGCGTCCGCGTTGGGGCAGGGTGAGGTTGACCTTGCCCACGCCGGCGTTCAGGTACAGGCTCTCCAAGGTTAGCGGGCGGAGATCGAGGCTGGCGCTGCCCACGCCGGTGTGGATGGTGAGCTCCAGGGGCACTTGAGGATTGAGCGCGACCCGCCAAAGCCCGTTTTGTTCCACCGAGGTGCCCCAGTTCCCCCGGTTCTTGGCCTGGATCAGCAATTGGGCCTCGTCACCCCGGCGGGTGAACGTGTGGGTCAGTTCCGTGCGCTCTGCAGCGTAGGTGATCTCTGCTTCCAAGACGTTGGCGTCCTCGGACAGGGGGACGATCTCGAGCCGGCTCACATCCACATGGAGTTCTACCTTGGCCCGCTCCACGCCCTCGGCCGGATAGCTCAGGCTCTGGCGCGCAAGCTCCGCCGGGCGCAAGCCCGGCCCCAGAAGCGCGATCCCCAGGGCGATGCCGATGACCACCAGGGCCACCAGCGCCATGACCACTCCGCTGGCATGGGTATAGTTCAGGATGAGCTCGATCCCGGCCAAGATCAAGAGCACCGGCCACAGACGCCACAGGGTGGTCCACTCTAAATGCAAAAGGCCGAATTGTTCCAAAAGCAGGACGACCCCGACGGTGATGAGCAACAAGGGCCAAAAGATGTGGCGCTCCCTAGGTTCAGCCATGAGTTGACTCCTTTAGAGCTGACAGGTCCGGGAGACCTGTCAGCTCTCCTTCCGTAGATTGTTGATCAAAAGCACCGCACCGATGAGGATCAGCATCACCGGCCAGAGCACCCCCGGCCGGAGCCAGCCCAACCGCTCCAACAAAAAGAGCGAGCCCAAGCCGATGAGCACCGCCCCCGCCATGATGGTGCGCCGGTTTCCCTGCTGGCCGGTGGTCCAGGGGCTGTCGCTCCGCCCGAGAGCAGAACGCACCTCTTGGCCGAACTGCCGGGCCCGCTCGCCTATCTCTTGGGCGTTTTGGCGCACGATCTCTTGTTGGCTTTGGGGCGCGGCCCCGGCCTGCTCCGACGGCAGGAGCAGCCAGAGGATGAAATACACCGCCAGGCCCGCCCCGTTGAGCAGGGTCAGCAAGATAAAAGCGATGCGCAACACCCAAGGATCGAGGCGCAGGTACGCCCCCAAGCCGCCGCACACGCCGCCGACGATTTTGTCCTTTGCACTGCGATAGACACGGTTCATTGCTGGTTCCTCTCATTTATGCTGGGAGTTCACGAGCGCAGAAATGTTCTGCCACACTTGCTATACGTGGGGGCTGGCGATGGGTTGCGAGGGCTCAGCGCCGGCCGAATTCCTTCTCCAACTGGGCATGGCTCAGGTGGACCATGGTGGGGCGGCCGTGGGGACATGTGTGGGGCAGGGCGCAACGCTCCAATTGGCGCACCAAGTCGCGCATCTCCTCCAGGGAGAGGGTTTGGCCGGCGCGCACTGCCGTGTGACAGGCGAGGGTGATCAGCGCCTGCTCCTCCCAAGAGAACCCCGCGCCCTGGTTCAAGGCGGCATCCACCAGTTCGACGATGGCGGCGGCGATGTCTTGGCCCAGCAAGCTGGCCGGCACCCGCTTGACCAGAAACGTGTTGCCGCCAAAGGGAATGATCTCCAACCCCCAAGCCAAGAGCACCTCCAAATGGGCCTCCAGCAAGGTGGCCCCTTGGGGCGAGAGCTCGATGGACAAGGGAGCGAGCAATTCTTGGCTGATCACCTGCCCGCTGTTCCGCTGGGCCCGGAGCTCCTCATAGCGGATGCGCTCGTGGGCCGCATGCTGGTCAATGAGATACATCCCGCCCGGCCCCTCGGCGATGATGTAGGTCTGGGCGATCTGGCCCAACACCCGCAGCATGGGGAGCCGCTCGGTGGGCGGCGGCGCCACCATAAAGGGTCCGCGGCCGGGCTCGGCCGGGCGCGCCAGCTCCAGGGCCAGGCGCGTCTGTTCGGCATTGGCCCGGGGGGAACCTTCCGGCGCCCCGAAACGTCTGGGTGCAAAAGGCAGCTCCTCGCCGCCGGCCAGGGGTGTGGGGTGCTGGGCCAAAAGGGTGGCCCGCACCGCCTTTTGCACCGCCGCAAAGACCTCGTTCGCCCGGCGAAAGCGCACCTCGCGCTTGGTGGGGTGAATGTTCACATCCACCTCTTCCGGCGGCAAGGTGAGGGATAGGATGGCCAGGGGGTAACGGCCGGCCGGCAAAAGGGTGCGGTACGCCTCGATCACGGCGTAGGCCAGGGAGGCATCTTGCACCCAGCGCCGATTGACAAAAAAGATCAGATCCTGGCGGTTGGCCCGCTGGAGCGCGGGATCGCCGATGTAGCCCGTCACCTGCACGGGGGCGTCGGGAGAACCGCCGGCCAGGGGCAGCATGTGCTCGGCCACATCCAACCCATAAAGGGCCACGATGACATCCAACAGCTGCCCCGTGCCGGCACTGCGCAGGAGCAGGCGCTCGTTATGTTGCAGGGTGATGCGTTTTTCGGGGTAGCTGAGGGCATAACTGCTGGCCAGGCGGGCCACATGGCCGGCCTCGGTGGGATCGGCGCGCAAGAACTTTAGGCGGGCCGGCGTGTTAAAGAAAAGGTTCTCCACCTGCACGGTGGTGCCCACGGGCCGGGCCAGGGCCTCTCGCTGGGTGACCACGCCCCCCTCCAGGCGGATAAGGGTGCCCACCTCTTCCGTGGCGGCGCGGGTGGTGAGGGTGAGCCGCGAGACGGCGGCGATGCTGGCCAGGGCCTCGCCGCGAAAGCCCAAAGTCTGCACGCGGTAAAGATCCTCGGCCGCGCGCAGTTTGCTGGTGGCGTGGCGGGCAAAGGCCAGCTCCACCTCGTCCGCGGGGATGCCGCAACCGTTATCGCTGACCCGGATCAGCCGGCGGCCGCCTTGGAGCAGCTCCAGGCGGATCTCGTCGGCGCCGGCGTCGATGGCGTTCTCCAGCAACTCTTTGGCCACCGAGGCGGGCCGTTCCACCACCTCGCCGGCAGCGATTTTGGCCGCCACCTCGGGTGGCAAGATGCGGATGGGCATGGCTTCCTTCCTGCGAGCCTGTGTCTTAAGGGCATTGTACCACAGCCCCAGGAGAGGACAAACCCTGTTTGACGTCCAAGTCTTCTCTGGGTTATGCTTGATGCGCTCCAACGCACCGAAGGCGCAACGCAGCATGTCTCTATGGATGACCTCCGAACAGGGGACGAGGGCACTCAGCGCGGCAGGCGCGCCGGGCACAAACCGGCTCCGGCCGCGCTCATGGGTTTTGCCTGCGAGCCTGGCCATCCTCATTTTGTTGCTTTATGTCCCCTCGGTGCGGTTCGTCCCCATCTGGGATGACCCCAACTGGTACAAACAGGGCGAGGGGTACCCCTGGTTCCAGATCTTGGTGGCGCTGCCCAGCTATCAATTCTACCGTCCCCTGGCCATCTTGCTGAACCGCGCCCTGCTCTCGGCCCAAGGGACGCTGCACACCGCCGTGGCCCACGGCCTGCAGATCGGCGCCCACTTGGCGGCAACCCTCTTGGGGCTGGCCGTGTTGCCGGAGCTGGGCTTCAAGCGGCGCCAGACCCAGGTGGCTGCCCTCCTCTACGCGGTGCATCCCTTCTCCTACCAGGCGGTGGCGTGGCAGGCCCCGCAGCAGCCCTTGGCCATGACCTTGGTTTTGCTTGCCCTCTGGTTGGCCTGCCGCTACCGCCGCGGGCGCCGGGCCGGGTGGCTGGCCCTTTCTCTGTTGGCCTTTTTGCTGGGGCTCCTCTTCCAAGAGAGCGTCTTGCCCTTCCTTTGGCTCTTTCTGTGGCTGGCCCTGCGGGATGATCGAGAGGGGCGCCGGCCGTTGCGGGGCGCCTGGGCCTTGCTCTATCTCCTTTTGGCCCTGGGCTATGTGGCCGTGTGGCTTCACGTTCCCCGGCAACAGGGGATTGTGGGACGCGGCTTCCAGCCCAAGGTGCTGGTCTATCTCTTGCAAGGGGTGGTCTTTCCCCTGGCCCACGGCCTCGCCGGGGCGGCAACCCACTGGACATTGGCTGCCCTTGGCGGCCTTTTGGCGGGGGGATGGTTGCTGCTGTTGGCGGGCCTTGTGGCCGCCGGCGAGGGGCGGGCTGCGTGGATGTCCTTGGCCCTGATCTTGCTGGGCCTCGCGCCGGTATGGATGGGGCTGCCTTGGCCCTATGTGGAGATCGGCCCCCGCCTGCTCTACCCGGCCACCTGGGGCATCGCCGCGCTCTGGGCCGGCTGGGGCGCATGGGCCCTGGAGCGGGAGCGCCCGTGCGTTTGGCGCGGTGTGGGCGCGTTGGCGCTGGCCTTGGCCCTGGCCATCTCCCTGCGCCAATGGCACCAGTTCCAGCAACTCTATCGCCGCGGAACCCAACACCTGGCCCAGGCGGTGACCGTCATGAGCCAGCGCGCCCAGGAGCGCCTGCTCTTTATCAATTTTCCCGACCGTTTGGCGCTGCGGCCCGCGCCCTACCCCTTGGGGTTTTGGGGGCTGACTTTGGCCCCCGTGATCCAAGACCTCGCCGATTACGCCCTCCTCACCACCGGCCGCAGCGCCGCGACGCGCTCGCTGGCCTCCTTCGCCACCGGCTGGGCGGAACGGGAGCGCTGGGCCTATCGCGTGGACCTGCGCGGCGAGAACGCCGGCCCGGAGCGGATCTGGGGGGAGGCGCAATGGGCCGATGGCGTTTACCTCACCCATTACCGCCCCGATGGCTCCTTGGCCCTGCAGGAGGTGGGTGCCGTGGTGGCCGACGACGGCCGGCCGGCGCTGGCCACCTTCGGCGGGAAGGTGCAATTGGTGCAAGGTCAGGTGGCCGGCGAGGGACAGCATCTGCGCCTCAGCCTCACCTGGCGGCTGCAGGGCCAGGCCGAGATCGAAGATACTTTTTTCGTGCACCTCTTGACCCGGGAGGGCGATTACGTTGCCGGCCAGGATGGGGATGCCCTGGGGGGATTGTTGCCCCTCTGGGCCTGGCAGCAGGGGTGGTTGGTCCGCGATGCGCGGGGGTTGAGCTTGCCCTCCCTCGCCCCTGGGGATTATGCCCTTACCGTCGGCCTCTATCACCGCGGGCGGGGGCAGCGCTATGAGGCCCTCCGCCCGGATGGCGCCGCCGCCTACGCCGGCGAATTCCAGATCGCAACCTTGCGCGTCACGGCCCCCGGCGTCGCCCAGATCGTGCCGGTGGCGGGCCTCGCCGGACCGTGAGCGTCGCTCCATTGCTCTGCTGGTACCCAGGGGTTCTCCCCCTGCGAGGGTGTTGAAAAAGGCGTGGAGAGGCCCTGGCCGCCGTCGGATGGAATCCGACGGCTCTGCTTGCCAAGCCCGCGGCGCGGGCTTACCATCCCCAGACGTCGGTTTCTAACCGACGGGAGCA
>DAOTZU010000074.1:0-6041 GCA_034433995.1 Anaerolineae bacterium
TAAAAGTTCTCCAGGCTGCAGCCGAACCGTTCGCGCAGCGCTCGGGCCAGCTCCGGCGTGATGCGTTCCGCCGCTGAGGTGAGCCGCTCTACCGAGGAGAGGTCGTAGCGTTCTTGTCCGGGGGTCTGCAAGAGCCAGCGGTACATGGTGGGCGAGCCGCCGATTTGGGTCACCTTCTCGGCCTGGATCGTGGCCAAGGCCTCCTCGGGGTCGAAGCGTTCCATCAGGATGACCTTGCCGCCCGCCAGCAGGGCTGCCCCAATACCCAAGATGCCGGCAAAGAGGTAGGGCGGGAAAGGCAACAAAAGGCAGCGCAGCGCGCCGAGGCGCGAGCGGCTCCCCAGGTGAAACAATGAGCTCAAGACGCGCCGGTGGATGGCCCCCTTTGGCAGGCCGGTGGTGCCAGCAGTGTAACAGATCAGGCTGGCCTCGGAGGGGGAGATGCGGGCAGGCCGGAGGGGTTTGCCCGAGGACATGACTTCTCGCAGCGGGCGGAAGACGCGGCCATCGCCCTCGGCCGCGCCACGCATGAGGACATGGCGCAGGCGGGGCAGGTGGGGGAGGAGACGGCTCAACAGGGCGGGGTAATCTCGGCCAAGCCAGCGCTGGGGCACAATCACGGCCTTGGCGCCGCAATCAGCCAGGATGTGGCGCAGCTCTTGTTCGCCCAGGAGGGGGTTGAGCGGCACATGGACGGCGCCCAGAAGCGGGGGGAGAAATAGGGCGTACACTGCCTCGGGGCAAGCTGGCAGCACCGTGGCGATCCGATCCCCCGCCCCCACACCCAGGGATTGCAGGCCCGCGGCCAGGGCCTGCAAATTCACATAAACTTGACGGCGGGTCAAGCGCTCCCCGCCACACAGCAGGAACTCCCGGTCTGGCCCGGTATGGAAGGCGAGCCAGAGTAATGGTCGCGGTTTGAGCCAGCCCGGCCAAGTTGTGGTGGGCATCGGTGCTTCCTGCTGCCCCTGAGGCAACCAAAAGCGCGGCTTGCGCTCGGCCAAAGCCCTCACCAAACACTATACCATCTGGCAGTGGCGGTGGCAAGCCCGCGCGGCCAGGGCCCATGGAAGGGCCACCCTGCATTTAGTTCGGAACAAGCCACAACAACCGGCCGGTCTAAACCGGGACCGCTGCCCTTGCCTCTCTTGAACAGCCGGCGGCTCAGGAAGGCCGCCACACCAAGGGCAAATGGAGCAAGGCCGCCGGCTGGCGAAACTCGTAGGCGCCAATATCGGGCTGGGAGTCGCGGGGGCGGCCCTCCAGGTCCACCATCGTTGCCCCTGCGAGGATGCCGGCGTTGATGGCCGGGCTCCCCTGGCGCAGGTGGTAATCCCCCGCCGTTCCCCAGGCCGGGCGCGCGAAAAGCGGGTCGCCGTAGCGGTTCCCCGCGCCCAGGGAGGCGATGGTGGCGGCGGTATAGCTCGTCTCGCCGTGGGTCAGGATGATCTCGTTCTGTGGCAGGTAGAACAGGTTGTGCTCGGCGACAAGGGTGCTGGCTCCGTGGATATAGATGGGGCACCCTGGCCCGCGCCCGCTGAAAATCGTGTTGCGCACCGTCACCTGCACCGGCACGGGGTTGTCGTATTGCACGTAAAGCAGATAATTGTGCCCTACATAGTCATCCACGGTGACGTGGACGAACTCGTAGCGGGCGCCCGCCTGTTCCACCTGGTCAATGACGATGGCCGCCCAGGGCGAGGGTTCAGGGTTGCCATCGCCCCGGCCATGGATGAGGGTGTTCTCGACCCGGCTGCCGTCGGCCCAGAGCTTTACCCCGTCGCAGGAATTGTTGGCCACGATGGCCCGGCGGATGGTGGTGTTGGCGGCCTTGGAATCCAGCCCGTCGCCATAGTTGTGCTCGGCCACGGTCTCCTCGATGAGCACCGGGCCCTGGGAAGGCTCGATGCCGAAACCGTCGGGGCGGTCGTAGGGGCGGCAAGAAGGCGGATCGTTCGGCTGGCCGGTGCAGACCACCGAGCCATCGCTGCCCCGGTAATAGTGGCCGCTCCAGGAGAGCGAGCAACCACGGATGACCACGTTACGCCAGCCGCCGTGTTCGCCGGCCGGCCCACCCAGGGCGCCAAAACCGCAATACTCCAGGCGACAGTTGAGGATCTGGAGATCCTCCACGTCTTGGAGGTTCATCCCGAACTCGTCTATGTGGTGGATGTAAAGATCTTGGAGGACGATGTGGGCGGCCGGCGCCCCAAGGATCTCGACCCCATCGCGGAACCAGCAGGCCTCGCCCTGGGCCTGGTCATCATGGGTGATCTCCAAGTTCTGGATGCGCACGTACTGGGCGCCGCCCAGATCAATGGCCGTGATCAGATTCTCGCGGCCGGCCAGGATGGGGCGGTTGCCCGCCTCGCCTTGGATGGTGACCCAGGCCCCGGGCGCGCCGGAGGGCGGGGTGAGGATATCCGCGTCGTCCTCACTGAGGAGATAGCGGCCGCCCAGGATGATGAGGGTATCGCCGGGATGGAGCTGGCGCGAGGCGTACCCCGGCGTGGCCCAAGGACGGTCGCGGGTGCCGGGGTTGGCGTTATCGCCGGTGGGGGAGACGTAATACGTGGTGGCGGAGCCACCGGCGGATTTTGCCGGCGGCGCCTGGGTGGCTTGGGCCGCGGCGCCGCCGGCTCCTTCCTCAGGTGCTGCAGCCCGGCGTGAGGGCGCTAGGGTGGCACCGCACGAGATGCACACCACCAAGGCCAACAGGGCGGAACCGAAAAGGCGGATGCGCATGTGAACCTCCTTCATCCGGCCCAGGCGGCTCCAAAACGGTTAGTGGGTAAGCCTTCTATCCTGTTGAACGCCATGTGGCGTCCCGGCCTTGCCCTGCCGCAGGCGTATGTTGCTTGGACTGGCTTTTTCGGGCTAGCGTATATACTGGGCGAACATGGGCAAGAGCAAAAAGGCGTAGGCGTCGTTGAGAATGTGCATCAACATGCAGGCGGGCAAGTTGCGCCGCTTGATATAGAGCAAGGTGACGATGATGCTCCAAACGCCGATTTGGATCGTGCCGCCCAATCCCCAGAAAGGAATGTGTAGCAGGACAAAGACAATGTAGGCCAGGGCAGCGCTCAACCCCAAACGGCCTGTAAGGGTGTGCAGGCGTTCGATGGGATAGCCGCGGAACATGATCTCTTCGGTGATGCCCGCAGTGAGGACCACCGCCATGCGCAGCAAGAAGGGAACCTGGGCTAACTGCATGATGCCCGCCGAGGTGGTACCCAGCCCCAACGCGTTGACGATGGGGCCCGTGAGCATGAACGAGATGGCGCCGATCACGAAACCCAGGATGCCCCATAACCAATCGCGCCCTGTCATCTTTTTTATGCCCAAGGAAGCCAACGATTGCCTTTCCCAAAAGATGACGATGGCGAGCAAAAGGATGGCCACGGCCCATTCCTCCACGATGGTAATGACGACCCTGGAAGGTATGGCCATGTCCTCAGGTTTTCTGCCCAGGATCAAGTCCAGAAGGAAGGGCAAAACGAGAGCCACGAACAAGCCCACCCACATTGCTATCCGTGTTTGGTTTTTGGTATTCATTTTCCCCTCTCTTCAGTATTTGGTTGACTCGCTACGCGATAGCGAGGTGGCACACCTGCTCATGCCGCATTGGATCTGATCTGCGCGCCGGTTTCGGGTTTAGGGAGAGGTTTTTTAAAGAACTAGAGCATGGCTTGTTGAGTCTGCCGGTAAACGTGCCAGATGCGCTGCAGGCTGGTCAAGATCGTGCCCACGGCCAGGATCCACAAGGCGGGGACGGTCAGGCCCAGGATGAGGGCCGCGATGATCAAGATGGCCCGCTCCACCCGGGTGAAGAGGCCCACCTTGCACTCGGTGGCGATCCCCTCGGCCCGGGCGCGCACGTAACTGACCCACATGGAGCCAAAGAGGGTGATGTAGGCCAACATCTCTTCCAGGCGGCCGGGCTGGCCCATGTACCACCAGGCCAGGCCCAAGAGCACGGCGGATTCGGAGAGGCGATCCAAGGTGGAATCCAAAAAGGCGCCGAATTTGGTGGCTTGGCCCATCTGGCGGGCCAGGGTGCCGTCCAGGGCATCAAAGGCGCCGGCCACGATGAGGAGGGCGCCGCCCAGGCGCAGGTGTCCTTGAGCGATGACCACGCCCACAAGGATGCTCAAGAGAGCGCCCAAGATGGTCAAGGCGTTGGCCGAAAGGCCGATGTGCCCCAGAAACTTGGCCAGCGGTTCGACGATCCCCCGGCTCACCTTCCGTGCCCACTCGGTGAACATCCAGCCCTCCCGCAACAGATTGCTTGCATCTTAGCGCGACGGCCGGCCTTTGTCAAAAGGTTGACAGGGTCCGCCGGGGATGGTATACTTGTGCCGTGAACGATCACGTGAACGATCACACTGGGATGGGACCATGGCGCGGACGGTGACCATTCGCGATGTGGCGGAGCGGGCGGGCGTCTCGCGGCAGACGGTCTCGCGGGCCATCAACAACAAGGGCGAGATCGATTCTGCCACGCGCCAGCGTATCTTGGAGGTGGCGCGGGAGCTGGGCTACCGCCCCAACCGTCTGGCCCGTGGGCTCAAGACGAACCGCACCTTTACGTTGGGGTTGGTGGTGCCGGATATCGCCAACCCCTTTTTCGCCGAGGTGGTGCGCGGCGCCTCGGAGGTGGCCGATGGCGCGGGCTATGGGGTTTTGCTCTGCAACACCGACGAGCGCCCCGACCGCGAATGGGCCATCCTGCGCCTGTTGGAGGCCCAGCGGGTGGACGGGCTCATCTTGGTCAGCTCGCGCCTGAGCGAGGCCCGCTTGGACGAGGCCATCGCTGCCTGGCCGCCCATCGTCCTGGTCAACCGCTGGGCCCAGGCGCGCCCCGGCCTGGGCTGTGTGTTGGTGAACGACGCCCGTGGGGCGATGGTGGCTGTGGAGCATCTTTTGGCCAAGGGGCATCGGCGGATCGGTTTTGTGGCCGGCGCGCCCGAATCCCATAGCGGCCAGGAGCGACGGCGCGGGTACCGGCAGGCCATGGGCGGCGCCGGGCTGGATGTGCCGGAGGGTTGGTGCGTCCCCTGTGCTCCCACGGTGGAGGGAGGGCGGGAGGCCGTGCTCCAGCTCCTGCGCGCCCACCCTGACTTGACGGCCCTTTTGGCTTATAATGATCTTGTGGCGCTGGGCGCCCAGCAGGCCGCCCGGGAGCTGGGGCGCGCCGTGCCCCAGGAGCTGGCCCTGGTGGGCTGGGATGATATCGTCTTTGCCGCCCATGTCTCGCCGCCCCTGACCACCCTGCGCATGCCCAAGCAGCAGTTGGGCCGGCGGGCGATGGAGCTGCTCCTGGCGCTCTTGGGCGATCCTGCTCTGGCGCCGCCGCCAGTGATGCTGGAGGCGGAGCTGATCGTGCGCGAGTCGACGTAGAGGAGAGAGATGCACGAACTACGCACCCTGTTGGCGCAAGAAGGGGACCCCGCCCAGGTCTTGGGCCGGTGGACCGATCTAGCCATCTATCCCCGCTCCGTGATGGACGCGGGCGAGAGCCTCTTTTTCCTGGGGCGGCGGTGGCGGATGAAGCGGCTGGGGGTGCTCACCTTGGGCCGCGAACCGAGCTTTGACCTGGAAACCCGCGCCGTCACCTTGGGCGGGAGGCGTCTCACGTTGGGCTTGGGGGAGCTGCATGCCGCCAACGCTGCCGCGCTGCGCGCCCGCTTGCCCTTCACCGCGCCCCAGGCGGTGGGGGTGCGCAAATCGGTGGGCCTGGGCGACCGCCTGGGCCTGGCCACGCCGGGCCATCTCCGCGCCCTGCGCCACACCAAGGGGCTGTTCCCCATCTTGGCCCAGCAATCCATGCGGGAGATGGAGCGCACTGGCCGCAACCCGCAGCAGGTGCTGGATGCGGCCACCTGGGGCGTCTTCCAGGAAGGCTGGCAGGAGGGTTGGGGCACCGACGCGGACCACTTGAAGACGGAGCAAGACCTCAATGCCTGCGCCGCGGCGGGGTTCATCCTCTACACCCTGGATCCCCGCGACCACGTGGATAACCAGGCCGAGACGGACGCCCT
>DAOTZU010000075.1:0-4345 GCA_034433995.1 Anaerolineae bacterium
CTCGACCACGGTCTATCCCTTCACCGCGTGGCGGGTACCCTGGATCCACAGCGCCTTTGAGAACGCCTCCACCACCATCGCCGGTGTGGAGGCGGCCTACAAAGCCCTCAAACGCGCCGGCAAGATCCCGGCGGATAAAGAGATTCGCTTCCTGGCCGTGGGCGGCGATGGGGCCAGCTATGACATCGGGCTGCAATGGATCTCGGGCGTCTTGGAACGCGGCCATAGAGTGGTGTATGTCTGCCTCAACAACGAAGCATACATGAACACAGGCATCCAGCGCTCCGGGGCCACCCCGCGGGGCGCCTCCACCACCACATCGCCCGATGGCGAGGTCTTGCCCGGCAAAACCCAGTGGCGCAAGCCCTTTACCCAGATCATGGCGGCCCATGATATCCCCTATGTGGCCCAGGCCTCGCCCCACAACTATCGGGATCTGATGATAAAGGCCAAAAAGGCCTTTGCCGCAGACGGCCCCGCCGTGTTGAACGTCTTGGCGCCCTGCCCTCGCGGTTGGCGCTATGCTGCCGACCAGACCATGGCCATCGCCAAATTGGCCGCCGATACCTGCTATTGGCCTCTGTATGAGGTGGACCACGGCAAGGTGATCGTGAACTACAAGCCCAAAGAGAAACTCCCTGTGACGGAGTGGCTCAAGGCCCAAGGGCGGTTCCGCCATCTCTTCCGTCCGGCCTACGCGGGCCTTTTGGAGGAGATCCAGGCTAAAATTGATCAAGAATGGGAACAGTTACTAAAGGCAGAGGCTAGTGCCTAAGACCCAAGACCTGACAGGTTTGCAACCTGTCAGGTCTTTTAAGGAGGTCCAGCGTCCATGTCTTTTGGGGAACGGGTGTTCGTCTCGACCCATCCTTTGGTGCAACACAAGCTAACCTTGTTGCGCCGCGCAGATACCGAACCGAAAAAGTTCCGCGAGCTCATTGGCGAGATCGCTACCCTCTTGGGTTACGAGGCGACCCGCGATTTGGCCCTCCAACCGGTGCCCGTGACCACCCCCCTGGCCGAGACCATGGGTTGCCAGTTGGCGGAAAAGATCGGCCTGGTGCCCATCCTCCGCGCCGGCCTGGGCATGGTGGAGGGGATGTGGGCCCTCATGCCGGGGGCCGAGGTTTGGCATATCGGCCTCTACCGCGACCACAAGACGTTACGGCCGGTGCAATACTATAACAAACTGCCGGTGACGCCCACGGTGCAGGTCTGTCTGGTGCTGGACCCCATGCTGGCCACGGGCGGCTCGGCCGTGGCGACCATTGATATCCTCAAGGCGTGGGGGGCTAAACGGATCAAGTTCGTGGGGATCATCGCCGCGCCGGAGGGGGTGCGCGCGGTGGTGCAGGCCCATCCTGACGTGGATATCTACGTTGCCGCCATCGATGATCATCTGACACCCCCGCCCAGCAAGCCCGGCGATCCGCCGGAGGGGTATATCGTGCCTGGCCTGGGCGATGCCGGCGACCGTCAATTCGGCACAGGCTAAGCGCTTGGGGAGCACCGATGCCACCCTGGGTATATGCCGGCGTTTTCCTCTTGGCAGCCGGCTTGGTGTTGCTGCTTACGCCGCTGAGCATCCGCCTGGGGCAACGTTGGAACCTGGTGGATGTGGCCGGCGGCCGGCGCAAACATCAGGGGCGGGTGGTGCGCATCGGCGGCTTGGCCCTGTATCCCGTGTTCCTGGCTGCGACTTGGAGCACCCTCTGGATCCCTCGCGGGGATCCGTTGGAACGCACCCGCCTCGCCGGCATCCTCATCGGGTTGGCCGTGGTGTGGCTCACGGGTTTGCTGGATGACCGCTTCCGCTTGCCGCCTTGGGCCCAGCTTTTAGGTTTGACCGTGGCGGCAGCGGTGGCCATCGCTTGCAAGGTCTTTATCGAGGTCTTTAACAACCCCTTCACCGATCGCCAAGTGTGGATGCCGTGGTATGGCATGGTGCCCTTTACCCTCTTTTGGCTGGTGGGCATGGCCAGCACGGTGAATTGGTTGGATGGCCTTGATGGCTTGGCCACCGGCGTCACGGCCATCGCGGCGCTGATCTTGTTCATCCACATGCTGCGGCTGCAGCAGTACAGCGTCTCGCTGTTGCCTCTGGCCCTTTTGGGCTGCTGCCTGGGGTTTTTGCCCTATAATTTTAGCCCGGCGCGCATTTTCCTCGGCGGCGGCGCCTACCTCTTGGGTTATGCCCTGGGGGCCCTCTCCATCGTGGCCGGGGCCAAAGTGGCCTCGGTGCTCTTGGTGGTATGGGTGCCCATCGTGGATGTGGCGTGGCAGATTTATTCGCGTTGGCGGCGTGGCCAATCCCCCGCCCTGGGCGACCGGGGCCACCTCCACTTTCGGCTCCAAGACCTAGGCTGGCCCCAACGCCGTATCGTTTTGCTCTATTACCTCATCACAGCCCTTCTCGGCGCGGTAGCTCTCCTCGTCTCGTCCCGCTTGCTAAAACTTGCCATCTTGTTGGGGATGGGCATCGCCGTGGTGGCAATATTGGCCTTCCTGGCGCGGCGTAGCGGCGATGGCACCGTGACCGGTCGCTGATTCTTGCCCCCTTGGCAGCGTCACCGAAGATTACTATGTTATGTAAACATCGTATAGCCTATCTCTGCCTTAGGGCAATAAAACAACCGTTCTTGACTGGATGCGGTTGTGTTCACTATACGCATTTCCTAAGAATAACACTAATGTTCTAAATGAGCCGGCGCTGCGCCAACAGTTCTACCAAACGATCAATCTCTCCTAGGCCAAAAATGCGTTCCCCCTGCGCGGCCTCGCCATCGTTATAGACCAACGCCAAAAGCTCCCCTTCATGGGCAATGCGGCCCTCGCCATACCCCGGCCGCACCACCTCTATCTTGGGCGTGGGCGCCCTCTTGAACCCCTCGGTGATCACCAAGTCAATCCCCGCCGGCAAGCGCGCCAAGATCTCTGCCAGGTCCGGCTCCTCCGCGCAGGCCTCGATGGTCACCAGTTGCCCCGTGCCCACCAACACCGCCACATCGCTACCGGCTTGCACATAACGCCAACTATCGCTACCGGGACGGTCCAGCTCGAAATGTCCCTGGGTATGCTTGATCACCGCCACCCGCACGCCACGCTGTTTGAGCGCCGCCACCAGGCCTTCGATCAGGGTCGTTTTGCCCGCGTTATGCCACCCCACCACAGAAATCACCGGCACGGTCATCCCTCGCCCCCTTTGAGCGCTTGCAAGATCTCGCGCCCCAAATTGTATACCTCATCCCCAGTATGACGCGCCAAAATGGCCCGCAGCCACGGCAGGCGCGCTACTGGCACGCTGAGCGCATCCACCCCCAAACTCCAGAGCCACAACGCTTGTGGCCATTCGGCGGCCGCTTGGCCGCAAGCCATCACCGGCACGCCCTGCCCATGGGCAAGCTCCACCATCTGCCGCGCCAAACGCAGCAAACGGGCCAAAGGCCCTGGGCCGCGCCCTCTGTGGGCGGCCAGCTGGGCCATCAGGTCATTGGTCCCCAGGGCAAGGCCACAAACCTGGGGCAAGATGGCCCCCAACCGGGGCACCAGCGCCGGATGCTCCACCATGGCCACCAAGCTGCCGCGCGCGCTCTCGGCATCGGAGGGCAAGCCCTGTTCCTCTCGCGCCCGGAGCCACAAATGGCGCGCCTCCTCCCATGCTGCCCACGAGGCGCGCCAAGGGAACGTCACGCGCAAAGGATATCGAGCCAGCAAACGCGCCAGCGCGCGCAGTTGCACGCGCCACACCTCTTCCAAGCCGGGCAGCCCGGCCAAGGGAGGCGGCAGCTTGGCGCCCCGCAGATCCGCCAGGCGAAAGGTCACCATCTTGCCACCCGCGTGGGCCAGGATGGTGCCATACACCTGAAACTGTTCTTCCTCATCGGGGGGAACAGGGCGGTTCCAATAAAGCCATTCGGTGCGCACCAAGCCGATCCCCTTGGCGCCCACCTCCACCGCCTTGGCGGCCAGAGACGGATCATCCAAGGTTGCCCAAAGCGCGGGGCCGGCGGCGCTGCCCCTGGTGGGAGCGGCCAAGGGAACATGGGGACATTCCCCTTCCGCCTCCAACGCCGCCAGCCGTTCAGGGGCGGGGTTCACCTCCATCCTGTTGCGGCATCCATCCACCCAGAGCAAATCTCCAGGGCGCACATTGGCTAGGGCTTCAGCGGGCCATCCGGCCAGCAAGGGGATGCCCCAGGCCTCACAGAGCGCCACCACGTGGGCGCCACAGCCCGCCTCGCCGGTGACCACGCCCCTGAGCCAGCGCTGTTGCGGCCCCAAGAGATCGGCCTCGGTGATATGCTGCCCCACAAGGACGATGGGCCCCCGCACTTCAGCCAACGCA
>DAOTZU010000076.1:0-5720 GCA_034433995.1 Anaerolineae bacterium
TGCGGGCGGCGGCGTTGCGGATCTCTGGGCCGCTGCCCGAGATGGCCTCAATCAGTGGCGCCACGGCCGGTGCGCCGATCTTGGCCAGGGCGGCCACCAGCCCGGCGCTGGTGGTCACATCGCGTCCGGCAAAGGCGGCGATGAGCGCGGGCACGGCCTCGGCCCCGATGCCGGCGATGGCCTCCACATAGCCCTCGATATTCTCCGAGGTGGCGTTCAACATCGCCTGGATGAGGTGGGGCAGGGCCTGTTGTTCCCCCAGATGCCCCAAGGCCTTGGCCACATGGTTACGCTGTCTTTCGGGCAGCCGGCGATCGTTCAAAGCGTTCACCAACTGGGGCATGGCGCCTGGGCCCACATGCCAGAGGGCTTCCTCTGCGGTCAAGGCCACATCTTCGTTCTCGTCGTCCAAGGCGGCGATCAGCTCTTGGACCACCGCGGATTGGAGGGCGGGCGTCCGGCTCAGGCGGACCAGCGCCTCGGCGGCGGCGCGGCGCACATTCTCAAAGGGGCTGTGCAGCGCTCTGGGCACCACCCGCACGCCTTGGGGCAGGGGGATATAGCCCAAGGCCCAGGCCGCCTTCTCGCGCACCGAGATCTCTGGGTCGGCGATGGCGCTGGCCAGCACGGGCACGGCCCAATCGGGATGCAAGCGCCCCATGGCCACCGCCGCCCGGCGGCGCGCCTCGGGGTCGGGATCGCGGATCAGCGCCGTCAGGTGTTCCCTCAGCGAGCGGCGCTCCAGGCCCGCGAGGGCCACAGCCGCCGGCCGCCAATAGCGCTCCTCCTCGCCTTCCAATAGGGCGGCCAACGCTTCGGTGACCTGCGCCTGCATCTCGAGCGCTCGCTCTCTGAGCTCGGCCAAGCAGTGGGCGAGGAGGAACCAGCGGTAGGGTTCGCTCTGGGCGTGGGTTTGCAGGGCCTGAAGGAAGGGATGCGGATCGGCCAGGGAGCTGGCCACCAACACCAAGGTGTCGTGCCACCGGGGATCATCCGCCCACGATACCAACGATGTTGCCAGATTGTTGTTCACGGCCCAGCGGGCCGCCAGATGGCTCTGCAGGATGGGGCTGAGGAAAGCGTATCCCCCTTGACCCTCTCCTTGGTAGACCAAGACGCCCGCTTGGTGCACGATCTCCTCGCAAAGGCCGTCTGCATGCGCGCGTTTTTCTTCGGCCAATTGTTGGGCGATCAATTCGCGGAGCTCGGCCTCGTCCAGGGTGGAGCGCCTCTGGTGCTCCATTGCGTAAGCGATGGCTTGCAGGAAGCGCAACTTGTCTTTGAGGGCATAGCGGTGTTGTAGGCCAGCCTTGGTGCCCCAATCCAGGAGGAGCATCTCCAAACAGGCATCCAAAAGCGGGATCAAGCGGGTGGCCCGCAGCTCCTTCTGGCGGATGGTGCGGCACATGGTGGCCAGCATGAGAGGGTTCTGGGCCAAGGCGGCAAGGCCTTCGCTGCGCTCGCAGGCGGCCAGCAGGCCATCGGCCTCGGCGGAGCGGGCGCCCACATAATACGCGATGTATTTGCTTATGTCAGCGCCGGCCAGCCCGCCCATGTACACGGGAACAAAGTCGTCCAAGGTCTTGGTATGGGGCGAGGGGCGGCTGGTCACCAGCCAGAGGTTGTGGGGATATGTGCTGATGATCTGGCGCAGTTGCCCCACGCGCGCGTCATCGGCCAGGTCAAGCCCATCCAAGAGCACGAGGACCTGTCCTTGCTGCAAACGCTCGCGCAGGAATGTGGCTGCTTTGGGGAACCCGTAAGGGGCCATGCTGTTGGCCAAAGCGTCGTACAGGGGAGCGCCCTTTTCCGTTCTGCGGAGATCCACCCAAAGCGGCAGGAGATCCTCCACCGCCTGGCCGAAAAGGCGCAGGGTCAAAAGTTGGACGAAGGAGCGGTCCAAACGGGTGACCACCTCGTTGGCCAGGGCGCGCAGCAAGGTGCTCTTGCCCGCGCCGACGGGGCCGATCAAGAGCAATTTGGGCCCGTGAGCGAACATGTCCCAGAGGGTTGTCGCGGAGGCGGGTTGGTGCGCTCCGCCCAGAAGGGCCGGCCAGTAGCCCACCTCCACGGTTGCCTCCGGCAGGCCATCAAGCACCGGGAGCTTCTCCGAGGCCAAGGCCAGATTGCGCCGATAGAGTTCGTAGAAGCGACCGGGGAAGTTGGGGGCCAGGAAAAATGCGGCGGTAGCCTGCAGCCGATCTCGGAACGTTTTCATGTTCTGTGATGATCGCTTTCTGCTTGGGGCTATGGACCCTAGAACCCTTGCAAACATTATAACACCGTTTTTGGCCTTTGGCAATGGGAATTTGTCATGATTTTGTCATAAAATTCAAAGACGACGGGGGTTTCTCAGGCTCCCTAAAGGGCCAAAATGTGCTACACTAGGTGTGTTGGCTCGGCGCGTTGGTGTGTGGTATTGGGGTCATTTTGGCCGTTGACAAATGGCGCGCTGTGGTTTATTATAGGTATTGGAACGGGTTGGTTCTGCTGATCCCAGCCTAGGAAAAAGTGAACATGAAAGTCCTTGTGGCCACCAAGGCGCCCCAGGTGTTTGAAAAGCTCAGCGCGGTCCCGGATGTGGAACCCATCGTCGCCATCGACACGGGACGCATCTACGAAGCCCTCCCCAGCACCCAATTGGCGATTGTAGATTATCCCGATCTCGTCGCCCAGCCTTTCTCCGTGGAGCTGATCCGTAAGCTGCTGGCCGAGGCGCGTTTCCAGCAATGTAGCTCGGACGAGTTCCTCAGCTCTCCCGAAACTTTTCTTTCCTCCCGCGTCCCTGCTCGGCGGGCCTACAAGTTGCCCGGCAAGCGCACCATCGCCTTCACCTCCTATTCCGGGGGCACGGGCAAGACCTCCTTCGCCCTGGCGACGGCGCTCCATTTTGTGAACCAGACCCAACGCCGGCTGCAATTGCCCGCCGCCGTGTTCGAGTTCACCTACGGGGAATCTGCCTTGGGCACTTTGGTGGGAGAGGCGCGGCCCGCCCTCTCAGAGTTGATCTCCCAACCCGAGATCGAGCCCTATCGGTTTAACGGCGTGAGCCTGTATCCCATGGATTACGATAATGTCAAATTATTGCCCAGGGAGCAGGTGGAGCGCTACTTCCGCGAGCAGGTGGCCCAGCATGTGCTGACCGTCATTGACACCATCTGGCCCCATGGCTTGGCCTTGGCCTTGGGGAACACGGTGGATCTCTGGGTGGTGCTGACCACGCCGCGCATCGATGCCGTAGAGAACGCGCAAAAACTGCGCCAGGAGCTGGCCGCCACGTATGGCGCCGAGCGGGTCATTGTCGCCCTCAACCAAAAGGCCGGGTTGGCCGCCGCCTTGGCCATGATGGGCAGCCAACGGGAGATCGAGGTGACGCGCCTCTCCCAGAACGAGGTCTTTTTTGATGAGCGCCTGGGCCAGGCGGTGCTCAAGCGCGTCTATCAGGCGGAATGGAAAGAGTTCGAGAAGCTGCATGCGCGGCCCTTTGGGCGGGGACGGCGGCCCAAGCCCCCCAAGCAGGCCAAGGTCAAGGTGGTGCGGCCGGAGAAGAAGGTGCCCCTGCGGGTGGCCTCTAACCCTCAGGTGCTGGTGGCTACCCGCAACGAGGGAGTGTACGAGGTCCTGCGCGGTTGCGAGGATATTGTGTATCATGTGGCCCTGGATACGGGCACCATCAGCAAGCTCTTGCCCCAGGCCCATCTGGTGATCATTGACTACAACGACCTTGTGCAGTATCCCTTCTCCGAGGGGGAGATCCGGGAACAGATCTTTACCTCCCAGGCTTACGAGTGCGAGAGCAAGGATTTTATCCTCACGCCACGCAAGTTCTTGGATCAGATCCGTGAGCCCCATCCGGGGCGGATGCTCTCCTTCCCCGAACACTATTGCCTGGCCTACGTCTCTTATTCCGGAGGCACCGGGCGCACCACGCTGGCGCTGGATACCGCCTTTTATTACGCCAAGGTGATCAAGGAGTATCAGCAGAAACACAAGCGGGAGGCCCTCACCGGCGCTCTGGCTGTGACCAAGCCCAGCATGGTGGTGGAGCTGACCTATGGCGCCTCCTCCCTGGTGGCCCTCACCGGCCTGGAGATGCCCAGGATGTATCAATTGGTCACCCAGCCTGAGGCCAAACCGCTGGAATACAAGGGCGTCTCTTTGGTGCCCATGGATTATGATAACGCGCGCTTGCTGGCCATCAATCTCTTGGAGCGCTACCTGAAGAAACAGGTGGCAGCCCACGGGCTAACGGTGGTGGATTGCATCTGGCCCCACGGCCTTGCTCCGGCGCTGGCCGATTGCGTGGACCTCTGGGTGGTGGTGGCGGCGGGGCGCCCCGATGCCGCCCTCAACGCCCGCAAGCTGTATGGCGAACTGGTGGAGCAATTCTCCAAGGAGAAGGTCTGGCTGCTGCTCAACCAAGCCCAAGAGGCGCTCCCGCACAAAGAGTTTGGCACCATGACCTGGGATATCGAGCTGCCGCGCATTGAGCGTCCTGACGAGTATCGGGGCGAGTTGGGGCGCGCTGTGCTGGCCCAAGTGTTCTCGCCGATCTGGCAAGAGTTCGATAAAGGACGTAAACCCGGCGCGCCACGCTAGGTTTCTCCGACACCCCTGCAGAAAGTGTATCGGGAGGAGACATGCCAACGCGAAGACTTGCCTTGATGCTGATCATCGGGATCCTCCTGGCCGTGGTGATTGGCTCGTTCTTTATGAAACCCAGCGAGCCCAAGGTGGTGGAGCAGGGTACGCGGCAAGTGGTGGTTGCCAAGCGCATCATCCCGCCCTATACGGTGCTCAACGCTGGCACCGACCTGATGACCCGCACGGTGCCCTTGAACGATGCCGGGTATGCCTTTAGCTCACCCACCGAGCTGGATGGCTGGTTCACCATCAAAGAGTTACCCACCAACGGCGTCATCCGCAGCTCCGACGTGTTAAAGTTGGATGCCAACTGGGTCGCGGGCGACATGCTCATCTTTAGCTTTTACGTGGCCACGGACCGAGTGGTGGGTGGGCAGGTGCGTCCGGGGCACCATGTGGATCTCTTGGTGACCCATCCGGAGACCAACGTGGAATTTGCCCGCAGCCTCTGGCTGGCGCGGAATCTGTGGGTGGTGGATGTGCGCCAGGTCTCGGGGAGCACGGTGCCGCGCCCCACCCTGGTGCCCGAAGGCCAAACCCAAGAGAAGCGCTCCACGGGTGGCGGCCTTTTGGAGCCGGCCAGCGCCGAGACCACGTACACCTCCCGGGAGGGTCCCTCCAACCTGGTGGTGGTGGCCGCGCCGCGCGAGGTGGCCAAGATGGTGGGCGAATACCTGGGCGCGCGCCTCTACGATGCGTGGCTGTACATCCGCCCGGAGGGCTTGAACGTGGTGAGCGGGCGCATCGAGGGGGTCGTCTTTGAGGAGCAAAAGAACATCGGCATTCGAGACCGCGAGGAGCGCGGCCTGGACGGCGTGACGGTCTCTGTGCGCAATCAGGCGGGCGAGAGCAAGGGGACGCTCCAGACCTTCAGCGGCGGGCAGTTCTACTTTGATGATCTCGCCCCCGGCACCTATACGGTGGAGTTGGGCACGGTGGCGGGTTATACGCCTGTGACGCCACCCAAAGTGACCTTGAACCTCGCCGCGGGGCAGAATGCCCATCTCCTCTTTGGGCTGCAGGGGGCTGGAGCGGCGACCGCGGTGCCCCAACAGGCGGCTACGGCGACCCCTATC
>DAOTZU010000077.1:0-12366 GCA_034433995.1 Anaerolineae bacterium
GGTGCGCACCAACAGCCACAAGGTGTTCATCATCGGCCTGTTCACCTTGTTCGCCCTGCTCATGTTCGTTCTACGGGGACAGGTCCATTGGGTTCTGGGCCTGGTGCTTTCGGCGGGGAACGCCGCCGGCGCCTGGATCGCCTCCCGGCTGGCCGTGGAAAAGGGGGAAAAGCTGGTCAAGATCGTCCTTGGAGTGATGCTGACGGTGGTCTCCCTCCAATACCTGGGGGTGCTTCCCGGCGTGGGTTGAGTCGAGGCCCATCGCCGCCCCAGGCCCTGGCAGATGCCCTGCCGCAAACTTACAGTCCCACGCCATCCACCGCGCCGCCACAGTGGGCGCATATGCCTCCCACGGCGGCATTGTGCACGACGGTGAACCCTCGCCGCCGGATCACCACCTGTTTGCAGGTGGGGCAGAGGGTATCCTCCCCTCCGCCGCCGGGCACGTTCCCCTCATAGACGTAGCGCAACCCCTCCTCCAAGCCGATCTCCCGCGCCCGATGGAGGGTGGCCACCGGCGTCAAGGGTTTATCCAGGAGGCGGTAGGTGGGGTGGAAACGGCTCACATGCCAGGGGGTATCCACCCCCAGCTCCTGGGCGATGAAACGCGCGATATCCCGCAATTCGGCCTCGCCATCGTTCAGCTCGGGGATGACCAGCGTCGTCACCTCCACCCACACTCTGCGGCGCTTCATCAGGATGAGGCTATCCAGCACGGGTTGCAGGGTGGCGCCGCATTGGTGACGGTAGAACGCGTCACGGAAAGCCTTCAGGTCCACGTTGGCTGCATCCAGCAGGGGCGGGGCATCGGGGCTGGTGAAGCGATCCAGCATCTCGGCCGTCATGTAGCCGTTGGTGACATAAACGTTGGCGATGCCCGCCTCGTGGGCCAAGAGGGAGATATCGTAGGTATATTCGAAAAAGACCGTCGGCTCGGTGTAGGTGTACGCGATGCTCCGGGAGCGATGGCGCCGGGCCGCCTCCACGATAGCTTGCGGCGGGACGGGATAGCCCTCGATGCGCCCAAGATCCCGGGGCATCTGCGAAATCTCTGCATTCTGGCAAAAGACGCAGCGGAAATTGCACCCCACCGTGGCGATGGAGAAGGCCGTGCTGCCCGGATAAAAGTGAAAGAGGGGTTTCTTTTCGATGGGATCCACGGCCTGGGCGATGACCTGGCCGTAGACCAGGGAGTAGAGGGTGCCCTCGCGGTTCTCGCGCACGCCACAGATACCTCGTTTGCCGGGGGCAATCACACAACGGTGGGCGCAGAGTTGGCAGCGCACCTTTCCTTCGGCCAGCCGTTCATAGAGGGTGGCCTCTTGCATGGTAACCTCCTCCGCATAGCTTCCGCCGCTCAGATCACGCCCAGCTCGCGGCCCACCTTCTGGAAGGCCGCCAGACCCAGGTCCAGGTCCTGGCGGGTGAGGGCGGCGGAGATCATGACGCGGATGCGCGCCAATCCCTTGGGCACCGTGGGATAGCCCAAAGCCATGGCAAAGACGCCCTCCTCAAAAAGCCGCCGCGAGAACTGTTGCGCCAGCGGCGCCTCGCCCAACATCACCGGCGTGATGGGAGTGACGCTGTGGCCGATGTCGAACCCCAGCGCCTTCATCCCCTCTTTGAAGTAGCGAGTGTTCTCCCAGAGGCGATCCACCAAGGCGGTGGATTCCTCCAAAAGGTCCAGCGCGGCCAGGCAGGCGGCCGTATCGGCGGCGGTGACGGCGCTGGAAAAGAGCAGCGGCCGCGCCTTTTGGCGGAAATAGTCAATCACCCTCTTTTTGCCCGCCAGGCATCCTCCCACCACGCCAAAGGCCTTGGAGAGGGTGCCCACCTCCACATCGATCCGCCCGTGCAGGCCGAACTGGTCCACAATGCCCCGTCCGCCCCGGCCCAAGACGCCCTCGCCGTGGGCGTCATCCACCATGGTCAAGAGGCCGTAGCGCTCCGCCAAGTCACAGAGTTTGTCCAACGGGGCCACATCGCCATCCATGGAAAAGACCCCATCGGTGACCAGCAAGCCCCGCCGGTACTGGCTGAGGTTCTCACGGATGACCCGCTCGGCATCCTCCGGATCGCAATGCTCATAGACGATGATCTTGGCCCCCGAAAGGCGGCAGCCATCGATGATGGAGGCATGGTTCAGCCGGTCGGAAAAGATCACATCCTGCTTGCCCACCAAGGAGGGGATGGCGGCCTGGTTGGCGCAAAAGCCGGATTGCACATAGAGCGCATCCTCCACCCCCTTGAAGGCCGCGAGGCGCCGCTCCAGCTCCACATGGAGCGCCAAGGTGCCAGCGATGGTGCGCACCGCCGCCGGGCCCACGCCCCATTCCTCGATGGCCCGCTGCGCCGCCGCCTTCAGGCGCGGATGGTTGGCCAAACCCAAGTAGTTGTTGGTGCACAGGTTCAACACCCGGCGGCCGTCCACTGTCATCCAGGCATCGGCGGGAGATTGGATGGTGCGAAAACGGATCAACAGGCCCGCCTCTTGCAGGGCGGCCATCTCTTCGTCAATGAAAGCTAATTTGTCCATGAGTATTCCCTCCAAAATAGCTATCAGCTATCAGCCGTCGGCAATCAGCTGTCAGCGGTCAGATGACCCTGGCGAGAGAGCCATCCTCCTCCGCGGGTACGCCTCCGTCTTTCGGCTAAAGTGTCGCCGTCATGTCTGTGGGGTCGGGGAACAGCACCACTTTGCCGCTATGGCCGGATTGCATCACCTCCAGGGCGTCGAGGAAGCGCTCCATGGGGAAACGGTGGGTCACCAGTGGCGCCAGATCCACCGCTCCGGAGCTGAGCAGGCTGCGCATTTGGTACCATGTCTCCCACAACTTGCGCCCCACGATACCGTGGACGGTGGCCCCCTTGAAGATGATGTGGTTATTGAGGTCAAAGGGGATGGGCGCCGAGGTCAAGCCCAGGAGGGCGGCCTCGCCGCCGTAGGCCAGGGCGCTGAATCCCTGGTCGATGGCCGAGGCCGCGCCGGACATCTCCAGGAGGACGTCTACGCCGTTCCCCTCGGTCTCGCGCTTGATCTCGGCCACCACGTCCACCTCGGCCACATTGTAGGCGCGGTCGGCCCCCATGCGCCGGGCCAGGGCCAGGCGGTAAGGGCTGATATCGGTGGCGAACACCCGCCGCGCGCCGGCGGCCTTGGCCACGGCGATGGCCATCAGCCCCACCGGGCCGCAGCCCGTCACCAGCACATAGCGGTTGGAGAGGTTGGTGGCCAGGGCGGTATGCACGGCGTTGCCGAAATTATCTTGCAAGCTGGCGATCTCTGGCGGGAGGTTGGGCGGGTTCACCCACAGGCCGGAGGCGGGCAAGACGATGTATTCGGCCCAGCAGCCGTCTCGATCCACGCCCACGATCTGGGTGTTCTGGCAGATGTGCTCCCGGCCTGTGCGGCATTGCAGGCAGCGGTGACAGACCACGTGGCTATCGGCCGAGACATAATCACCCACGGACACCTCGTTCACATCCTCGCCCACCTGCACCACGGTGCCGCAGAATTCGTGCCCCACGATAATCGGAGGGCGGATGCGCCCCCGGGCCCAAGGGTCCCACTTGTAGATGTGGAGGTCTGTCCCGCAGATGGAGGTTGCCTTGATCTTGACCAGGGCCTCATGCCGGCCCACTTGGGGCACAGGCACCTCGGTGAGCACCAGGCCGGGCCCGGCCTCAGGTTTGATGATGGCCTTCATGGTTTTGGGCACAACCTCAACCATACTTCCTCCCGGAATAGGTTTCAGCTCTCGGTCACTCGCGGCGGTTGAGGCCTTTTAACCGAGAACTGGCGCAGCAGAGTTGAACTCATGAAATTGCGATGGTAGCTTGGGGCCTTGTGCTCGTCGGCTGGTGCCCTCGGCCCAGCAAGGAAAATCAGCGCCAGGCCGCTAGTCCTTCTTGGGCCGCGCGGCCACGGCGCGATAGAGCACATAGAGCCCGGCAGCGATCAAGGCCAGCGGCCAGATGTAGCCCAGAATCTCCAGCGCTTGGGCCAGCAAAAGGATCCCCATCACCAAGAGCACTCCGGCGGGGATAAAGGCCCACTTGAGCCGCCCTTGGGGAGTGTGCACCACCCCCAAGACCAGGAAGGTGGCTCCCAGGCCCAAGAAAAAGATCCCTCCCGTCTCCATGCCGTCGGTCAAGGCGCCCAACGCCGCCACCAAAGCCAGGGTGATCAACGTGCCGGCGGGGATGACGGCCCACCAATGCTGCGGCGCGACAAGATACACGGCCACAAAGGCCAGGCCGATGGACCCCAAAAAGAGCGCCCCGCCCCAAACGTTGCCCGCCTCGGGGAAAAGGGTGCTCAGCAGGATGAGGCCGCCCAGGCCCAGCAGGGTAAAGCCGGGGATCAGCGCCCACCACGCAGCGCGGTTGCGCAGGAACCAATAGATAAAGGCCAGCCCCCCGAGGATAAAGAGCACGGCCCAAAGGAGGCCGAGCCCTCCGCCAAGGTAACCCAGGTTCTGCAGGAGGAACAACAAGCCGGCGAGGATGAGCAAAATACCCACAGTCAATGTTGTGCGCGGCCTATTCATCGGTTGCCCCTTTCGTGTTGGGTGTGGTGGATCCCTGCCCAACAGTATAACGCCACTTCCGCCGGGCGTCAATCGTTTGAGCGAGGCGGCGCTGGTCCACGGGGTGAGGGTGTCGAGCAAGCATACTCCCGTCGGTTGGAAACCGACGTCTGCGGATCATAAGCCCGCGCTGCGGGCTTGGCAGAGTGAGCCGTCGGATTCTATCCGACGGCGGGCAAGGTCCGACGCATAAGGAAGCTCAGCCAGAGTCGCCCGCCATTTCGGACAGACTCCTTTTTCAGCACTCTCCACGGGGCGCCATTTGCCGGCCGGGGAGTTTGGCAGTATCCTGCAGGGGTCTCGTGGATCACAACGGTCAAGAGGTGTTGCAGCCATGTCCAGCCAGATCTCCGCAGAAACCTTGGAACGTGTCATCGCCTTTCATGGCCATCTTTGCCCCGGTCTGACCCTGGGCGTGCGGGCGGCCGAGATCGCCCTGCGAGAACTGGGGCCCCGTGCTGCCGATGAGGAGCTGGTGGCCGTGGTGGAGACCGATAGCTGCGCTGTGGATGCCATCCAGGTGCTTCTCGGTTGCACCTTTGGCAAGGGGAACTTGATCCATCTGGATTACGGCAAGACGGCCTTTACCTTTGCCCGGCGGGATGCTGGGCAGGCCCTCCGCGTGGTGGCCAAGCCCCAACCTCCCCGCCAGCTCCCGCCCGAGACGGAGGCGCTGATGGCACGCGTGCGCGCGGGGCAAGGATCGGCTGCGGACCAAGAGGTCTACGCGGCCCTCTGGCGCGAGCGCGCGTTGGCGCTGATGGAGGCCGCCGAGGAAGACCTGTTCGAGGTTACGCCGCTGCGCGACTATACCCCGCCCGAGAGGGCCCAGATCCATGCCTCGGTGCGTTGCCAACGTTGTGGCGAGCTGGTGATGGCCCCGCGGAGCCAACGCTTGGGGGCACGGGTGCTGTGCCTCCCCTGCGCCCAACAAGAGGCCGCGGAGGGGTTCTTGATGCGGCCCATCGGCGTGGTGCACAACGAGTTAGTGCCGCACCAGGCGCCCTCGCGGGCGCGCAGCCCCTCTTCCACCATCACCATCGTTCCAGAGTTTGCGCCGGCCCTGCTGGGCCTCGCCCCGGGAGACCGTCTACAGATCATCTACGCCTTTGACAAGGCCCCCACCGATGCCCCCTTGCAGCAACGCCGTCGCCGCGACCCCAACGAGCCGCTGCGCGGCGTGTTTGCCCTGCGCAGCCCCCACCGGCCTAATCCCATCGGCCTCACCACGGTCAAGTTGCTTGCGGTGGAGGGAAACGTCCTCACCGTGGCCGATTTAGATGCCTGGGATGGCACGCCGGTGTTGGATATCAAACCCTACGAGCCCTCCGCCGACGAGAGCGGGAGCTAAAGAAAAGTTTCTTCATGCGCCGTTGGGCCCCCGTGCTCTGGGAATATCTTCGCGGATCAAGGCGGCCACAGGCTGGCTGGCGTAGGCCTGGCGATAGGCGCGGGTCTCACGTAGCAGGTAGCCCAGGGCGTGCCGCGCCTGTTCCTCCGCCTGGCGCAGGCGCTCGGCCTGTTCCTCAGGGTTTTCCGGCTCCTCCGCCTCCTCTGGGGGCGGCGCGGCCTCGGGCGGGTAGGCGCGCAACCCTTCTGCCTCGCGGCGCAAGACCACCTTCCCCGCCGCCTCAAGCCCGCGCAAGGCCGCGATGATGGCTTCTTCCCGGGCCCCGATGCGGGCCGCCATGCGCAAAGGATCCACCAAGCCCCCGTGGGCGCGCAGTGCCACCCGCAACATCCCCGCCACGGCCCGCAGGAACTCGGCCGGCGTCGGCTCGGGCACCGCCAAAGGCGGCAAAAGATAGACTTCCTGGGGCTGGGCCCGGCGCAGGGCCCAGCGCAATGCCTCCGGGCCAGGGGGCGCGGTGAGGATGGCCAGGGCGATCGCCGGATGTTCTGGCCAGGTGGCCCGGGTGATGGCGCCCTCCGGGGGTTTTTCCAGGCCCTCGGCCCAAAGGATCAATTGAGGGCCGTAGCGCTGGCGCAACTGTGCCAGCCGTTCTGCGGCATCTGCGGCGGCCCGCCAATCCACCACCTCGCGCCCGGCGATCAACATGGCCAGTTCGCGTTGGGCCACGGGGGCCGCTGGGCGCCAATCCACCAGCTCTACCTGCAAGCGCGCTTGGCCGCGCCAATAGTTTACGGCCAAGCGAAAGGCCAGATCTATCCGCTCGCCGGGCTGGGGCAACTCTTGCGCGTTGAACCAGGTGGCCCGCAGGCCTCGGCCGGTCTCGTCGTCCAAGTAGAGATGACGGTGGGGCGTGGCCCGGCGTCGGCTCACATCCTCCACCCGCACCAAGATGCCCCCCGCCGTCATGAATACTGGCTGCGGGTTGCCTGGCCCAAAGGGGGCCAGCCGCAGCACCTCTTGGGCCAGGGGCAAACCGATCTCCTCCCAAGGGATCTCGGCGGCGATCTCCAGGGGCGGGAGGCGCCGTTCGGGGTGGTGTGCTCGCATCCAGGCCAGCAAGCCCCGCCGGAAATCTTTTTCGCGCTCCGGCAAAAGGGAGAACCCCGCCGCCATGGGGTGTCCGCCCTCCCGCAGCAGATGCTCCCGCTGGCTGAGGATGGCTGCGTGGATGTCTATCCCCTCCACCGAGCGCGCCGAGCCGACGCTGGGTTGGCCTGGGCGTCGGGCGATCAGCACCGCCGGCCGATCGTAGCGTTGGGCCAGCTCCCCCGCCACCAGGCCTAACACCCCCGGCTCCCAGTTCTCGCCCACCACCACCAAGGCCGGCTGGCGGAGGAGGTCGGCCTCCCGAGCCAGGAGCTCCTCCACCGCCATCTGCACCGCTTCGGTGCGCGCTTGGCGCTCCAGGTTTAGCGTCTCCAGCTCTTGAGCCAGGGCCTCGGCTTCGCCCCGATCCTGGGTGAGCAGCAGGCGCACCGCCGAACGGGCATCGGCCAGGCGGCCGGCGGCGTTGAGGCGCGGCCCCAGTTGGAAACCGATGGTCTGTTCATCCAGGTGGGGCAGGTCGAGCTGGGCCAGCCGGGCCAGGGCGAGCAGGCCGGGGCGCTCCGTGGCCCTGAGGGCGGCCAGGCCGCGCTGCACCAAATAGCGCACCTCGCCCACTTGGGTGGCCACATCGGCCACCAGGCCCAGGGCCACCAGGTCCAGCGTCCTCTCCAGCGCCGCCGCGCCATCGCCCAGCAGGGCGCGGGCCACCAGATAGGCCACCCCCGCGCCGGAAAGCTCGCGCAGCGGGTGCTGGTCAGGGAGCATCTTCGGATCCAGCAGAGCCTGGGCCGGGGGCAGATCGGCGGGCAAATCGTGGTGATCGGTGATGAGGATGGTCAGCCCCGCCGCCACGCCTTGGGCCACCACCGTGGCATCGTTGATCCCTGTATCGCAGGTGATGAGGATCGCGATGCCGTCGCGGAGGGCCTCGGCGATGGCCCGCGGCGGCAGGCCGTGCCCTTCGTCGCGGCGGGGCAGGTCGTAATCCACCTGAGCGCCGGCGGCGGAGAGGGTCTCCACGAGCACCGCCGTGGCCGTCTGGCCGTCGGCATCAAAATCTCCCCAGACGCGCACCGGCGCCCCTTGGCCCATGGCCCGACGCAAGATGGCGATGGCTTGCTCCATCCCCGGCAGCTCCCAGGGGGATGTGGGGGGATAGAATGCGGGGTCGAGGAAGGCGCGGGCCTGTTCGACCTCCCTCAGGCCGCGTTGCACCAAGAGGCGCGCCACCAGGGTATGCCCTCCGATCGCCTCGCGGAGAGCTGGTGGCACCTCCGGCGCGGGCAGCGGCAGCCACGAACGGGGCATGAGCCTAAGGCCTCCGCAAAGCGTCAGCGCACTTCAAGCCCCGGCACATTGTGCAGGGCCAGGCGCATCTGGCCGGCGTTACGCACAGCGTAATCCTGGGCGTTGTTGTTGAATAGGAGATGGATCTCGCGGGCCTGCTGGGCCAATTGCTCCACCTTGGGCACCCACGCGGCCAGCTCTTCTGGGGAGTAGAGGTAATCGAAACGTTCGCCGGTGGTGCTGACCTTGGCATACCATTTGGCCGCGTTACGCCCATGAAAGCGCACCACGGCCAGGGCGGGGTTGGTCACCTCCAAGAGAGGGGGGACGCTGCCCGAGCCCACCTGGGGCTCGTCGGCCACCACAAGGACCAATCCCTGGGCGCGCAACCGGGCCAAAAGCTCCGGCACATGGGGCCCTTCCAGCCAGGAGCGATGGCGGAACTCGATCCCGATGCGGTCGCCGGGGAACTGTGCCGGCAGGCCCTCCAAATAGGCCAAGTTGCGCTCGTGGTACACGAACCAGGGCGGAAACTGAAACAACAAGGCCCCCAGCTTGCCCGCCTCGCGCAGAGGCCGGAGCGAGGCGCTGAAGGCCTTGGCCACCTCCGGCGTGGGCGGCTGGTCTCGATCGTGCCAGGTGAGCTGGCGGAAAGGTTTAACATCAAAAAGGAAGCCCGGTGGCGTGCGCTCCGCCCACAGGGCGAAATTGCGCGCCGGCATCAGCCGGTAAAAGCTTGCATCCACCTCCACGATGGAGAAATGCTGGGCGTAGAAGGCGATCCGCTGGTTGGGCGGCAAGCCCTCCGGATAAAAGGGGTGGTGATCCGCCCAACTGCAGGTGCCCACCCACACGCGGCTCATGGTTCATGCCTCCTCCCGCTGGGCGCGCCTCACCGCCGGCGCGGGCCGATCTCCTCCCAAGGGATGGGCTGCAGACCCGGAATGCGACGGTAGGCCTCGGCATCGTCGCGCAGTTTGAAATTCATCTTGGCGGCATCCACAAAGCCGGGGTCGTCGTCGGTGAACCAGTTATCGGCAAAGGTGCCATGGATCCGCGCTGGCTCCTCAACCTGCATCTTGGGCGAGCGCACCATCAGGTTGCGGCGAAAGACGTTGCGCTTGGGCGTGCCCGGATCATCATCCAAGATATTGACCAGCTCCGGGTAACGGCTGGCCCACGGCTCATCCTGGTAAGGCATGGCCCGCAGACCCTTCATGATGGTGCTGCCCTCAGCCAGCTCGCCCTTCATCCAGCCCAGGCCACGGGCATCCAGCATGAGGGCCTCGGCGCAATCGATGATGATATTGTCTTCCATGATGTTATCGCAGCCGCCGCCGATGAGCATGGCCCGTTGCACGCGGTAAAAGACGTTGCCCAAAACCTTGGTGCCGCAGAAGGTGTCGTCCAGGTACACAGCCTGCACGCCCACGTGGTTGCCCCCGCCGATATCGTGGAAAAAGTTGTGGCGGATGATGGTGCCGCGCATGGTCCAATCGCGCCCGGCATAGATGGCGCCGGCATCGTCTGTCTCGGTGCAGACGTGGTGGATCTCGTTGAACTCGATCAGGTGCTCGTTGCCGCTGAACGCGATGGCCTCGTGGGGGGCATCGTGGATCAGGTTGTGCTGCGCGCGGCAGCCCACCCCCGAAAGGCTGATGGCGGGCCGATAGGTGCGTTCCAGGCGTGCGTAATGGTGGATGTGGTTATCCTGGGCGTAATGCCCAGCCGGCGTGAGGGTGACCCTCTCCCCGCCGGAGAGGCTGATCCCTCCGCCACCGGTTTGGTAGATGTGGCAACCCTCCACACCGTGGTTGCTGCCTCGACGGATGACCACCGCGTCGCCGGCCAGGTTGCGGATGGTGCACCCGCTGATGAGGTCGCCCGTGCCGCCGCTGATCTCGATCCCTGTGCCGCGGCCCAGCTCCAACACCAGGTCGCGCAGGAACACATAGGAGGCGTCCTCCAAGAGCACCAAGGGTTTATCCAGCACCGAGAGGGCCACGTGATGCGCCGCCAAAGGCGCCGGTGGCCAAAAGTAGAGCATCCCCGTCTGGCGATCGACATAATATTCGCCGGGAGCATCCAGCTCCTCCAGCAGGTTCAGAGCATAGTAGTAACCGCCGGAGGGGCCGCCCAGCCCATAATGGTGGGGCGCGGCGAAGTTAATCTGCCGCTTTGCCGGGTCAATAGAGGCCACCTTCAACCCCTCATCGTACCACTTGTAACACCAATAGCCATAGAGATACACCTCCGGCGCCTGGCTCCAGCGTTGCGGGCGGTCGCCCGCATAGATGAAGCTGCCCGGCCGGTCCGGGGTCTCGCCGAAGCGGGGTTTTGAGCCGGGGTCCACCACCTGGACCACTTGAGCATAGCCCTCGTTGGGCCAACGGGCCAAGGTCATGGGTTGGCCGTCGAAAAAGAGCTCCAGCCAGCCGGCGTAACCCTTGAACCGCGCCGGCCAGGGCCGGCCGAAATCCTCCAGGCCCAAGGTTTTGAGATCGGCCTGCCACACCTGTCCCCTGGCGCCCTCATCCAACCGGGCCAGGATGGCCGGGTCATCCACCAGGCGAAAGGCCTCGGCGGGCACCTCCACCCCGCCGCTGAGCCGGGCCTCCTCGCCGGGGTAGGCCTGGAAGACAACCGGCGCATCGGGCCGGCCGGCGTCGCGCAGATCGAGGCGCAGAGTCTCGGTGAGGGCATACGTGCCTCCGCGCAACCAGATGCGCGCCCCTCCTTTGGGCAGGCCTTGAGCCACCCGGAAATCTCGCAGCGCGTCGCGGGCGCGGGGCAGCGTGGCAAAGGGGGATTCTGCTGTGCCCTCACCGGCATCATCACCCTGGGGCGAGATATAGAGTTCGAGGGCAAAAGTTTCTTCAGGCATGGGTTGCTCCTCTCGTGGCGGGCTGGGCTGGGCTGTGGGCAGGATGATGGGCGAAGGAGTGGCCTCTGGCGTGGCGGGGGAGGCGATGCAGCCTCCCAGGACCAACATCAAGGCCAAGGGAAGCCAGCCCGTAGCTCCCCACCTCCTCCGGCGGGCCCCCGGACGGCTGGACCGCCCCACAACCCGCGAATGGTTGGCTATTTTGAGATTCTTCATGCCTACTATGCTCCGTGGCGAAAGTATAAGCCCGCAGGAGGGGCGCGTCAAGCGGCTGGACCCAGCGAGGTTCATCTGGGTTTTTATGGCGTCGCGTGAAATTGTGGCGTGTTGTGGCGGGAGTGCATCCGCGATACATGATTCCGGGCAGACCTGCGCCGGCGGATCGTTCGCTTGTCCTCCTCTTTCAGCTTATAATCGTTGGGCGACTATATCTTGGAAAGGAAGGAACATGTACAAGGTAGGTATCATCGGCTTGGGCAAGATCGCTGCCGGCTATGGCAAGCCCGAGGACGCGGCTCCTTATTGCCATGTGGGTGGCATCCGCTTCAGCCAGAAGGTGGCATTGGCGGCCGTGGCCGATCTCTCCGCAGCGGCGCGGGAGGCGTTCCGCCAAAAGTGGGGGCCCTATTTCCCCCACACCCGCTATTACGAGAGCGGCCAGGCCATGTTGGCCGCGGAGCGGTTGGATATTGTCGCCGTGTGCGTGCGCGGGCCGTACCACTTGCAAACCATGATGGAGGTGATCGCCGCCGGGCCGCGGGCCATCTTTTTGGAAAAGCCACCTTCCTGCTCTTTGGAGGAGATGGACCAGATGGTGGCCGCCGCCCAGGCCAGAGGGATCCCCATCACCGTCTCCTATTCGCGGCACTGGTGTCCCCATGTGTTGCGGTTGCAGGAGTTGGTGCAAGGGGGGATCATCGGCAAGGTGCAGATGGTGGTGGGGTATAACGGCCACAACATCCTCTCCTTTGCCAGCCACACGACGGACCTCATCTGCCAGTTCGCCGGCTATGACCCGGTGGCCGTCTATGCCCGGGGCCATCTGCCCGAGGGGGAGGTGCCCGCGGGCTATGAACCGGAGCCCCAGCTCGACGCCATGATCATCGAGTTTCACAGCGGGGTGGTGGGCATCCAGGTGGGCGGCG
>DAOTZU010000078.1:0-11711 GCA_034433995.1 Anaerolineae bacterium
GGTGGGCGTGGTAACGGATGACAATGGTCAGCGGCTCGCCGGTGGCGACCAAGAGCCTCCGCTGGCCCTCTCGGTCGAGCAAGTAAACATCCAGAATCTCGGCCTCTCCCGAACCCCAGCGGCGGCGGTACCGGGCGATGGGATCTTCTGCCGGGGCAGCCTCCGCCGGCTCGGTGGGCGGGGTTGCCGTATCCGGGGCAGGCTCTTCGCTGCGCGCCGGGCTAGCAGCGGCGGCCTGTTGGGCAAAGGCAGCCGCCTCCTCTTTATCATGCACATGCTGCAGATAGCGCGCCACCACGAGATCGGTGGGGCCATCCTCCCGCAGGATGCCATTATCCAGCCAAAGGGCGCGGCTGCAGAGGTTCCGCACCGCGTCCAACCCATGGGAGACAAACACGATGGTGATCCCACGCGCCTTGAGCTCCTGGATGCGTTCCAAGCATTTATCCTGGAAGCTTTGGTCGCCCACGGCCAACACCTCGTCAATCAACAAAATCTCGGGGCTGACGTTGACGGCCGTGGCAAAGGCCAAGCGCACATACATGCCGGAGGAGTAGAACTTGACCGGCACATCAATAAAGCGTTCCAGCTCGGCAAAGGAGACGATGTCATCGAAACGTTTGCTGATCTCCCGTCGGCCGAGGCCCAAGACCGAGGCATTGAGAAAGATGTTCTCCCGGCCGGTCAGTTCGGGGTGAAAGCCGGTGCCCAATTCCAGCAAAGCGGCCACTCTGCCCTGAACGCGGATAGCACCGGAGGAAGGCTCGATGATCCGCGCCAAAAGCTTGAGGCAGGTGCTCTTGCCGGAGCCGTTGGAGCCGATGATGCCCAACGTCTCTCCCTGCTCCACGGAAAAGGAAACATCCTTCAAAGCCCAAAAGGTCTCCTGGGGCAAACGCTGTCGGCGGCGCCCCAGGGTATTGACGACCAATTCTTGAAAAGAGCGGGGACGATCCGGCTGCAAGGAGAAACGCTTGGAAACGTTGACCACTTCGATGATGGCCATGAACTGATCCTAACCTTTGAAATGCGGTTGTCGGGCATAGACCACCGCGGCAGGGGCATTATACCATCGGCCTTGAAATGGTCAAGCTTGGAGGGTGTCGAGAAACGCGCCCGTCGGTTGGAAACCGACGTCTGTGGATAGTAAGCCCGCGGCGCGGGCTTGGCAAGCCGAGCCGTCGGATTCCATCCGACGGCGAGCAAGGCGTCTACGCGCCTTTTTTCAACACCCTCCAAGCTTGGAGGTGCGGAGGGTGTCGAGAAATGCCCCCGGCGGTTAGAAACCGACTCTGGGGATGGTAAGCCCGCGCCGCGGGCTTGGCAAGCCGAGCCGTCGGATTCCATCCGACGGCGGGCAAGGTCTCTACACGCCTTTTTCAACACCCTCGAGATACGGGTGCGTAACATTTTTTAGGCAAAATGTGGCAAAATACCCTCCAGGGCAGAATAGTCTTTGGGAAGCCACTGGAGGGTATCATGAGCAAGCTGACTGAAGCAGACCTGCTCGCGATCATTATGACCGCGGCCAAACGCGTTGTCAAATCCTTGGCGTCGACCTTGGAGTCTGGGGGGAAGGCCGAGGAGTTGGTGGAGCAGGTGGAGGCCGCAAGCCGAGCCTGTTTCGCGCCGGTGCTGGAGGCCCTCATCGAGGGCCGCCGGGAGGAGGCGGAGCGGGCACGGGACTGTCCGCAATGTGGGCAGAAGATGCAGCACAAGGGGGAACAGGAACGGGGGTGGATCACCCCCCTGGGGCTCGTGCATTGGCGACGGGCCTACTTCTATTGCCCCCACTGTCGCCAGGGGTATCACCCCCTGGACGCGGCCTGGGGCATCGGGCCGGGGCAGTTCACCCAGAGGTATCGGGCAGGGATGACCTTGTTGGGGGCCTGCCTGCCCTATCGTCAGGCCTCCCAGGTCTTCACAAAGCTCACGGGGATGAGCGTCTCGGCGGAGGAGGTCCTGCGGACCACGGCGCGGGAGGGGAAGCGGCTGGAGGAGGCACGGTCGCGGGAGCAGCAGGCGTGGCTGGAAGAGGGGCCGCCGACAGGGAGGCCAAGGGAACCCCAGACCTGGGTGTGCGGTCTGGACGCGGCTCAGGTGCGCTTTCGGGACGGCTGGCACGAGGTGAAGGTGGGGGCAGTGGCCCCCCTCCAGAAGAAACCTCCCCAGAGCTACGCCGTGGAGGTGGGGGCGATGGAGCAGGCGGGGGAGAAGCTGTACGCCGAGGTGGTGCGGCGGGGAGGGGATCCGGGCCGGGACGAGATGGTCTGTGTGGCGGACGGGGCCCCCGGCAACTGGAACCAGTTCGCCCTCCATTTCCCCCGCCGGGTGGAGGTTCTGGACTGGTACCATGCCACGGAACACCTCTGGGCCGCGGCCCACGGGGTTTACGGGGAGGGGACGGCGGCGGCCAAGGCCTGGGAGGAGCGGGCAGAGAGGGCGCTGTGGGAGGGACGGCCCCAGGAGGTGCTGGAGCTGTTAGCCGAGGCGGCCCGGGAGCCTAAAGGGGAGGCTGCCGCGGCGGAGGTGCATTACTTTGCCACCAACCGCGGACGGATGTTGTACCCCCAATACCGGGAGCGGAAGTACCCCATCGGCAGCGGGATGGTGGAGAGCGCCTGCAAACAGGTCATCCTGGCCCGGGCCCGTGGAGCGGGGATGTCCTGGACCAAGGAGGGGTTGCAACCCGTACTGGCAGTACGGGCCGAGTTTCTCAGCGACCGTTTCCACCAGGCTTGGGCCCTCATCCATCCCAGGACTGCCTAAATCTTGTGACGCACCCCCTCTCACGGATTCACTTTGCCCCTCTCTTGGTTTTGTGGTACACTAGCTTTGTTAAGCATCAGCTTGGCCGGAGACCGTCCGCCGAACCTTGGATCGTGGTGCCCAAGCATGCGCGGGGCCAGGGGAGCATGAAACCGCTGTCGTTTCCCCGGCGGACACCGTCTGACGGCCAAAGCCCGATCACTGAACTTACGGGAGTGGGTATGCGCAGGCAGGTTATCCGCTGGGTCTGGGTGGCTATTATCCTGGTGCTGGGAAGCTTGCCCGTTCTGGCGCAGCAGAGCCAGGTGCAGATCACCTCGCCGGAGATGGGCGCGGAGGTGCGGGGGCTGGTCGTGATCCGAGGGTCGGCCTCGGTGCCCAATTTCCAGTTTTACAAGATCGAATTCGGCGTGGGCCCCAACCCCAGCCAGTGGGCCATCGTCGGCTCCCTGCACGAGACGCCGGTGATCAATGGCCAGCTCGAGGTCTGGGATACGACCAAGATCCCCGATGGGGTCTATACCCTACGGCTGCAGGCCGTCAAGCGCGATGGGAACTATGACGAGTTCTTTGTGCGGCAGCTTTCGGTGGTGAACGCCCGTCCCACCGCTACACCCACGCCCACCGCCATGCCCACGCGGCCCGTGGTCACCGTGGCCTCGCCCACGCCCAGGGCCACGGCCACTTTGCTTATCATCGCCCCCACTGCTGCGTTGTCCCAGCCCACCGCGACGCCCACCTTGAGCCGCCCAGGACAGCGCTCCAACCTGCCCCTCAACCCGGAGGGGTGGGGCCAGGCCTTCTGTTTCGGAGCGTTGGCCATGGGCGCAGCGCTGATCCTCCTGGGCATCGTTTTGGGCCTGCGTCGGTTGCTCTAGGGCGTTTGGCCGAGGACCGGCGTGGCCTACGCCAAGCGGATGATCTTATGCTGAAGGGGTTCTTGTTGCGCCTCGCCCGCTCTATTCAGGATTGGGTCCATCCCGCTCCGTCCACAGGGGCGGCGTTCTATCTCATCGTCGGTCTGGGCAACCCCGGCAAAAAGTATGCCCGCAACCGTCACAACATCGGCTTCCAATGCGTGGACCATCTGGCCAAATTGCACGGGGTCACCTTCCGCAAGCGGTTCAACGCCGAGCTGGGCGAGGGGCAGATCGCCGGGCACAAGGTCATCCTGGCCAAGCCCCTCACCTTCATGAACCACAGCGGCCGGGCCGTGGCGGCCATCAGCCGTTGGTATCGCATCCCGCCGCAGCGGATCTTGGTGATCTGCGACGATCTGGACCTGCCCTTGGCCAAGATGCGTCTGCGGCCCAGCGGCAGCAGCGGCGGGCATAACGGCCTGAAATCGGTGATCGCCGAGCTGGGCACCCAAGATTTCCCCCGTCTCCGCATTGGCATCGGCCGGCCGGCCCAAGGCGACCCGATAGATTATGTGTTGAGCGATTTCGAGCCCGACCAGGAAGCGCTGATCCAGCCGCTCTACCATCGGGTGGAGAGCCTTGTGCGTTGCTTGTTGGAGGAGGGGATCGTCCAGGCGATGAACCTCTACAATAGCAATAACCAAGCTTGAGGCGCGCTCCGAGAGAGGGGGCCACGCTTCCATCGGCCAGGAAGGTTTGGAGCCGTGAGTCTCGAAGGATTGCTCGCCCTCTTGCGAGACACCCCTTATTACCGCGACCTCTTGGCCAAGACCCATGAGGCCAGCGCCACCGCACCCCAAGCAAGGCGTTTGCCGGCCCTCTCCTGGAGGGTGATCGAGGCGGCGCGGCCGGCCCTTGTGGCGGCCTGGCAGCAGGATTGGCCGGGGCCCCTCGTGGTGTTGGTGGGACGGCCGGAGGATGCCCGCTTTGTGGCGGACCAGGTGCGCGCCTGGTCCGCGCGGCCCCAGGATGTCCTTTATTTTCCCCCGCCCGACGTCCTCTTCTATGACCACATCCCTTGGGAGGCCGAGACCATCCATGCCCGGGTGAGCGTGTTGGCCCGGTTGTTCGCTTTGCGCGAGGCTTCGCCTGAGGCGGGGCAGGGGTTGGTCATCGCCGCCTCGGCCTGGTCGCTGATGACCAAAAGCGTGCCGCCCCTGGCCTTGCGCCGCGCCCTGCGCACGGTGCGCGTGGGCGATGTCTTGCCCCCCTTTCAGCTCTTGGAGCATTGCCTGCGCGCCGGGTACGATCCTACGGTGGTGGTGGAGGAGCCGGGCAGCTTCAGCCATCGGGGGAGCATTGTGGATATCTTTCCGCCGAATTATCCCCAGCCCGTGCGCCTGGATTTCTTTGGCGACGAAGTGGAGACCATCCGCATTTTCGATCCGGCCAGTCAGCGGTCTCAAGGGCTGTTGGAGGCGGTGACTTTGGCGCCCGCCAGCGAAGCTTTGCCCGAATGGGGCCGCTCCGCCTCCGAGGCGCTGCAACACTTGGAGCTGGCCTCGTGCGACTATGCGGCGCGCCAGCGCCTGTTGGAGGAGCGGGAGAAGCTCGCCCGGGGCGAGCATTTCCCGGGGATCGAATACTATCTCCCCTACCTCTATCCGCGCCCGGCGAACCTGCTGGACTTCTTGCCCCCCAACGCCCTGGTGCTCCTGGCGGACATGGTGAGCCTGGAGACGGCCGCCCTGGGACTGGAGAACCAAGCTTTGGGCCTGCGGGCCGAGCTGGTGGCCGAGGGCCAATTGCCGCCCAATTTCGCCGTGCCCTATTGGACCTGGGAGGAGCTCAAGGCGCAACTCGCGGCGCGGTGCGTCATCAGCTTGGGCTATGAGCTGGACGAGGCGCCCCCGGAGCGGGGCGAGGGCTTTCTCTCGGCGCCCCAGTACGGCGGCCGCGTGGAGCAGGCTTTGGAGGATGTCGCCGAGCTGCGGCGCAAAGGACAGCGGGTGGTCCTCATCAGCCGGCAATCGGAGCGCTTGACCGATCTCTTGCGCGAGGAGAATATTTACAGCACACCGGTGAACGAGGTTGTGGCGCCGCCCGAGCCGCGCAGCGTGACCGTGGTGGATGGCATCGTCGCCGGCGGCTGGGCCTTCAGCCCCGGGCAGTTGGTGGTCTTGACCGATGCCGAGCTCTTTGGCTGGTCACGGCCCAGGAAACGCCGCCCGCCCGCTGCCCGTCGTCTGGCCCCCGAAACCTTTTTTGCCGATCTGCAGCCCGGCGATTATGTGGTGCACGTGGAATACGGCATCGGCCGGTTTCACGGCATGGTGCAAAAGACCATCGCCGGGCTCACCCGCGAATATTTAGAGCTGGAGTACGCCTCCGGCGACCGCCTGTACGTGCCTATCCATCAGGCGGATCGGGTGAGCCGCTATCTGGGCGCCGATGAGCGGGAACCCTATCTCCACCGCCTGGGCGGCAACGAGTGGAACGTGGTGCGCGAGCGGGCGCAAAAGGCGGTGCGCGATATCGCCGCCGAGCTTTTGGAGCTCTACGCTGCCCGGGAGGTGGCCGCGGGGTATGCCTTTTCCCCCGATACGCCCTGGCAGCATGAATTGGAGGCCTCCTTCCCCCACGAAGAGACGGACGACCAACTGCGCACCCTGCAAGAGATCAAGGCCGATATGGAGCGGCCCAAGCCCATGGATCGGCTCGTCTGTGGTGATGTGGGCTATGGCAAGACGGAGGTGGCCCTGCGCGCCGCCTTCAAGGCGGTGATGGATGGGAAACAGGTGGCGGTCCTCGTGCCGACGACGGTCCTGGCCCAACAGCATTTTTACACTTTTCGTCGGCGGCTGCGGGCGTTTCCAGTGGTGGTGGAGATGCTCTCCCGCTTCCGCACCCCCGAAGAGCAGGAGGAGGTGCTGCGGGGGTTGGCCCTGGGCCGGGTGGATATCGTCATCGGCACCCATCGCTTGCTCTCCAAGGATGTCACCTTCAAAGACCTGGGCTTGGTGATCATTGATGAGGAGCAGCGCTTTGGGGTGAGCCACAAGGAGCGTCTCAAGCAGTTGCGGCGTGAGGTGGACGTGCTCACCCTCACGGCCACGCCCATCCCGCGCACCCTTTACATGGCCCTCAGCGGCGTGCGCGATATGAGCATCATCGACACCCCTCCGGAGAACCGTCTGCCCATCCACACCTTTGTGGCCGAAAGGGATGAGGGGCTGATCCGCAAGGCCATCCTCCGCGAGATCGACCGCGGCGGCCAGGTTTACTTTGTGCACAACCGGGTGCAGGATATTTATGCGGTGGCGGAGGAACTGCGCCGCATCGTGCCCGAGGCCTCCCTGGTCATCGGCCACGGGCAGATGGAGGAGGACGAGCTGGCCCAAGTGATGCTGGGCTTCGCCCAGGGCGAACATGATGTCCTCCTGTGCACCACCATCATCGAAAGCGGCCTGGATATCCCCAACGTCAATACCATCATCATTGACCACGCCGATACCTTTGGGCTGGCCCAGCTGTACCAGTTGCGCGGGCGGGTGGGCCGGGGCACCAACCGCGCCTATGCCTACTTGCTCTACAAGCAGCCCCTCACCGAGGTGGCCCGCAAGCGCTTGCAGACCATTCAAGAGGCTACGGAATTGGGCGCGGGCTTTCGGGTGGCCATGCGTGACCTGGAGATCCGCGGCGCGGGGGAGATCTTGGGGGCCGAGCAGCACGGCCATATCGCCGCCATCGGGTTTGACCTGTATTGCCGCCTGCTCCAGCAGGCGGTGCAAGAGCTGCGCCAGGCCAGCGGCGAGCCTTTGGAGGCCATCCAGCGCGCCCAACACGCCGTGGCCGCCACCACCTCGGCCGTGGAGGTGGGCCCCAGCATTGATCTGCCCCTTGCGGCGTATCTGCCGGAGGACTTGATCCCCGAGACCCAGCTGCGTCTGCGCCTCTATCGGCGGCTGGCGCGCCTGGAGACCCCCGCCGAGGTAGCAGAGATGGCCCAGGAGCTGCGCGACCGCTTCGGGGCGCTGCCGGAGGCGGTCCACGATTTGCTCTATCTGCTCCAGGTGCGGGCGTTGGCCACCCAGGCCGGCGTGCAATCCGTCACGGCCGACGCCCAGAGCATCGCCCTGGCCTTGCCGTTCCCCTTGTCGATAGCGGCGGCGGAGCACCTCACCGCCCAACAGCCCACCCTGCGCGCCCGGGGCAGCCGCGTCTGGTTGCCGCTTGCGCCGGGCTGGCGCGAGGCGCTGTTACAGCTCTTGGAGCGCTTGGGCGCGTTGCGCCTGGCCCCCATACATCATCCATCTTGATCGGTTGACGTTTTGTCAGAAAAAGGTTAGGATAATGTCAGAGGCGGGAGGATAGAATCTGCTATAATGGAGATGGGGGGATTAGGGATATTATCTCCGGAGTGGCGTGCCTGTGCTAAGGAGGTGCACCATGGCGTTGCGGCTGCCTTTCCGTAAGGTCACCCCTGAGGGTCTCTCGGTGGATATCGAACAATTTGAGGGCTTGAGCGTTCTCATCCTGACCAAGAACGCCCCCGGCGCCTCGGCCAAACCGGCACAGATCATCGGCCTGGCCCTGCGTGAGATCAACACACCCACCATCACCTGGTATTACGAGTACGATCCTTTGCCCAGGGAGATCTTGCCTCGCTTGGTGCAACATTTGGAGATGATGGGCTACAGCGTGGGCGTGTTCGATCAATTTGGCAACTTTCGCGCCAAGGCCGCCTGAACGACGGTTGTAGCATCAAAAGAGCGGAGCGCCACAGCCTGTTGGCCGGACAGCGTTGTCCGGTCCGCAGGTTGTGGCGCTCCGTGATGTTTGTGGGGCTAATTCGCCGCGGGTTGGGCAAAGCGAGGGGCGACCTTTTCATCCCTGGTGGCCGCCAGGGCGATGGGCAACACCTGGTCCATGTTCTCCACAAAGACAAAGTTCAGCCGCTTGCGCAGGCGCGGCGGCACATCCACCAAATCGCGGCGATTCTTCTTGGGCAGGAGCATCGTCCGCAGCCCCGCCCGATGGGCGGCCAGGGCCTTTTCGCGCAGGCCACCGATGGGCAACACGCGGCCGCGCAGCGTGATCTCCCCCGTCATGGCCACATCGTGGTGCACGGCGCGGCCGGTGAGGGCCGAGATCAGGGCCGTGGCGATGGTGACCCCCGCCGAAGGGCCATCCTTGGGCACCGCCCCTTCGGGCACGTGGATGTGGATATCGATCTTGTCAAAATCTACCCCCTGGATGCCCAGCATATCCGCCCGGGAACGGGTGTAGCTGAGGGCGGCCTGGGCCGATTCCTGCATCACGTCGCCCAATTGGCCCGTGAGAATCAAGGAACCCTTGCCGGGCATGATGGTGACCTCGATGGAGAGGGTGTCTCCACCGGATTCTGTCCAGGCCAGGCCTGTGGCCACGCCCACCTCGTCCTTCTCCTCGGCGGTGCCGTAAGAATAATGGGGTGGGCCGAGATATTTGGGCAGCGCCTGCTTGCTGATCACCTTGGGCGTGGGCTTGCCCTCGGCCATGCGCCGGGCCACCTTGCGGCAGATATTGGCGATCTCACGCTCCAGGTTGCGCACGCCGGATTCGTGGGTGTATTCCCGGATCAAGGAACGCAAGGCCGCCTCGGAAAAGTTGAGCGCCTTGAGGCCGTTCTGCTCGATCTGCCGTGGAATCAAGAAGCGGTGGGCGATCTGGAGCTTTTCCTCCTCCATGTAACCGGGGAACTCGATCACCTCCATGCGGTCTTGAAGGGCCGGCGGGATCGGGTCCAGCAGGTTGGCCGTGGTGATGAACATCACCTTGGAGAGGTCAAAGGGCACCTCCAGGTAATGATCCGAGAAGGCATAATTCTGCTCCGGGTCCAGCACCTCCAGCAGAGCCGAGGAAGGATCGCCGCGGAAATCCATGCCCAGCTTATCGATCTCGTCCAACATGAACACCGGGTTGGCCGATTCAGCGCGGCGCATGGTCTGGATGATGCGGCCGGGCAGCGCGCCCACGTAGGTGCGCCGGTGACCGCGGATCTCGGCCTCGTCGCGGATGCCGCCCAAGCTCACCCGCACGAACTTGCGCCCCAGCGCCTGGGCGATGGATTTGCCCAGGGAGGTCTTGCCCGTGCCCGGCGGCCCCACGAAGCAGAGGATGGGGTTCTTCATCTTGTGCGCCGCGAGCTGGTACACCGCGATGTGCTCCAAGATGCGCTCCTTGGCCTTGGGCAGGCCATAGTGGCTCTCCTCCAGGATCTTGGCCGCAGCGGCGATATCCAGGTTATCCTCGGTGTATTTCCCCCAGGGCAGGGCCAGGATCCAATCCAGATAGGTGCGGATGATGCCCACCTCGGGCGATTGCGAGGGCATGGCCGTCAAACGCGCCAGTTCCTTCTCCGCCTTTTGGCGCACCTCATCGGGCAGGTTGGCCTGGGCGATCTTGTCCTTCAGCTCGTTGGTCTCTTGCATGTATGGATCCGTCTCGCCCAGCTCGTTCTGGATGACGCGCATCTGCTCGCGCAGGAAATACTCCCGCTGGCTGCGGTCCACCTCCTGCTGCACTTGGGAATGGATGCGGTTCTCCAGCTCCAACACATCCAGCTCCGAGGCCAAGAGCACGCTGATCTTTTGCAGCCGCTCGGTGGCGTCGCTGATCTCCAAGATCTCTTGGCGCTGCGCCACAGAGAGCTCCAGGATGGAGGCCACCAGGTCGGCCAGCCACCCTGGCTCCTCGGCGTTCATCGCCGCCACATAAGCATCATCAGGGATGTTGCGGCTGTACTGCACCACCTTTTCAAAGAGGGCCAACACGGCGCGCATCAGCGCCTCGGTGGGCAGGTCCTCGGCGGAGGTCTCTGGGATAGGGGTGACCTCGGCGATGATGTAGGGCTGCATTTGTATGTAGCGCAACACCCGCACCCGGCGCTGCCCCTGCACCCAGATGTTCGTGGTGCCATCGGGCATGTGGAGCTTGCGCCCGATGACCACCTCGGTGCCGATGGTATACAGGTCATCGGCGGTGGGATCTTGGTTCTCTTCGTCGCGCTGGGCGATCACCACCAAGCGCTGCGCGTTGGCCATGGCGGCCTCCACGGCCTTCAGGGAGCGTTCGCGCCCGACGAACAGGGGGGCCACCATGTGGGGATAGATCACCGTATCCCGCAAGGGCAGGACGGGGAATTGTTCCGTATCGAAATCCTCGCTGGTGGAAGGAAAGTCCTCCCCCAGCCATTGGTCAAATTCTTGGGGATTGGTCATAAACTGCTGAGCCATCCGGCGTTCGTGCCTCCGCAAATCGAAACTGGAGCTACTATACCACAGGGCGAAAGGATCAACAAAAGGGCCTATCCGGCCGTATCGGGAGAGTAGGTGGCCCAGGCATCGGGAGATTCCCAAGCCTCCACATATTTGAGCTGCACCCCCGGCAGCCTCTCACGCAAGGCCTCGTACACCACCCGGGCGATATTCTCCGAGCTGGGGTTGAGCCGGTCAAAGGGCGGCGTCTCGTTCAGATTGTGGTGATCGAAGCGGGCCAACACCGTGTCCAGCTCCCGCTTGAGCAGGGTGAAATCGTAGGCCAAGCCACAGGCATCCAGAGTCTCGGCCTCGACGCAGGCGACGACCTCCCAACGGTGGCCGTGAAGGTTCTCGCACTTGCCGGCGTAGCCCCGCAGGCCGTGGGCGGCGTCGAAATGACGGCGCACATGCACTCGGTACATCGGTCTCCTTTCTGCGCCCTAACTGGGTAGAGCATAACATAATATACCAACGCGGCAATTTCGGCAAATTGCAGGGCTTGGAGGGCGTCGAGAAATGCCCCCGGCGGTTAGAAACCGATGTCTGGGGATGGTAAGCCCGCGCCGCGGGCTTATCAAGCAGAGCCGTCGGATTCCATCCGACGGCGGGCAAGGCTTACACGCATTTTTTCAACACCCCGGACGCGGCGAGGGTGTCGAGAAATGCCCCCGTCGGTTGGAAACCGACGTCTGGGGATGGCAAGCCCGCGCCGCGGGCTTATCAAGCAGAGCCGTCGGATTCCATCCGACGGCGGACAAGGCCTACACGCATTTTTTCAACA
>DAOTZU010000079.1:0-1743 GCA_034433995.1 Anaerolineae bacterium
CAAGGCCTCGGTGTAGGGATGTTTCGGGGTGGCGAACAAGTCATCGGTCGGCGCCTCTTCCACGATCTTGCCCACATACATCACATAAACGTGGTCGCTGACATGCCGCACCATGCTCAGATCATGAGAGATAAAGAGATAGGCCAGATCATGCCGCTCCTGGAGATCTTCCATCAGGTTCAAGATCTGCGCCTGCACCGAGACATCCAGTGCTGAAGTGGGCTCATCGGCCAAGATCAACCGAGGGTTGAGGGCCATGGCCCGGGCGATGCCGATCCGTTGCCGCTGCCCGCCGCTGAAGGCGTGGGGATAGCGGGTCACATACACCGGGCTCAACCCAACGGAGCGCAGCAGTTCCTTGACCCGTCGGTCGAGCTCCTTCTTGTCGGTGAGACCGTCAATAATCAGCGGCTCGCCTACCGTCTCACCGATGGTCATGCGCGGGTTGAGGGAGCCGTAAGGATCCTGAAAGATTAACTGCATCCTCTTGCGCGCATTGACGAGCTCCTCTCCCTCGGCCTTTGCCAGGTCCACCAAAGTTCCATTAGGATTGAACAGGATTATCCCGGCGGTGGGCTTGTAGGCGCGCACCAGGCAACGCGCCAGAGTGGTCTTGCCGCAGCCGCTTTCACCCACCAATCCTACACTCTGCCGGGGGCGGATGAACAGGTCCACGCCGTCCACCGCCTTGACGCTGCCCACCCGTCGGCGGAAAACTCCCCTCAGAATGGGGAAGTGCATCTTGAGACCGCGAACTTCCAAAATGGGTTGCTGTGTCTTACTACTCATGGCCGCGTCCCTCCTTGGATGCCGCCCCCTCTGTATATAGGAAACAGCGCACTTTATGGCCCGGTTCCATCTCGATGAGGGGGGGATCCTCCCTTTTACAGACGCCGGCGATACGAGAGGTGCAACGCGGCCTGAAGTAGCAACCTTGAGGCCGGAAAAATGGCGGGGGCACGGAACCTTTGATGACCATCAAGCGCGCCCTGGTGCGTCGTGTGAGCTTGGGAATGGCCTCCAGCAGGGCACGGGTGTAGGGATGTAAAGGACGATCGAAGATTTGTAACACCGAGCCTTGTTCTACAATCTTGCCCAAATACATCACCGCCACCTCATCGGCCATCTCGGCCACGATGCCAAAGTTGTGGGTGATGAGGATCACTGCCATCTGGCGCTGCTGCTGCTCGCGTTTGATCAGATCCAAGATCTGGGCTTGGATGGTCACATCCACAGCAGTGGTTGGCTCATCGGCGATGAGGATCTTGGGGTTGCCGGCCAGGCACATGGCGATAAAGGCCCGCTGCCTCATGCCGCCGCTCAGTTGGAAGGGATACTGGTCAATGCGCAGGTCGGCCTTGGGGATGCCCACCTCCTCCAGCAGGCGGATGCTCCTGACTTTGGCCTCGGCCCGGCTGATGTGGGTGTTCCCGTGGATGAAAAAGGTCTCGCCAAGCTGGTTTCCCACGGTATATACAGGGCAGAAGGCCGCCGCCGGTTCCTGAAAGACCATGGCGATCTCCTGGCCGCGGATATTGCGGATGGCCGGGCCCCGATTGCCCAATTTGGCGATGTCAATGGCCTCCCGCTGAGGATCGGGTCGATAGAGCATCTGCCCGGCAACGATGCGACCAGGGTCGGGCACGATCTGCAGCAGCGCTTGGGCGGTCACCGATTTGCCGCAGCCGCTTTCGCCCACCAAACCGAGCACCTTGCCCCGCTCCAGGGTGAAATCGATGTCAT
>DAOTZU010000080.1:0-3983 GCA_034433995.1 Anaerolineae bacterium
GGGGCGGGGTGGCCGCGTCTTGCCCCGTCTTGTAGCCGAAGAGGCTTTCCATCTCTTTGGCTATCTTGCGGTTCAGCAAGCTCAAGGGTATCCCCATGGGGCAGGCCTCCTCGCAAGCATTACATCCCGCGCAACGCCCCGCCAGATGATAGGCCCGCATGACATGGAAAAACTGCTTTTGGGATAGATCGATGGCGATGCTCATCCACGGAGGGTCCAGCTGTTCCGCCACGCATTCGGCGCAATAACAGGCCGGGCAAGCCTGCCGACAGGCGTAGCAGCGGATGCAGCGCTCGAACTCGCGCGTCCAAAAGGCCAGTCTCTCTTGGGGCGTCAGCCCTTCCCATTGAGCGACGTCGGCGTAATCTTCTTGTCCCACCGTCGCAGGCTTGGCTCCCACCAAAAGATCGTAAACCAGTGGCACGCGCTCCGCGCAGCGTTGGCAACGCTCCAAAGGCTTTCCGTCCGTTGCCAGGCCCGCGCAGGTCAAACCCACCACATACACCCTATCGCGCTCTATTTGCTTCTCGTGCAAAAGAACGTTCAGCGCGCGGGAATCACAGGGCTTGACCATGATCCCCACCCGAGGAGGAGCTTCTCCCCGTCTGGCGGGATATTTGAATTGGTGCAGATAGACGGTGAGGTTGTGGGTGCAGCTGGCATCCCACACCAGGCGCTCCACCTCTGCGGCATCGTAGATCAAGGCCGGGCGGGTTCTGCCCCTTGTCCCCCGCTCATAGCCGATAAAGCAGCGTATTTGCTTGCTCTCCAACAGCTCCCGCGCTTTGGCCCTAATTTCCTCGATCACATTAGCTCCCCCCTCGCGGTCCCAGCTCCCTGATCCGGTTGGTGAACGCAGTGGCCAGTTGGGCGAAGCGAACCCCTTCGGCAGCGGAGACCCAATCCACCAGTAGCCTCTCCCGCTCGATGCCCATATACTCTAGCAAACGGTGCATCAAGGCGTAGCGGCGCCGCGCGTGATAGTTGCCCTCCAGGTAGTGGCAATCGGCAGGGTGACAGCCCAACACCATGACCCCATCGGCCCCATCTTGGAAGGCCTTGAGCACGAAAAGGGGATCCACCCGGCCCGAACAAGGCACGCGGATGAGGCGCAGCGCAGGCGGGTAGCGCATGCGGCTGGTGCCCGCCAAATCTGCGCCCGGATAGCTACACCAGCGACAAAGAAACCCGACAATGCGCGGTTCAAAATGCGTATCCATGGGTAGTGCCTCCCTTGCACCGGGCCGCAGGATTACATAGCCACCTTGAATAGGCTCTCCATCTCGGCCAGCAGTTGGCGATCGTCGTAGCCCCGCAATGCGATGGCCTTCCCTCGGCAAGCGGCCGCGCAGAGACCACAGCCTTTGCAGAGCACCTCGTTGATCTGGGCCTTGAGCTGGAAGGGCCGTTGCTCAACCAACGTGATGGCCCGGAAGGGGCAGACCTCCACGCAAAGGCCGCAGCCCACGCAGCGGGTATCCATCACGCTGGGCACAAAGGGCTCGATGGCCACCTTGCCCTGGTCCATCAAGGTGACCGCCGCGGCTGCCGCGGCTCCGGCTTGGGCCACCGTATCGGGGATATCCTTGGGGCCTTGGCAGGCGCCGGCGACGAATATGCCATCCGAGGCCGTCTCCACCGGGGCCAGTTTAGGATGTTTCTCGCGGAAGAAGCCATCCTCGCTGCGGTTGATGCCAAAGCGCGCGGCGATATCTCCTGCATCGGCCTGGGGCTCCATCCCCACGCCCAAGATGACCATGTCCACAGCGATGCGGTTCGGCTGGCCGGCAAAGGTGTTCTCGCAATGCACCACTAGCTTGCCATTCTCACGGGTGACCCTGCTGACCTCGCCGTGGATAAAAGTCACCCCCTCTGCCTTCACCCGGTTGTAGAATTCCTCATAACCTTTGCCAAAGGCCCGCAGGTCCCGATAGACCTCGTACACTTGGGCCCTGGTATTTTCGCGGACCAAGTGAGCCAGCTTCATGGAATACATGCAGCAGACGCGGGAACAGTAACTGTGGCCATCCGTATCTCTGCTGCCCACGCAGTGGAGAATCGCCACGCTTTCAGGAGTCCTGCCATCCTTGAGCCGAATCTCCCCGTTCATGGGACCGCTGCTATGGACCATGCGTTCGAACTCTAGGCCGGTCAGGACGTTCTCATACAGGCCGAAACCGTATTGGGGTAATTGTGCCGGATCAAAGGCTTTGTAGCCCGTCGCCAGAATGATGGCCCCCACTTCCAAGTTGAGATATTGGTCCTTCATGGTGTGGTCAATGGCTTGTCTCTCACAGAGGGCCACGCATTCCCGGCATTCCGTGCAGACGCCGCAGCTCAGGCAGCGCTTGGCCTCCTCCACGGCCATCTCCTCGGTGTAGCCCAGTTCCACCTCGCGAAAGTTATCCACCCTCTCGGCAATGGGCAAGAAACGCATGGGCACCCTTCGCTTAACGGGGATGCCCTCGGTGGGCAGCTCCACCGGTGGTTCCTCCTCGCCCCGGCCCATGCGCAAGTCCTCGCCGCGGATGTAGCGGTCAATGGAGATGGCGGCCTCCTTGCCGGCGGCGATGGCCTCGATGACCGTCCCTCCGCCCACCACGGCATCGCCGCCACAAAAGATCCCCTCCACGCTGGTGGCCAGGGTGATGGGATCCACCTTCACCGTGCCCCAGGGGGTCACTTCTAGGTTTGTGCCTTTGGCCACCAGGGACATATCCACCTCCTGGCCGATGGCCAGGAGCACATTATCCACCTCCATGATAAACTCGGAACCGGGGATGGGGATGGGCCGCCGGCGTCCGCTTTCATCGGCCGGGCCTGGCTGCATGCGCACACATTCCATCGCCGTGAGCTTGCCATCTTGGCCCAAGAACCTGGTTGGAGCGATAAAATCCACCAGCTTGACGCCCTCCCGCTCCGTCTCATCGATCTCCCATTTGGGTTCGGCCGGCATCTCGGCCCGGGCGCGGCGATAGATGATGGTCACATCCTTGGCCCCCACCCGCAGAGCGGAACGGGCGGTATCCAGGGCAGCGTTTCCTCCGCCAACGACGATCACCTTCCTGCCCAGGCGCACCGGTTTGCCGAGGTTCAGATCCCGCAGGAAATTGATCGCCTGGGTGACGCCTTCCAGTTCCTCGCCCGGCACGCCCAATTTACGGCCCTTTTGCGCGCCGATGGCCAGGAAGATGGCCTTGTAGCCCCGGGCAAAGAGGTCATCCAGGGTGAGGTCTTGGCCGATGGTGACGTTGCGCCACACCCCTATCCCCAGCTCGATGATGTCATAGATCTCGCGGTCAAGGATTTCCCGCGATAGCCGAAAAGCGGGGATGCCAAAACGCATCATGCCACCGAGGACGGGCGCAGCCTCAAAGACCGTGACATGATAGCCCATCATGGCCAGATCGTGGGCGGCGGTCAGCCCAGCGGGGCCTCCGCCCACGATGGCCACCTTTTCCTCGCGGGTCTTGACGGGGGGCACCTGGCGCGCGGGGATGCGCAGCTCTAGATCGCCGATGAAGCGCTTGATATAGGCGATGCCCACCGGGTCGTCTATCTTGGCGCGGGTGCAGGCCTTTTCGCAAGGACGATGGCACACGCGCCCGCAGATGGAGGGGAAGGGGAGTTTCTCTTTGATCACCTGGAGGGCTTCCAAGAATTTGCGCCGGCTGGTGAGGATGACATAGCCCGGCGCGCCCACATGGGCCGGGCAGGCTGCCTTGCAGGGGGCCATCTTTTTGTCGATCACAAAGGCGGGGGGCACCGCCTGGGCAAAAGGACGGTAGATGGCATGGCGGGTGCCCAATCCCTCATCGAAGGCGTTGGGCACCTCCACAGGGCAATTCTGCACGCACAGGCCGCAGCCGGTGCAGAGATCCTCGTTGACATAGCGGGCCTTTTTGCGCACCGTCACCTGGAAATTGCCCACATAGCCGGCGACCTTTTCCACCTCGCTGTAGGTGAGGAGTTGGATTTTTGGA
>DAOTZU010000081.1:0-9048 GCA_034433995.1 Anaerolineae bacterium
TAGAGCACCGTGCCCGGGACCTGGCTGCGCCGTTGGTATTCGCGTTCAGAATAGACGAGCAGATCCACCCCGATGCCGATGCTGCCCACCACCTCACGCAGGCGGACCATCTCTTCGTACAGGTTATCCACGCGCGGCTTGATGACTATCAGGTCCAGGTCCGAGTCCGCGTCGGCATCGCCGCGCCCGTAGGAGCCAAACACGATCACGCGACTGGGCTGCGCCACCGCGACGATGCGCTGCACAATCTCTTGCAGGGTTTTCTCGTCAAGCATAGGTTCCCTCTATTTCTGTTTCAGCAATCCTTCCAATCCCTTGGCCGCGTCGCCCGCCTTCTTGGCCAGGTCAGGGTTTTGGAGGAGGCCATCGATCTGTTCGGCGATGGGCGCCGGCAGGCGCTGTTTGAGGAAGCCGATCACCGTCTCCACGGCGATTTGGGCCTGGGGTTCAGGGATGCCGACCTTTTGCGCCACAAGCTTGACCAGTTCGTTCATGAGGGCATTCCTCCTTCGGGGAACTCTAATTTGACCACCAACACCGTGTTGGCGTGGGCGTTGACGGGCAAATTGCGCAAGCGCAGGTAGCATTGCGGCTGGGGGATGGCGTGACCCTCGGCGTCCATGCGCAGAGTGGGCAGGTCGGCCAGGGAACATTCCACCGGTTCGCCGGTGTTGAGCAGGGTCGCCCGCACGGGCATCTGGGCGATGGGCTTGAGCAAGACCCGCCTCAGGATGGGGAAACGGTGCAGGTGCACATAGAGGGTGTTCCCTCGGCGCGTGAGCAGCACGTCGCGGTTCTCTGTGAGGTGGGAGGCCGGCTCCGCCTCAACGAGGGCTTCTTTCACCCTGTGGTACCACTGCCCCACGGTGCGCAGGATCTGGACAGCCTCTTCGGGGATGATCCCTTCCGCCGTGGGGCCCACATTGAGCAGGTAATTCCCGCCTTTGGCCAGGGCTTGGTCGATGCTGGCGATGAGGTGCCGATCGGTATAGTAATCCTCATCCGCCTTGTAGCCCCAGCTCTCTCGCCCCACCGATTGGTTGGCCTCTGTGGGCCGGGTGAAGGCCAACACCTCGCCCACGGTGGGGTCGTAATCCCGCTCCGGAGTGCCGAAATCGCCCTCGTCGAAGCCACGGTTGTTGATCACCGCCGCCGGCTGCAGCGAGCGGATCATGGCATTGATGCTGGGATCCACCACGCCGGTGACGTTCATATCCCACCAAAACCCGTGGATGGGACCATATTGGGAGCACAGCTCGCGCACTTGGGCCAGCATAAAAGTCTTGTATTTTTCCCAATCCGGCTGGTCGCCGGGTTCGGGCCGGGGCAGCTCGTGGCTGCGGCCTTGGTTGGGGTAATTGGGATGGTGCCAATCCACCACGGAATAATACAGGCACAGGGGGAAATTGCGCCGATGGCAGGCCTCGGCCAACATTCCCAGGATGTCGCGCCCGTAAGGGGTGTGCATGACGTTATAATCCGTCTGGGCCGTATTCCACAGGCAGAAACCGTCGTGGTGTTTGGTGGTGAAGCAAATGTACCGCATCCCCACCTCCTCCGCCAGGTCCAACCAGGCGTCGGGATCAAAGCGCACGGGATTGAAGCGGTGGATGAGCTGCTCGTACTCTTTGCGGGGCACGCAGGCCCGCCATTGGTACTGCTCATGCCAGGCGGGGATGGCATAGAGGCCCCAATGGACAAAGAGGCCAAACCGGGCGTCAAAGAACCAGTCGCGGGCATCACCGAAGCGTGGGATCATGGTCGCGCTCCTCGCAGTAAATATTTTGGGATTATTGTAACCGGCCCGGCCCGCTTTGACAAGGCGCTCCACCTGGGGTAAGATACGCTTGGTCGTGCTAGATGGGGAGCTAGCGGTGCCCTGTACCCGCAATCCGCTATAGCGGGGTCAAATTCCCTCTTTCGGGGCGGTCCTTTCCGGGACGGTCCCGGCCAAGCGGCGTTGAGGATTGGGTCCTACGCGGCAAAGGCCTGTGAACCCCGCCAGGTCCGGAAGGAAGCAACGGTAAACAGATCCCTTTGGGTGACGTAGGGGTGCCTGGTCTGAGCAGGCTGGCCGCAAGACGCCGGGGAGGCAGCCACAACAGAGGGTGCACGACCATCTTTTTAATCTTTTGGCTCCAGGCCCAAGGGGAAGGGATGAAGCACAGGGTTATCGTCATCGGTGGCGGGGCCGCAGGGTTGATGGCCGCCGGGCGTGCCGCCGAGCTGGGTGCCCCCGTCCTTCTCCTGGAAAAGACGCCTCGCTTGGGCAACAAGCTGCGCCTCACCGGCCAAGGGCGCTGCAACCTCACCAACGCCTGCGACCTGACCACCTTTCTGGCCCATCTGGGCCCCCAGCGCGACTTTATGCGCAACGCCCTGGCCCGCTTTTTCGTGGCCGATCTCCTGGCCTTTTTTGCCGCCGAGGGCGTGCCCACCATCACCGAGCGGGGACAGCGGGTTTTTCCGTCCTCGCAGCGGGCGGAGGACGTGGTGGCGGCCCTGGAGCGCTACAATCTGCGCCATGGCGTGGAGATCCGCCCGCGCTCGCCGGTGGCCGAGATCCTGGCTGCTGATGGCGCCGTGCAGGGCGTGCGCCTGGCCAACGGCGTGGTCATCGAGGCAGCCCAGGTAATCTTGGCCACCGGTGGCCTTTCCTATCCGCGCACCGGCTCCACCGGCGATGGCTATGAGATGGCCCGTCGCTTGGGACACACCATCACCCCTCTGCGCCCCGGTCTGGTGCCCTTGGAGACGGCCGAGGAGTTTGTGCCCAGCCTGCAGGGGTTGAGCCTGCGCAACGTCCGCGCCACGGCGCGCCAAAATGGGCAGCTCTTGGGGAGCGCTTTCGGCGAGATGCTGTTCACCCATTTCGGCGTCTCGGGCCCCCTCATCCTCACTCTGAGTTCCCTGCTAAGCGAGGCGCTGGAGCGCGGGCCGGTGCAACTTTCGCTGGATCTCAAGCCTGCCCTCAGCCCGGAACAGTTAGACCAACGGTTGCAGCGCGACCTGGCTGCTCTGGGTAAGGCGAGTTACCGCGCCCTCCTCAAGGGGTTGGTGCCTCAGGCCATGATCCCCATCCTCGTCGCCCGCAGCCGGCTCCCCCAGGATGCGCGTTTGGGGCACATCACCGCGGAGGAGCGCCGACGTTTGGGGGGGCTGCTGAAGGATTTTCCCCTCACCATCCTGCGCACCCGGCCCATCGCCGAGGCCATCATCACCCTGGGGGGCGTGGCCACGCCAGAGATCGTCCCCCAGACGATGGCCTCGCGCCTGGTGCGAGGGCTCTATTTTGCCGGCGAGATCATAGATATCGCCGGCGATACCGGGGGCTACAACCTCCAGGTGGCCTTTACCACCGGCCGCGTGGCGGGAGAGGCGGCGGCCCAAGCATTCCATCTACTGAGCGCGCACTAGGGTATGGGCAAACGCGCGTTGAGATTCTGGGACCAACTTGGTGTGTGGCTCTGGGCGGCGGGAGCTCTCCTCCCCGGCCCCAGAACCTGGATCGCGCTGGCCCTGGCCAGCCTCCTGGGCCTGGGCGCCACGGTCTATCTCGCCACCCAACACACCGTGAGGGTGGAGATCAACGGCTGGGTCACCTACCACCGCACCCACCAACGCGCCGCCCAAGGGGTGCTCCGCGAGTTGGGCGTGACGGTCCATCCGGAGGATAAGTTAGAGATCCCCAGCGAGGTCGATTTATTGGCCGGCGCGCCCATCCGGCTGACCGTAGCGCGGCCCGTGATCTTGATCCACGAGGGCACCTTGACCCTGGTGCGCACCTTTGCCCCCACGGTGGGCGAGGCCATCGCCGCCATGGATGTGGTCATCCTGCCCCATGACCATCTCTCTTTGGAGGGCGCGCCTTGCACCCTGGATACTCCCCTGCCGCTCCCCACCCTGCCCTCTAAACCCAAAGCGCGGGCCTTGCTCCAAGCCCTGCGCGACCCCGTGCGCTTGGCGGTGAGCCGGGCCGTGGCCCTGGCGGTGCAAGATGGCGCCATCGCCTCCGATTTCTATACCACGGCCCGCACGGTGGGCGAGGCCCTTTGGGAACATGGGGTGATCATCTATGGCGGCGACCGGGTCTTTCCGGGGTTGGAGGCCGAGATCACGCCGGGGCTTCAGGTGTTCATCGAGCGCGCCAAACCCGTCGTCCTGGAGGTGGGGGGCACCTTCCACAAAACCCTGCGCACCAGGGCCAGAACCGTGAGCGAGCTCTTGGCGGCGGAAGAGGTGCGCCTGGGCCCCCAGGATTATGTGAAACCTGCCCCCGAGACGCCCATCTCCAGGGACCTCACGGTGGCCGTGGTGCGGGTGTACGATGAGTATTATGTGGAAGAGACGGCCATCCCCTTCCAGGAGCGCTGGGAGCCGGATCCCTTGATGGAGATTGATCTCCGCGAGGTGACCCGCGCCGGCCGCGAGGGCGCCAAACGGCAGCGCATCCGCGTGCGCTATGAGAACGACCGGGAGGTGGCGCGGGTGGCGGAGGAGGAATGGGTCGCCCGCCCACCGGTGGACCGGATCATCAACTATGGCACCAAGATCGTCCTGCGCACCCTGGAGACGCCCGACGGCCCCATCACCTACTGGCGCAAAATTCGCGTGCTGGCCACCTCCTACAGCGCCTCCACGGCGGGTGTGCCGGTGACGGCCTCTCATTACGGTTTCACCCGCCTAGGCGAGCCCGCGCGCAAGGGAGTGGTGGCGGTGGATCCACGGGTGATCCGGCTGCGCCAGCCGGTCTATGTGCCGGGCTATGGTTTGGGCATCGCCGGCGATACGGGTGGCGCCATCAAGGGCCGGAGGATCGATCTCTGTTATGACGATGATAACCTGGTGCTCTGGTACCGGTGGGTGGATATTTACCTGCTGCCCCCGGTGCCCGAGCCGGCCTTGATCAACTGGATCCTGCCCGATTAGGGGCATTCGGCGACCCTCTTGGCCGCAACGGAGCGAACCGATGGAAACCTGGGCCTTGCTCAAACGCTATCATCTGCGCCCTTCCAAGGGGTTGGGACAGAACTTTTTGGTGGATGATCGGGTCCTGGCCCGGATCGTGGAGGCCAGCGGCGTGGGAGCGCAGGACGTGGTGTTGGAGGTGGGCCCGGGGCTGGGCCTGCTGACCCGCCGGCTGGCCGAGCGGGCTGGGCAGGTGGTGGCGGTGGAGCTGGACCGCAAGATGTTGGCCATCCTGCGGGAGACCTGTGGCCATCTCCCTAATGTGCATCTGGTGGAGGGGGATATCCTGCGCGTGGATCCCGTCCAGGCTCTCCGAGCCAGCCTGGGTTTAGCGGAGGGTGACCCCTTGGCCTACCACGTGGTGGCCAACCTGCCCTACTATATCACCTCCGCCGCCCTGCGCCACCTTTTGAGCGCCACGGTGCGCCCACAGCGGCTCACGTTGATGGTGCAATACGAGGTGGCCCGGCGGATCGTGGCGCCGCCGGGAGAGTTGAGCCTGTTGGCCATCAGCGTGCAGGTCTATGGCACGGCAGAGATCGCCTTTCGGGTGCCGGCGGGGGCATTTTATCCGCGCCCCAAGGTGGATTCGGCCGTATTGCGCATCCATGTGCACACCCAACCCCGTGTCCCGACGGAGGCATTGGCGTGGTTCTTTCAGGTGGTGCAGGCGGGGTTCGGACAAAAGCGCAAACAACTCCACAACAGCCTGGCCCACAATCTGCGGCTGCCCCAAGAGGTGGTGCTCCAGGCGCTGGCTCAAGCCGGCCTCGCTGCCGACCGCCGACCGCAAACCTGCACCCTGGAGGAATGGATGGCCCTCGCCCGCGCCCTGCCCCGCGTCGCCGCTTAGGGCTCCCAAGGCACGGGAAACGCCACCACCACGATGCGATGGGTGTTGCTCCAATAGGGCCAACAGGAGACCAGGGTCAGCCGCTGGTCGTCGGTGGGCAGGATCCAGCGCAGATTGCGCTCCAGCACCTCCGGCGGGGCGTCTTTGACGGGCAGCCGGTACACCACGCTCACCTTGTAGCGATAGGGGCTGGGCCCCACCCAGAGATAGATGTCATCTCCGGGTTTGAGCTTGCTCAGATCGCGAAAGACCTCGCCCCGGATGTTGTTGTGCCCGCTGATCACCGTGTTCCCCACATGCCCCGGTCGGGCCATGCCGCCATGAAAGCCGGCGGCGTAATCGGCCACCTCCCACACCTTTTGCTTGACGCCATCCACAACCTGTTCCACGATCCCCACCGTCACCACCTTGGCGTCCACGCCGATGGCCGGGATGGTGATGCGGGTGGGGTCGCCATCGGCCGGCTTGTGGATGGGCGTGGGGGTGGCGGTGGGCGAAGGCGTCAAGGTGGCGGTGGCGGTGGGCAGCGGTGAGGCCGTGGTGGTGGCAGTGGGCGGCAGGGGCGTGAAAGTGGCCGTGGCGCTGGGCGTGGCGCTGGGGATGTGGCGCGTGGGAGAGAACCAGGCTTGGGGCAACGCAGCGCCTGTGGGGGCTAAGGTGTCCGTCGCCGAGGGAGAGAACGCCCACGCGTGCGTTGTCGGCTCGCCCAGGCGCAAGAATCCCCAGGCAAAACCTGCCACCGTCAAGCCGGCCAGCAAAATCCGCAAGGCCCACAAGCCCATCGGCCCCAAAGCGCGCACCGCTATCCTCCGGCAGAGGTTGGGCAGATGCTAGCATGGCCGCGGCGAGGCGTCAAATGGGCCAAGAGCTGACAGGTCTGGTAGATCTTGTTCTCTATGTTGAGCGGTCCAAGCGACTTGTCAAGGCCTCGCATTATGAGTAAAATGTAAATGTGGATCGCAATCCGGTGTGGTATGAAGCGCATGATCCACGCATAGAGGTAGGAGTGTGATTCGACCGTTCGGCTTGCGCGACCTGGCGACGATCAAACAGCTGGAGCCTTTGGGGTTGGCGTTTGATCTGCGCCGGACGCTGCTGGATGCCACGGTGCCGAGCCAGGCTGCCCTCTGGGGGTACTTGACCCGCTCGCATTTGGGCGCATTGACCTGCATCCATGAAGATAAACAGGATCGTTCCCAGCTCAAGGGCTTTGCTCAGGTGTGGCCTGGCGGGGACCGTTGCACATGGGAGTTGGCCTATCTGGCACCCTCGTTGGATTATCATCAGCGCGTGCCCGAGATCTGGCAGCGTTTGCTCAGCCATCTGCTGATCCTGGGCGCTCAACAGGGCAAGCGCCACATCTATGCGCGCCTGGCGGAGGATGCCGAGGCAGAGACCATCTTGCGTCAAGCGGGATTCAACGTCATCTCCCGCGAGGAGGTCTTTGTCCTTTCTCAAGAGGTCTCGCCCGCGCCCCAGCCCAAAGGGCTGCGCCCCGTCACCGGCGACGATTTGGGGCCCTTGCAAGAGTTCTATGGCCAAGTGATGCCGCCGGTGGTGCAGGCCACCCAAGGCTTCCCAGCGCATTGGTTGGCCTCGACGCAACGCCATCTGTGGCGTGCCGGTGCCGTAAATGAATTCATCTGGAGTGAGAAGGGCAAGGTCGTCGCCTATTTGGGTTTATCCGGCAGCGCCAGGGGCGCTTGGCTGGAGGTGTTCGTCCGGCCAGAGTATCGCGGAGATGTGCTGCCCCACATCCGCTATGTCCTGGCCCTCAGCGGTTGCTCCGCCACGAGACCCGTCTACTGTCCGATCCCCGACCATACGGTGGGCTTGGGCTGGCTCTTGCGCACCCTGGGGTTCTCGTCCTACGTGCGCCAGGTGGTTCTGGTGGCGCATAACTATGGCAGGGTCCCTGTGCGCCAGAAAATGGTCGTTGCCGGGTTGGAGCGCACGGTGGACGTGGGCCGTTCCGTCGGTCACGCTTATCATGTCGGTATGTATCAGAGGGTCACAGGTTCGGTGAGGCCTGGACACATCTTGTATGCTCACCATAAGGAAGGATATGTCTCTGGAAATTACGGATAATATCGAAGCTTTGATTGATGTGCTTCCGCCCGATATCGCCCAAGCGCTGCGGGAGTTGAATCGTTTCGACGATTTGTTGGAGGTGGTGCTGGACCTGGGCCGTCCGTGCGATGCCCGTTACGCCAACGCCGAGGTGCGCCTGACGGACCACGAGGTGACGCAGGAGGATATTGATTACGTCGTGGCCCGCATCAGCGATTTTGGCGACGATAACCGCGCCGGCATCGCGCGCACCCTGCACCGCATCTCAGCCATCCGCAACCGTCGGGGCCGCATCATCGGCCTCACCTGCCGGGTGGGGCGGGCCGTCTATGGCACGGTGGACATCATCCGGGATATCGTCGAATCGGGCAAGAGCATCCTGCTTCTGGGGCGCCCAGGGGTGGGCAAGACCACCATGCTCCGCGAGGTGGCCCGCATCTTGGCCGAGACCAAGCGCGTGGTCATCGTGGATACCTCCAACGAGATCGGCGGCGATGGCGATATCCCCCATCCCGCCATCGGGCGAGCGCGGCGCATGCAGGTGATCACGCCGGCCCTGCAACACGCCGTGATGATCGAGGCAGTGGAGAACCACATGCCCGAGGTCATTGTCATTGACGAGATCGGCACCGAGCTGGAGGCGGCGGCGGCGCGCACCATCGCCGAGCGCGGCGTGCAGCTTGTGGGCACGGCCCACGGCAACACCCTGGATAACCTGATGATGAACCCCACCCTGTGCGACCTGGTGGGCGGCATCCAGACGGTGACCTTGAGCGACGAAGAGGCGCGGCGGCGCGGGACCCAGAAATCGGTCCTGGAGCGCAAGGCCCCGCCCACCTTTGATGTGGTGGTCGAGATCCAGGATTGGGATCGCGTGGCGGTGCGCACCGATGTGGCGGCGGCGGTGGATGCCATCTTGCGGGGGCGCAACCTGCCGCCCGAGATCCGTGTGCGTCACCCCTCCGGCAAGATCGAGATCGTCCAAGGGGCGCCCGCCGAGCCACCTGCGGAGGCGCAGCCGGTCTCGGCGCCCCCGGCCTACCAAGGGACGCCCCGGTTCACCCGCGAGGCGCCGTTACGCATCTACCCTTACGGGCTGAACCAGAACCGCATCCGCCAGGCCGGCCGGCATCTCAGTTTGCCGGTGGTGTTGGTGG
>DAOTZU010000082.1:0-6651 GCA_034433995.1 Anaerolineae bacterium
GGCGCCCGGCCAAAGCTTCCTGCTCAATTTCTTGGAGGTGGAGGGGCCCGAAGGGGCGGCGCTGCAGCCCCTCTTCCCCGATGCCCCGGCCGACGTCTTGCCCAGCCGCGCCGAGGTGTTGGCGCAGGGGCGGGACGACCCCAAGGCGGCCCTGCGGGAGGTGTGCACTTGGCTCTTGCGGCAACGCAAGCCCAATGGCTTCTTGGGCGATATCGAGGGCACGCGCCAGTGGTGGTACACCTCCGCCTATCCCATCCGCACCTTCTTGGCCGCCTATGAGCTTTTTGGCCTCAAGCAGTATCTGGAGGTTTCCGAGCACATCCTGGACCAGCTCCTCAGCGAGCAGATGCCGGAAGGCGGCTTTACCCAGGCCTTCCGCAACCAGCCCACGGCGGCACTCAGCGCGGCCGAGCTGGAGCAGGTGCGGGCACAAAATTGGATGAACTTGGCCGATATCGGCAGCATCGTCGCCGCCCTCATCGCCGCCATCCCCTATGTGGATGCCGACCGCCGGCGGCGCTACTTGGACGCGGCGAAACGCTATTGTGACCTCTGGGCGCTGCGCTTCCAGCGCCCCAACGGTGGGTTCACCAACGGCTGGTTGGCTGGCCACGAGGCGCGCAATATTTACAGCGTCGCCACGGCCAACTCGGCCTTTGTCTTTGCCTTCTTGGGCCATGTCTCTGGCGAGACGGGCTATCTGGAGGTGGCGGATCGGGCGGTGAGTTTCCTCCTCCAGGGCTGGAACGAGGATGGCCGGCCGCTCTCCTGGCCCTTTGACGGGCAATTCCCGGATCACCCGTATTATCAGCCTGTGCTACACTTTGGCGACCAATTTTACACCCACGATGGCCTGGCCTGTGCCTTGGTGCACACCCGCGACGATGCCTTGCGGGGGCGCCTCTTTGCCGCCATGCGCCGCTGGCTTTTCGGTTCCCGCGGGATGCTGGCCACCATCGGCGAGGGATCCTGGCTGCCTCTGCAAGAGACGTGGAACAACTCCAAGAGTGCGGCCTTGCCCATCTTTTTCCAGCTCTTTCTGCACCGAGGGCCGGGGTTGGGAGCCAGCGCCGAGGAACTGGCCCGCGTGGATGCGCTGCAAGAGGTGGCGCGCAAGTTCCTTTGCACGCCCGCTTATGCCCGCCGGATCGGAGTCATGCTGGATGATCCCCAGGATCTGCCCTGGGGCAACCACAGCCTGCAATCGTGGACGGGTTGCGCCGTGGCCGCCACAGGTTTTGCCGGCCTTGCTCTGGCCGAGATGGTCAAGCCGGGGATCGTCTTTCTGGCCTGAGCCGGCGTAAAACGCCCGGCAGCCGCGAGAACAAAGGATGGATGCCGATGCGCGAGCCCTTTGCTCCGGACCAACTGTTGACCTTTTATCTGGATCACCTCCAGAACGTCCTCCTGCCCTTTTGGCGGGAGCGGGCCATGGACGAGGAGTATGGCGGCTATTTCACCTGCTTTGAGAATAGCGGCGAGAGGCTGTTGAGCACTGACAAATTCACCTGGTCCCAGGGACGGATGGTGTGGGTGTTGGCCAAGTTGGCCACCTTGCCCCATCTTGCCCCGGCCGAACGCGAGCAATATCTGCGCTGGGCTGCGGCGGGGGCAGATTTCTTGCAACGGCACTGTCTCTTGCCCAACGGGCATTGCGCCTTTTTGTTGGATCGCCAGGGGAACCCCAAGCCCCAAGAGCCGGGGCAGGCCTTGGATAGCAGCGCCTACGCCGATTGTTTCGTCATCCTGGGGCTGAGCCGCTACGCTCGCACCAGTGGCGAGGAGGCCCCGCTGGAGTTCGCCCGGCGCCTGTATGCCTCTGTAGTGCAGCGGGCCCAGGAGGGCACCTTCAAGACCGAACCCTATCCCACGCCCAAAGGGTATCGGGTGCACGGCATCCCCATGATCCTGCTCAACGTCTCCCAGGAGCTGGCTCAGGCTCTGCGGGAGCGGGATGATCCCAGCGCTGCGCAGGTGGAGGCCCGGGCCGAGGCGTTCAAGGATGACATCTTGCAGCATTTCGTCCACGCTGATCTGGTGCAAGAGATGATCACCACCGAGAACCGGCCCGAGTGGGAGACCCTCTTGGGCCGCTACATCAACCCCGGCCACACCTTGGAGGATATGTGGTTCATCCTGCACCAGGCCATGGCCCGCGAGGACCGGAAGGTGGTGGAGCAGGCGGCTCGGATCATCATCAAGACCTTTCAGGTGGGCTGGGACGAAACCTTTGGGGGCTTGTTCCTCTTTGTTGACCGCGAGGGTGGCCAGCCCAGGGGCAGCATCGCGGGGTTGGCCGAAGAAAAGATGGTGCACAAGGTGCGCAACGATTGGGATAGCAAACTCTGGTGGCCCCATTCGGAGGCCCTCTACACCACGTTGCTGGCCTACCACCTCACCGGCGATCCCGAGTTCCTCGCCCTCTATCGGCGTGTGGCGGATTACACCTTTGCCACCTTCCCCCACCCCGATCCAAAGATCGGCGAATGGATCCAGATCAGGGATCGGCAAGGGCGGCCGGAGCAAAAGGTGGTGGCTTTGCCGGTGAAGGATCCTTTCCACATTCTACGGAACGTTATCCTGATCATCGAGTTGCTGGACACAATGCTCGCGAACCCAACCCCGACCGCCGGGGCGTGAACAAGGAGCAAAATGACCACCCATCGTGAGCGCTTTTTCGCCTTGGTCCGTGATAACGAACCCTTGGTGTTCTCTTGGATCATGGGATTCTTTAACGACCGCGTGGCCAAGAGGCTCTTGGGCGAGGAGAATGTGCCGCAGGATTGCTTGCCCACGCCGGAATGGCATTTCGGCGCCTCGGATCGGCCGGATTGGGAGGCCAAGATCCGCTACACCTTGGCCACCGGCAATTGTGCCGTGGCCGTGGGCTGGGGGGCCAACATCGCCTTCGGCCATGGCCAGCCCGGCGAATTCGCCGAGCGGCTCTTGGAGCGGGGGGAGGATTATCGCCTCAGCGAGTACGAGACGGGCGTCAAAAAAGAGGTGCGCTACAAGCCCTATTTCTATCATCATTTCGCCTATCCCATCCAGGAACACGCCGATTTGGAGCAGGTGCGCCTGCCCGATCCGGATGATCCGGCCCGTTACCGGGGCCTGGCCGAGGAGATCGCCTACTATAAAGAGCGCGACCTCATCACCTGCGCCAGCGTCAACGGCTTTTTCTCCGGCATCCACTATTTCTTGTATCCTTACGAATCCTTGTTGGCCGATCTCCTCCTCGAGCCGGATTTTGTTCAGGCGCTGTTGGATCGTCTGGGGCCCTTTAATCTGCGGGCGGCCGAGCGGCTGCTGCAATGTGGCGTGGACATGATCACCTTCTGTGATGACCTGGGAAGCGGCACGGCCCTGCTGATGCGCCCGGAATTGTATCGCGAGTTTTTCCTCCCTTGGCATGCTCGCTTGGCCGAGCTCTGCCATCGCTACGGCGCCCTCTTGCATATGCACAGCCACGGCAACATCAACCAGATCGTGGGGGACCTCTATGAGGCGGGGGTTGACCTTTTGAACCCCAACGATCCCCAAGAGGGGATGGACCTGCCGGCCCTGAAGCGCCGCTATGGCTCGCGGATCACCTTCGTGGGCGGGCTGGACAAATTCTTTTTCCAATGGAGCGCCGCCCAGCAGGAGGCCTATGTGGAGCGTTTGGTGCGTGAGGCCGGCGGCGGGATGATTCTGATGGATTCGGGCGGGGTGCCCGAGGATATGACGCCGGAGCGTTTTCGCCAGCTCAAGACCCTATTTGAACGGATAAAAGGTCAGTGGGGCGGGGTATAATCTAGTTTTTTCATCAACAAATCATGGCAAAATTTACGCTCAAAGGCCTTGCGCAAAAGACGAGTCAATGGTACAATGACAGAGCAATCGCGCAGCGGAGCGCTGAAGATGGCGTTTGGGTTCTTCCTCATAACCTTGGTCGCGTGGCTTGCGCCGTACCCCGCGCAAGCGGTCGCCAGCGAAGGCTCCTCATGCTGGGATGACCAAGCAGAGATCGTAGTTTCTCCCTAGCGCCCGCTCACATGCCCGCCTCCCAACGAACGGGCACAAGATCAGACGAAACTGTAACGTTCATCTCGGTACGTGACCACGTACCCCAGTTTGAGCGGTTGTTTGCGCAACCGGCAGCTTGGTGTTCTCCACGTCTGGGGCACTCGCGGACGGGGAGGTAGCATTTTGGGAGTGGAGAGATGGATGCACATCAGCTCTGGCAAGCCACGCTGGGCCGCTTACAGCTTCAACTGGCCAAACCGACTTACGACACCTGGATCAAGAATACCCAGCCCATCTCCTACGAGGAGGGCGTGCTTGTCATCGGAGTGCATTCGGCCTATGCCAAAGATTGGCTGGAGAACCGCCTGTATGCCGCCATCCAGCGCACGGCGAGCGATGTCGCCGGGCGGGCGGTGACGGTGCGGTTCATCGTGCGCCGCAATGGTCCCATGCAACAGGAGGCGGTGGAATTGTTTGAGGCCCCGGCCGGCGCGAGTGCCGGGCATGTCTCCGAGGGCGAGGGCACACGGGTGAACCCCAAATACACCTTTGAGACTTTTATCGTCGGCCAATCCAACCGCCTGGCCCATGCGGGGTGTCTCGCTGTGGCGGAGAACCCCGGTCTGGCGTACAACCCGCTGTTCATCTATGGCGGGGTGGGGCTGGGGAAAACCCATCTGCTCCACGCCATCGGCAACCGTGTCTTGATGGCGCAAAAGCGCCCCCTTTATGTTTCAGCCGAGACCTTTGCCAACGAGCTGATCAACGCCATCCGCAACCGCACCACGGACGATTTTCGGGCCAAGTATCGCACCATTGATGTGTTGCTCTTGGATGATGTGCAGTTCTTGATCAACAAAGAGCGCACCCAGGAAGAGTTCTTTCACACCTTTAACGACCTTTACCAGGATAACCGCCAGATCGTGCTCTCCAGCGACCGCCCGCCCAAGGCCTTTGTCAGCTTGGAGGAGCGTCTGCGCTCGCGCTTTGAATGGGGCTTGACGGCGGATATCCAACCGCCCGACCTGGAGACGCGCATGGCCATCCTGGCCGCCAAGGCTGAATCGCGCCAGGTCTCTTTGCCCGACGAGGTGATCGAGTTCATCGCCCAGCAGGTGCCCAGCAACATCCGTGAACTGGAGGGGGCCCTCAACCGCGTCTTGGCCCTGGCGCGGATGATGTCCTATCCCCTCACCGTGCAGACGGCCCAACGGGCGCTGAGCGACATGATGCGTCCGGCGACCAAGGTGACCATTGAGGATATCCTCGCCACCATCGCCGCCTACTATCAGTTGCAGCGCGAGGACCTGACCGGTCCCTGCCGCAGCCGGCAGATCGCCCTCGCCCGCCAGGTGGCGATGTATCTGGCCCGGGAATTGACCGACATGTCCCTGCCGCAGATCGGCCAGGCCCTGGGCGGGCGCGACCACACCACGGTGATGCATGGCTGCGACAAGATCGCGGCGCTCTTTGAAAAGGATGAGGCCGTCCGGCGGGAGGTGCTGGAGATCAAGCACAAACTCCATGGCAGTGGCCAGCGAGAGCCCGTCCACCCCCATGCCGAGACGGGCTAGACCGCAGGCCTGTTTTGACTTTTTCTTGCTGGCAGGTATAATGTCAAAAAAAACGGGGAGCTTGGTGTGGCCAGGCTGAGAGGAGGACCATCCAGTCCTCGACCCGTAGAACCTGATCCGGGTAATGCCGGCGGAGGGAGGATAGCAATGATGTAAATTTTTGCTTGTAAACCCTCTCGACGGAGAGGGTTTTTGGTTTTCTTTACATATATTCAGTATACAATGGGACTCATGGAGAAAGGAGAACAAAAAATGAACGAGGCTTCTCAGCTTTCCTCGGCAGCAGATTTGATCGCCAATCTGCGTACCGAACTACAACCGTTGATGGATAGCATCCGTAACCATCCCTATCTCGACGCATTGGAGGAGGGGCGTGTACCGCGCGAATCGCTGCGCGCCTTTGCCGCGCAGCAATATCATATTGTTACCAACGGTATCATGAATATTGCCCTCATCACGGCCCGTTTTGGCAACCTGGCCAGCCGTGAAAGGCTCAACTTCTTCCTTCAGGCGGAATTTGAAGTCAACCGTGCGGTGCTAGAATTTGCCCGAGCGTTGCACATGAGTGAATCCGATCTGAAGGCCGCCCCTTTGTTGGCAGCAGCATTGCCATTCAGTTACTTTGAAACATACCTCTGCTTTTACCGCTCAGATGCCGAATTGATCACAGCCTTTTTCTTTGATGCCGAAGTGTGGATTTCAAACGCCCGGCGGGTAGGCCGAGCTTTAAGGGAACGTTATGGTTTTGATGATGAGGCAGTGCGCTTTTTTGAGATGTATGCCAACTATCAGGCAGCTGAGGGACAGGTATTACCGCCAGTTCAGGCTGCGTTGGAGCGCGGTGTCACAGCGGCGGATATTCGCCAATCGACGCGTTTGCTGCTGGAATATGAAAAGATGTTTTGGGATGCAATGGCGTCTGCTGCCGGCCTGTAAAGCACATGTCCCCGCCCAAAGTGGCGGGGACATTTTTGGCGTTTTGGGGAATTCTTGGGCGGGCGCTCTTCCCTATGTGAAGACTAAGGTGCTATGAGCCCAAAAATCGCGCACGATTTGCGCAAAGTTTTCC
>DAOTZU010000083.1:0-11432 GCA_034433995.1 Anaerolineae bacterium
TGCGCTGGACAGTGAAAGGATGTGGGCCTTGGCGCGCCGTCGGATCAAATCCGACGGCTCCGCTTGCCAAGCCCGCCTTGCGGGCTTACCATCCCCAGCCGTCGGTTTCCAACCGACGGATGCGCCCAACCACGAAAGGGTGTGGCCTGGGCGCCGTCGGATCAAATCCGACGGCTCCGCTTGCCAAGCCCGCGGCGCGGGCTTACTATTCACAGACGTCGGTTTCCAACCGACGGGTGCCTTGGTACTCAACGCAAGGAGATGGACCATGATTATTGACGCCGATTGCCACATCTCGGCTGACCCAGCGCGCTATGGGATCGGCATTGACCAATTGCTGCGGCAGATGGACGCCCTGGGCGTCGAGCGGGCGGTGTGCTGGCCCATGGTCAGCTACACCCGGGAGATGGCCGCCGACGTGGGGGCCATCGTGGCCGGGGCCAAAGCCCATCCCGACCGCATCATCCCCTTTGGCGGGGTAAACCCCATGTTGGGCCTGGAGCGGGCGCTGGCGGAACTGCAGCGCTACATCGAGGTTGATGGCGTCAGGGGGATCAAACTCAACGGCGCCCGCGATAATTACTGCATTGACGACCCACGGCTCAGCTTGCCCTTGGTGGAGAAAATCGCCCAGGCGGGGATCGTCCTGGCGCTGCATTGCGGCACGCCCGACGGGGAAAAGACCCACCCCTGGCGCATCGCCCGCATCTCGGCCCTCCTCCCCGAGCTGCGTATCCTGGTGGTGCACATGGGTGGGGGCAACCCCACATTGCACGAAGCGGTGGTGGACCTCGCCGTGCAGCATCCCACCTGGCAATTGGTGGATTCGGAGGCCGACTATCGCCAAATCTTGCGCGCCCTCCAGATCCTCGGCCCCCGGCGGCTGTGCTACGGCAGCGATACCCCGTTCTGCCCCATGCGCTACGAATGGGGTCTGCGCCAGGTGATCTATCAAGACCTGAGCGCCGAGGACAAGGCATTGGTCTTGGGCGGCAACATCGCCCGGCTGCTGGGCCTATAGGGGCGAGCGCTAGCCGTTGGAGGGCGAGAAACCACCCGCCCGCAGCCAATCCTGGGGCAAAAAGCCCGCTTTCTCCAGCCAACCCCTGTAGCGCTGCAACTCAAAGGGCGGATTCCCCGCCACGTAGTGGCTCGTGCCCCTCCCCAGGGCGCTCTCCCAGCGGAGGAGGTAAAAGCGCTTCTCGCCCATGGAGAAAGGAATCTGGGCCAAGGGCGTGACGGCATCGGCCACGGCCACGGCTTGGCCCTGGGCCATGATCTCCTCCGTCTCCACATCCTGAACCGTGTAGCTCAGCGCGAGATCCTCCCGCGTGTCGTTGCAGGCCACCAAGGTTAGCCGCCAATTCTCCGATTCCTTGAACACCAGGCAAAGGGGCGCCTGGGCACGGCGGATGAAAAAGTAGGCCAGCTTGGGCATCAAGTAGTAATCCACCACGGCGTCGGAGAATTGCGGCCAGCCATCTATCAGGTTCCACCAGATCAGCCCGGTGCGCCGCCATTTTTGGCTGCGGAACAACTCGATGAAAAACTTGAACGCCTCCGCCTGGGAGAACTGGCTGGCCAGGGCAAATTCCTCCAACGTGTCGGGCACCTGGCCGAACAGCTCGCGCACCTGCTTGGCCATCAGCTCAATGCGATAATCCCACAGGTTCACACCCGGCACGGGGGAGCTGGCGTGGAGCAGCCACTCCTCATTGTGCTGATAAGGCCACACTTTGCCCGGCGAGATGAATTTACGCACCGAGGCGGGCGCCGGGCAGCCGTGGTAGCCGATCTCGCTGGCGAAATGGCACAAGGAATGGCGATAATAGGCGCTTTTGTAATAATCCCGCGGCCCCCAAAGGTGATTCTCCGGCAGGAACTCTTGCCCTTTTTGGAAGGCGATAGGATCCACATAGGGCGAGCTGGGCAGGTAGGGCCGGAAGGGGTCCTCGGCGCGCAAGACTCCGGGTAACACTTGGCGGGTAAGGACGTTGGTGTTGGGGTCCCGGGGCCGCTCGCCCCACAGATGGGCCATGTCGCACTCGTTATCGCCGGCCCAGAGCACCAGACAAGGGTGCTGCCGCAATCGCCGCACCACTTGGCGCGCTTCCCGCGCCAGGCGCTCGCAAAAGGCAGCATCTTGGGGATAGATGCCACAGGCCATGGCGAAATCTTGCCAGACCATCACCCCCTGGCGGTCGCACAGGTCGAAGAAAAGGTCGTCCTCATAGACGTTGCCGCCCCAGCAGCGCAGCATGTTACAACCCAGTTCTTCCAAGAGGGCCATGATGCGCGGGATGCGCGCCGCATCCCGGGAGTGAAAGGCATCCACAGGCACCCAGTTGGAGCCCAGGACAAAGACCTTCTCCCCGTTGACGCGGAAACAGAACTCGCCCGTTCCCAGGGCATCGGTGACGCTGCTGCGCTCCAGGGCCACGGTGCGGATGCCGTGGGTGAACTCGCGCCGATCCAGCTCCTGGCCGTTCTTGAGCAAGCGCACCTGGCATTGGTAGAGGTTGGCCTCGCCCCGACCGCGGGGCCACCACAGGGCAGGGTTCTCCACGGTGAAGGTAAAACGCCCCACGGCAAAGAGCATCCGCTGACGCTGCTGAAAAGTGGAACCGCCGCAGCGGCCCGTGAGCTCGATCTCGTATAGGTCGCGGGGGTCGCCGGCGAGCCTGGCCTGGTAGAACAATGTCTCCTGGGCCTGACGGCGATCGGGGGAAAGCGTCGCCGTCTCCAGATAGACCTGTTCCAGGCGCTCCTTGGGCAAAAAGCGCAAGCGCACCGGCCGCCAGAGGCCCGCCGAGAGGGCCCGGGGCATGATGTCCCAGCCATACATGTGGGGCGCCTTGCGCACATAGAGGGAATCGTAATTTGCGCCCAGATGGCGCAGGGCGACGGGGTAATCGTGGCGCAATGCCTCCTCAATGGGCGGCCGGATGTGCACCAACAGCTCGTTCTCGGCGCGCAACAGGCCATTGAGGTTAAAGGTGTGGGCGATCAGCATGTTATCCGTGGCACCGAGCAACGTGCCGTTGAGATAGATCTCGGCCAGACAATCTATGCCTTCGAAAACCAGCTCCGCGTCGGCCTCGGGGGGCAGCTCGGCCCGGAAAGTGCGCCCATACCAGACGTGGGCGCGCTCCAGGTCGCGCAGCTTGGTCATGTTCATGCCGTAGAACGGCTCCTCCAGTAGGCCCACCCGCTGCAAATCCAGCTCGAAATTGCCGGGCACGGTGCAAGGATACAGGGCAAGCCCCGCCCCCGCCACGTCGGCGAGGGTGCGACAGGGGGTCGCCAAAGGCGCGAGACTATAGGCGAAGGTCCATTCGCCGCCGAGAGCTAATGTGAGTGGTAGATGCATCTTTGCCTCCTGCGAAACAAGCTATCAGCCGTCAGCGGTCAGCACCGTCGGGGGCGGGCCGAGGGCGGACCCGGCGAGTGGCGATCTTGTTCATCAGCCATGGAAAATCCGCAGCGCATCAGCAACTCCTTCGGCAATGTTCTTGTGTTGCTCCCACCGCTCCGAATGCACCCCAGCCCGGCCCAACCCCGCTTGGGCCTCACTCGCCCAGCAGCCGCCGGTAGAGCGCCAGGGTTTCCTCCGCCGTGCGCCGCCAAGAGAACTGCGCCGCCCGGGCCACCCCCCGCCGGCGCAGCTCCTCGCGTAGGGACGCCTCGGCCAAGACCCGGCGGAGGGTGGCCGTCATCTGGAGCACGTCCAAGGGGTCAAAGTACAGGGCCGCGTCGCCCCCCACTTCGGGCAGGCTGGAAACATTGCTGGCGCAGACCGGGCAGCCGCAGGCCATGGCCTCTAACACCGGCAGGCCGAAACCCTCGTACAAAGAGGGCTGCGCCAGGACCAAGGCGCCGCCATAGATGGCGGGCAAATCCTCCTCGGCCACAAACCCCGCCAGGAGCACCTTTTGGCGCCAGGGCGAGGCGGCCAGGTGGCGGTCGAAATCCTCGGTGAGCCAGCCTTTGCTGCCCACCAATACCAGGGCGTCCAGCAGACCCTCGTCCAGGAGGGGGCCGCAGGCATCCACCAAGCGGTTGAGGTTCTTGCGCGGCTCCACCGTGCCCACCGCCAGGATATAGCGTGGCGGCAAGCCGTAACGGCGGCGCGCCGCCTCGATCTGTTCGGGACGGGGCGGGATAAAGTGCTCCGCAGCAGCTTCGGGGATGACGGTGATCTTGGCGGCCTCCAAACCATAATAAGCGATCAGGTCAGCCTTGGTCGCCTCAGAGATGGCGATGATGGCCGTGGCCCGTCGGCAGTAGAGGGGCATGGTAAGGCGCAGATAGTGGTAATTCAGCGGCAGATGATATTGGGGAAAGCGCTCAAAGATCAAGTCGTGCACCGTCAACACGGTGGGGATATGGGCGAACGGGGGCAAGAGGTGTTCCGTGGCATGGAACAGCTCGGCCTCGGGCACGAGCCGATCCAGTGGCCAGCGCAGGAGCTGCCCCAACCCCACAACCGTGCGCCAGGGCTTGTAGCCCCAGGGCACGCCCACCGTGGGCCAATCCTCCCAGCCGGGCAACGGGCCGCGCCGCCCCAGGCTATTTTGAAAGAGGCGCAGCCGCCGGCCCAAGAGGGGCCGCAACGCCCAGACCAGGCTTTCGGCGTAACGCTTCAGCCCCGCCTTGCCGTGCACCGCGCTGGAGACATCCACATAGATCGCCACCGCCCGCGCCTCCTTCGTTGCCGCCATTATAGCGGCCCGCCGCGGCAAAAGCAATACGCCGTCGGATAGAATCCGACGGCTCCGCCTGGCAAGCCCGCGTTGCGGGAGCGTGTTGCAAAGGCGATGGAGCGGGTTGTGGGCAACTTGGGCTGAGCCTCCGGCGGCGTGCCGGGCCACGGATAGATGCTGCCCATGCCCGCCGTCGGATAGAATCCGACGGCTCCACTTGGCAAGCCCGCGTTGCGGGCTTGCTATCCACAGCCGTCGGTTTCCAACCGACGGCGTCTTGCGACCTCACCCCGAGCCGCTTGAACTTGCACATCAAGCGCGCTACAATGCTCCGTGTTCCGGAGGGAGCGCACCATGGATCTTATCGAGCGTCTGCGCCGCGTGCCCTTGTTCCAGCGCCTCTCGGAGGAGCATCTGCGCCTCTTGGCCGAGATCTGCGAGGAGCGCACGGTGCCCGCCGGCACCGTCCTCTGCCGCCAGGCGGATCTGGGGGCCACGCTGTTCATCGTGGACCGCGGCGAGGCCATCGTGCACCGGGTGAACGAACAGGGCTTGCGCCGCCCCGTGGGCGTGATCCATGCCGGCGAGGCCTTTGGTCTCACCTCGTTGTTCTTGGGCGAACCACGGGATGCCACCGTCACCGCCCTCACCGAGATGCACCTGTGGCTCATCCAGCGGCCGGCCTTTGCCCAGTTGCTGGCCAGGGAACCGCGCCTGCGCCGCGAATTGCTGATCCCCGAACGGATCCTGGCGCGCCTGCGCGCTCCGCGCTACCCCTGGTTGGAGCCGGGAGAGCTGGTCATCCACCACACCCGCCGCCATTGGGTGGTCTTTGCCCGCTCCATCGCCTTCCTCACGTTCATCGTGGTGGCGTATCTCGTGCTGATGAGCGCCTTGCAACGGGCCACCCATGCCCTCAACCTGGCGCTACAGCTCCTGCCCGTGTTCTTTCTTTACGGCCTGGATCTCCTCTGGCACTGGGTGGATTGGCGCAACGAGTATTTCGCCGTCACCACGCGGCGCATCACCCACCGGGAGCGCGTGGCCCTTTTGTATGAATCCCGCGACGAGGCCCCTTTGGATCGGATCCAGAACCTGAACGTGCAACGCGGTTTTTGGGGTAGCCTTTTCAGCTATGGTACCTTGACGGTACAAACCGCCGCTCAGGCGGGGACGATGATTTTTGATTTTATCCCCGCGCCCGACAAAATGGCCGAGGCGGTGTTCGAGCAACTGGACCGCGCCCGGGCCACCCGCCGCGCCGCCGAACGGCAGTTGATCCGCGAGGAGCTGGGGCAACATCTGAACTTGGAGACGAGCGCCGCCTTGGCCGAGATGGAGGCGCAAGGCCAACCTGTGGATTACGTGGAGGAAGCGGCCGAAACACCCGAGATCCACCCCGGCAAGATCGTGCAGGTCCTAACCTGGATGTCTCAGATGGGCTTCTTGCCCCAAACCCGCATCGAGACGCCCGACACTGTGACCTGGCGTAAGCATTGGCTGTTCCTCATCGGCGACGTGATCACCCCGCTTCTCTTGTGCTTGGTGATGGGCGTCTTGACCATCTTGGCGTTGCTGGGGCAATTCAGGTTCATCACCTCGGTGTTTCCCTATTTCACCTTGATCACCCTTTTCTTTGCCCTCTTTGGCGCGGGCTGGTTCTGGTGGGAATCCACCGATTGGGGCAACGACCTCTATATCGTCACCAACGAGCGCATCATTGACATGGAAAAGCGCCCCCTCTTTTTCGCCGAGCAGCGCCGCGAGGCCAGCCTGGGGGTGATCCAGAACGTCTCGCTCAAGATCCCCAACATCATCGCCGGGGTATTCAACTTTGGCGACGTGGTGGTGCAGACCGCCGGCGCGGGGGAGTTCACCTTCGATGGAGTGCCCAACCCGCGGGAGGTGCAGCGCGAGATCTTTCGCCGCATGGAGGCCTACCGCGAGGCGCAGCGCGAAAAGGAGGCCGCCCGGCGGAGGGCCGAGATGGCCGAGTGGTTCGGCGTCTATGACGAATTGCGCCGCCAGGGGCAAGGTCAAGGGGAAACGCCACCCCCCACATCCCCTTGATCCTCCGTCGGCACGTCGCGCGCCTTATCCCCGCACCCGCTGCAGGAGGCGCAGGGCGTTCTCGCGCAAGATGGCCCGGCGAGCATCATCGCTGATGTGGGCCATGACCACGCAGCCGATGGCATAATGCGGGTCGAACCAGGGCAGGTCGCAACCAAAGACGATCTTGTGGGCGCCCACCGTCTCCACCATCTTCTCGATGAGGCCGCGCACGGCATAGGCCGCCGTCAACTCCAGATAGACGTTGGAGCGCTCCCGCGCCAGGGCCATGCATTCCTCAAACTGGCCGAACCCAGAGTGTCCCGCCAGGAAGGTGATCTCCGGATAACGCTCGGCCACCTGGGCCAGGAGGGCCGGGCTATCGTAGGCCGAGTGTCCCCACGTGTGGCTCAAGACGATCAGCCGGCGGGCGGCGGCGAACTCCAGCGCCGGCCGGTAGCCCTCGCCCGTCAGCGGATATTGGTGCATGGTGGGATGCAATTTCAACCCCACGTAACAGGGATGGGCGGCGTAACCCTCCAGCTCGGCCCGGCCCCGGAGGGGATCCCGGGGATCGTAAACCAGATAGGCGTACCAGCGGCCCGGATAACGCGCCGCGACTGCCACCATCTCGGCGTTGCCCCGCACCATATCCACCAGGGCCAGATGGCCACTGGAGACGATGATCTCCACGCCGCACCGCTCCATGGTCGCCACCATCTGCTCGGGGGTGTGGTTGGGCATATAGATGCCGCGAAAGGGCCCGTAATGGGCGTGCAGGTCCACCACGAGACAACCGGCGCAGCGCCCCGTGGCGAGATACTCTTGCACCAGAGGCGAGGAGAGGGCGGTCTGGTTCATGAGAGGTCCACCTCCTGCAGCAGCCTGCGCAGATTATCGCCGGCGATGGCCCGGCGCGCGGCTTCATCTATCTCGGCACGGGTCACCATCAAGCGCGGGCCGCCCATGCTGTGATAGGGGAAATTGCTGCCATAGAGCAGGCGCTCGGCGCCATAGCGGGCCACCAGCTCGCGCAGGCCGCAATCCAGCTCGTAGCGCGAGATATCCAGGTAAAAGCGCGGATAGCGCTCCAACAGCGGGCGAAAGTAACGATCCTCGCCCCAAGGCCCGTGGGCGGCCAAGACCAGCGTCAGCTGGGGATATTGGGCCAAAAGGTGATAAACCAGGTGCCAGGTATCGGGCGGGCGGGGGCCGCCGGCCTCGCGGGGCAAAAAGAGGGGGATCTTGCGCGCGCTCACTTCATCGAGAAAGGCGCCAAAGGTGGCCCGATCCAAGATGTAACGGTGTTCCTCCGGAAAGGCCCAGAGGGCGCGCACATTGGCTTGGGCCATGGCGGCAAAAAAGGCCGCGCCTTGAGGCAACTCCCCCGTTTGCGGCGGCAAGATGGCCCAGGTGCCCACCAGACGCGGCTGCCCGGCCAGGCTCTCGGCCAGGATGGTGTTGCCCACCTGGGGGGCATGCTCGCGCATGAGGGTATGGTGCACCAGGGCCTGCTCCACGCCCACCCAATCCATCTCTGCCAGCAGCTCTTCCACGCTGGCACAGGGGCGCAAGACCCCGCTCGCCCCAGGGCCGAAACTGACGTTGCAATCGAAAAAGGATAGTGGCTCGTCCATCCTGCCTCCTGGCGAAACCGCCCTCAGTTCTCAGCGCTCAGCCCTCAGCGGGCCCCCGCTCTTACCGGAAATACGGTGACACGGAAACCCTGGAAGGGCGCAAGAGCGATCTCCGTGCCCTCCGCGCCTCCGTGGTTCTCTCCATTCCGTCGGGCAGCTCCTCACAGCGTGAGGATGTCCGCCTCGCCATCGGTGATGGCCACGGTGTGTTCAAAATGGGCGCAGAGTTGGCCATCCACCGTGGCCACCGTCCAGCCGTCGGGCTTCACATAAAGGATCGGCGCCCCCACGGTGACCATCGGCTCCAGCGCCAAGGTCATCCCGGGCCGCAGGATAGGGCCGCGATCCCGCTTGCCCCAGTTGGGGATCTCGGGGTCCTCGTGCATCTCGCGCCCCACGCCGTGGCCGGTATACTCCCGCACCACCTGGTACCCTTGGGATTCCACCCATTCCTGGATGGTGGCCGAGACATCGCCCAGGTGGGCGCCGGCGCGGCAGGCGGCGATGGCCCGCTCCAGGGCCTGGCGGGTCACCTCGATCAACCGGGCGGCTCGGGCCGAAATACGCCCCACCGGCACCGTCACCGCCGAATCACCCACAAACCCCTGCCACACCGTGCCGCAATCCAGGCTGAGGATATCGCCGTTCTTGAGCCGCCGCTTGCTGGGAATGCCGTGGACCAGCTCATCGTTGACGCTGGCGGTGATGGTGGCGGGGTAGGGCCGATCGGGCATGTTGCGGTTGGGATAGTGCAAAAAGGCGGGCCGACCGCCGTGGGCCCGGATCACCTCGGCGGCGATGCGGTCCAACTCCAGCGTCGTCACCCCTGGCCGCACGGCGCGGACCATCGCCTCCAAGGCCAAGGCGTTGATGCGCCCTGCCCGGCGCATCAGCTCGATCTCGGCGGATGACTTGATGATGATCGCCATGATACCTCATCCGGCCGGAAAATATGCGCCCAAGCTGCGCAGCGCCGGCACGGGGAGGCCTCCGGCCGCAGCCAGGAGCTGCTCATGCAGCGCTCGAAACTCGTCGGCCGCGTGCTCCAGGCGACTCTGCGCCAAGAGGCCAACCCCCGGCAGAGCGCCGGCCAGCCGGAGCAATGCCCGCGCTGCCCGTGGTGGCGCGGCGCCCAAGTCGAAGCGGATCCCTTGGGCCGCCAGAACCTGCCGGGCCTCGCCCAAGGCCTCACGGTAAAGGGCCAGTTCCTGGGGGGCAGCGGCCAGGCGGCGCAGGTCCCCGCCGTTTCGGTAAAGGCAACCCGCCAACACCGCCTCCAAGGCGGCCTGGGTTTTGAGCCAGGCGACGATGCGCCGCTCCACCCGCACCTTAAATCCCGCCCGTTGCAGGATGGTGCGCGCTTGATGCAGGCGCTGGGTGTGGGCCCCGTTGGATTCGCCGATGACGGTGGCGCCAAGCCAGAAGGGCAGGCTCACAATCTCCCCCCGGACGCGCAGGCCGCCCGTCGCGGGGAACCCCAAAAGGACGTGGGGCTGGCCCAAAGCTTGGGCCAGAGGTTCCGGCCCAACGGGGTTGTGCTGCAAGAACAAGATGGGCGTGGTCTCGGCCAGGGGCGCGATGGCCGCCAGCGCCCCCTGCACTTGGGTATGACGCACGGCCACGAGGACCAGGTCGTACTCCTCCGCCGGCGAGACGGCGGCGACGACGCGCACGGGCCAGCTCCGCTGGCGCCGGGTGAGGGCGCTCCGCAGAACCAGCCCATGGGCGAGCAATCCCTGGAGGCGCTCCCCACGGGCCAGGAGCGTCACCTCCATCCCCCAGCGGGCCAGGCGCGCAGCGTAGGTGCTGCCCACCACCCCCGCGCCCACCACCAAAACCTTCACTTGGCGGTTGCGCTGCACCTGCGCCATCCGCGCCCGGCGCCGCTCCACGGCCACCGCCGCCAGCGCCAGGCCGGCCACCAACCCACCCCAAAACCACCATCTGCTCTTGCGCATCCCGTCCATCCCTTCCCCTCACCACTCTGCAAGTAGCTTAGCCCCTTGTGGGCGTCTTGTGGACGTCGCCAGCCAGTATAGCCGGGCCCGCCCATTTGCACAAACGCCCGCGCTAGGATTCGACAAGCGTTTTGCCTTGCGCTAGAATAGCGCCGGGTTAGCCGCCCGGAGCCATCATCCCGAAGGGTAGAGCCATGAGCGAGAACGAGGTTAATTATCGTTTGGATGGGCAGGTGGGCCTGGTCACCGGCTCCGCCAACGGCATTGGCCAGACATTGGCCCTCGGCCTGGCCGCCGCCGGCGCCCACATGGTAGTGGCCGATCTTCCCCGCCAGCGCGCCAACGCGGAAGAGACCGCCGCGCAGATCCGCGCCCTGGGCCAGCGGGCGCTGGTGCTCGATCTGGACGTGACAGAGGTCGCCTCCATCGAGGCCGCTGTGGCCGCCACTGTTCAAGAGTTCGGCCGGCTGGATTTCCTGGTCAACAACGCCGGCATCAACATCCGCAAGCCCGTCCTGGAATACACCGAGGCCGAATGGGACAAGATCACGGCGGTGAACCTGAAGGGCGTCTTTTTCTGCACCCAGATCGCCGCCAAGCAGATGGTCAAACAGGGGCGGGGCAAGATCGTGAATATCGCCTCGCAGCTCGCCGTGGTGGCCATGCGCGACCGCTCCATCTATGCCATCACCAAGGCGGCCGTGGCCCACATGGCCAAGGCTTTCGCCATCGAGTTGGGGCCTTACGGCATCACGGTGAACGCCGTGGGTCCCACCTTTGTCTCCACCCCCCTCACCACCTCCATGTTCACCGACCCGGCCTTTGTCCAAGAGAACCTGCCCAAGATCCCCTCCGGCCGCTTTGGCACCACCCAGGATGTTTTGGGGGCGGTGCGGTTTTTGCTTTCGCCCGCCGCCGATCTGATCAACGGCCATCTCCTTTTGGTGGATGGTGGCTATACTTGTTGGTAAAAGGAGCGATTATGACCTCTCCATTCCCCCATCTCCCCTTGAACAAGGCCAAGCCCGATGCCCAACGCTTCATCGCCACCGTGATGGGCCAAGCCCACCCAGAGCGCCCGCCCC